>JBGAOB010000290.1:0-5731 GCA_044222045.1 Candidatus Eiseniibacteriota bacterium
ACAGGTCGACCACGCGCAGCCCCGACCGGTACGCGAGCAGGCCGCAGTCGGACGCCGCGAGCAGCGCGGTGGGCGGGAACGTGCGACGCAGCGCGTCGGCCACGCGCGCGTGCGCCTCGCGCAGGCCCGTCGACTCCAGCGTGGCGTACGTGCTCATCGGGAACACCGGCGCGATCAGCGTGAGCGCCACCGTGCCCGCGAGCGCCACGCGCCCGGCGAGCACGGGCCGGTCGGCGGAGGCGAGCAGGTCGTCCCACGCGCACGCCGCGCACGCCACGAGCATGGGCAGCACCGGCAGGAAGAAGCGGTGCGCGTGCGCCACCTGCGGCGCCACGTTCAGCGCCGCGAGCAGCGCGCCCACCAGCACGCACGCGGTGGACCAGTCGAGCAGCCGCCCGCGGCGCATCGACAGCCGCACCAGCAGCAGCAGCCACAGCGGCAGCGCGTAGGCCACGAAGTCGAGCACGATCGGCAGCCCGACCAGCAGGTGCGCCTTCGCCGACAGCGTGTTCGGCACCAGGCTGCCGAACGTCATCCAGCGCCACGCGAACAGCACCGCCACCGGCGGGCCGGCCAGCAGCGCGAACCGCGCGATCCACGCGGGCCCGCCGCGACGCGCGCCGAACGCGAGGGGCAGCAGCATCAGCACGGCCGCCGCAGGCGCCTCCGGCCGCGACAGCGCGAGCAGCACCGACCAGAGCGCCGTGCGCCACGGCCAGCGGACACGGCCCGCCTCGCGGTCGAACGCGTCCACCGCCAGCGACACCAGCAGCACCACCGACGCGGTCTCGAGCCCGCTCATGGCCCAGAAGCCGAGCGCCGGCATGCATGCCAACGCGAGCGGCGCCACCGCCGCGGCGCCCGGCGAGCGCACGCGCCGCAGCGCCGTGCGGTGCACCACCACGAGCGCGCCGAGCACGCACGCCGCGCCCACCGCGCGCGACACCACGAGCGGGTCGAGCCCCAGCCGCAGCGACAGCGTGGCGAGCAGCATCCACAACAGGTTCGAGAAGCCCTCGACCGGCGGTTCGCCCGGGTTCCACACCAGCCCCAGTCCGCCCGCGAGGTGCTGCGAGAACCGGAACGTGATGTAGCTGTCGTCCACGAGGTAGTCGCGGAAGTCGAACAGCCACGTGCTCGCCACCACGACGGCGGTGAGCCGGGCGAGCCCGATGCCGAAGCGGTCGCCCTGCTCGATCGCCGACCACAGCGCCGGGAAGCGGGCGTTCCGCCGCGCGGCGAGCGCTTCGAGCAGCAGCACCAGGGCCGCGAGCAGCAGCAGGCTCTGCTGCAGGCCGAAGTCGTGCGGGCCGGGCGTGCCGGCGTCCTTGAACAGCGCGAACGCCGCGAGTGCAGCGCCGGTCAGCAACGGCACCACGCGACGCGCCGACGTTCCCCCGCGTTGCGGGCGATCCATGGTCATGGCGGTCCTTCGGTCGGGGAGTCCACCGAATCGCGCGGGGGCGGCGATCCATCCGCGAAGGGGGAACGCCGGGGAGCATGCCCCCCCGGGCACGCCGGAGCGAGGAATCTCTGGGCCGGCCGGGAGCCGCCGGGGGGCCGAGGTTCGTGGGCCTGAACCCTCGTGGGCGTCGCGCCGCGGCCCGCGTCCGGTGTACCTTTGCGCCACCCCCGCCCCGACTCCACGAACCCCGAGGCCTCCCGTGATCCGCCGTCTCGTCGTCGCGCTGGCCGCGCTGGCGCTGGCCGCCCTGTCCCTGTCGTGCGCCGTCTCGGGTGGCCCCTCCGGTCCGTACGTGCCGCGCAGCATGCCCGCCGCGCGCGCCGCGCTGCCGCACGAGTACCGCGTGTTCTACGACGACCTGGTGGAGTACGGCGACTGGGTGCTGATCGAGCCGTACGGCTTCGTGTTCCGGCCGCGCGTGAACTTCGTGGCGTGGCGCCCCTACCTCGAGGGCTGGTGGCAGCCGTCGGACCCCTACGGCTGGGTGTGGATCTCCGACGAGCCGTTCGGCTGGATCACGTACCACTACGGCACGTGGTTCTACGACCGCTTCCAGGGCTGGGTCTGGCTGCCCGGCTACGAATGGGGGCCGGCGTGGGTCGCGTGGGCGAACGCCGGCGACTGGTACGGCTGGACCCCGCTCGGACCGCCGGGCTACTCGGACTACGACCAGGCGCCGGGCGGCGTGTTCACGTACGTGCCCGCGCACCAGCTCGCGGCCACCGGGCTCGACCGCTCGCCGCAATTCGTGACCACGCTCGCGCCGAACGTCGAGCAGCTCGATCCGGTCGTGAACCTGGACCGCGCCGAGGGCGCCGTGTTCAACCGCGGACCCAGCTTCGAGGCGATCAGCCGCGCGATGCACACCACCGTGCGGCCGATCGAGAAGCTCGACGTGCAACGCCCGGCGGTGGTGCGTCCGCTCGACGCGCGCGTGGACGACGAGGGGGCCGTGCTGACCGCGACGCGCCGTGCGATCGAGGCGGGCACGCGCGAACTCGTCGCGGCCCGCGAGCGCGCGGCCGCGCCGTCCGCGCCACCGGCGCCGCGAGCGTCCACGCCCACGGGCAAGCCCACGCCGCGCGTGGCGCCGATCGACAGCGTGCGCACCGGCGAAGGGCCGCACGCGAAGCCGGGCCGCGCGCCCGCGGGTCCCGGCGGCGGCAAGCTCGAGCCCGGCTCTTCGGGTCGGCCCCGCAAGCTCGACCGGCCGGCCGCGCGAGACTCGGTCCGGGGCTGACCGGCGCACGCCGCATCGTGGACGACCTCCCCACCCCCACGCAGCGACTGCTCGCACGCACGCGCGAGTTGGGCTTCGAAGCCGCCGGCATCGCGCGCGTGGGCGCGCTCGAAGCACAGCAGCGCTACGAGGCCTGGCTCGCCGCGGGCCGCCACGGCGACATGCACTGGCTCGCGAACGACAAGCACCGCGGACGACGCGCCGATCCCTCGCGGCTGCTGCGCGACCTGCGCGCCGTGCTGTGCGTGGCGATGTGTCATCCACCCGACCACGACGCGGCGCGCGACGCGCGGCTGGGTCGCGTCGCGCGCTACGCGGCGGGCGTGGACTACCACCAGGTGATGAAGGACAAGCTCGGCGCGCTGGAGAGCTGGATCCGCACCGAGTTGTTCCCCGGCTCGCGCTCGCTGTGGTACTCGGACACGGGCGCGATCCTCGAGCGCGGCTGGGCCGAGCGCGCCGGGCTCGGCTGGATCGGCAAGCACTCCGGGCTGCTGTCGCCGCAACTGGGCTCGTGGTTCCTGCTCGGCGAAGTGCTGATCGACCGCGACCTCGACGCCGACGACCCGCTGCCGCGCGAGCACTGCGGCACGTGCGTGCGCTGCCTCGAGGCGTGCCCCACGCGTGCGATCGTGGCGCCCTACCAGGTGGACGCGCGGCTCTGCATCTCGTACCTGACGATCGAGCACCGCGGGCCGATCCCGCGCGAGCAGCGCGCCGCGATCGGCGACTGGATCTTCGGCTGCGACCTCTGCCAGGAAGTCTGCCCGTGGAACCGCTTCGCGCCGCCCGCCCGCGAGGCTCGACTGCACGCGAAGGCGTACGAGGGCTGGTCGCTGGAGCGCTTCCTCGACCTCGACGAAGCCACGTTCCGCACGTTGTTCGCCGACAGCCCGATCCGCCGCGCCGATCGCGAGGGCTTCCTGCGCAACGTGTGCGTGGCGCTGGGCAACCGCGCCGACGCGCACGCGGCGGGCGCGCTCGTGCGCGCGCTCGAGCGCGACCCGGCGCCGCTCGTGCGCGGCCACGCGGCGTGGGCACTCGGCGAGATCGCTCACGCGCTGGCCGCGCGCGTGGCGCCGGGGCCGCGCGCCGCGATCCTCGAATCGCTCGCCGCCGCCGTGGCGGACGCGGACCCGTTCGTGCGCGAAGAGGCCGAGCGAGCGCGCCGCCGGGGGCAGTCGTGAGCGCGCCGCGCAACGCCGCGTGCGGCGCCGTGCTCGCGCTGGCGATGTTCGCCAGCGTCGCCTCGGCCGCGCCGCGCGGCTTCGTGACGGGCGCCGACGTGTCGTCGCTCGCCGACGTCGAGCGCGCGGGCGCCGTGTTCTCGGACTCGGGCCGCACGGCCGACGCGATGACGCTGCTGGCCGCGCGGGGCCGGAATGCGGTGCGGCTGCGCGTGTGGGTGGACGGTGCGGACTCGGCGTGCGGCGTGGCGCGCACGACGGCGCTCGCGCGGCGCGCCGCGGCGCTGGGGCTGCCGGTGCTGGTGGACCTGCACTACTCCGACACGTGGGCGGATCCGGGCCGGCAGGACACGCCCGCGCGCTGGGCCGGCGTGCGCGGCTCGGCGCTCGACGACAGCGTGCGCACCTGGACGCGCGAGGCGCTGCGAGCGATCGCGGGTTCGGGCGCCGTGATCGCCGCCGTGCAGACCGGCAACGAGGTGACGAACGGGCTGCTGTGGCCGGAGGGCCGGCTCACGAACGGGGGCTCCCCCGCGGAGTGGCGCCGCCTCGCGCGCCTGCTCACCGCCGCCGCGCGCGGCGTGCGCGAGGGGGCGCCGGGCGCGCGCGTGCTGGTGCACGTGGACCGCGGCGGCGACGCGGCAGGCGTGACGCGCTACTTCGACCGGCTCGACCGTGCGCACGTGCCGTACGACGACGTGGCGCTGTCGTGGTACCCGTGGTGGCACGGCTCGCTCGACGCGCTCGGCGCCACGCTGCGCGCGTGCGACCAGGTGCTGCACCGCGACGCGTGGGTGGTGGAAACCGCCTTCCCGTGGACCACCGGCTGGTTCGACGACACGCGCAACGTGGTGGGCGACGGCACGAAGCTCGCGAGCCCGCACGCGCCGAGTCCCGAGGGCCAGCGCGCGTTCGTCGCGGAGCTGCTCGCGCTCGCGCGGAGGAGCCCGCGCGTGCGCGGCGTGTTCTGGTGGGAGCCGGCCGACGTGCCGGCGCCGCGGCGCGGCTCCGCGTGGGAGAACTGCACGCTGTTCGACGCGCAGGGCGCGCTGCTGCCGGCGGGACGGCAACTGCGCGGGAAGTGACCCCCGCGCGGCATCACGGCGCGAGAGGAGTGCCCTCCACCCACGCCGCGTCTCCCCCTTCGTAGTGCTCCCGCTTCCAGATCGGCACGGTGCGCTTGAGTTCGTCCATCACCCAGCGCGCCGCGTCGAACGCCGGTCCGCGATGCGCGGCCGACACCGCCACGATCACGCTGGCCTCACCCACGGGCACCTCGCCCAGCCGATGCGCCACCTCGCACGCGCGGATCTCGAAGCGCTCTCGCGCCTCGCACTCCAGCCGGGCCAGTGCGTCGCGCGCCATCCCCTCGTGCGCCTCGTACGCCAGCCGCAGCACGCGGCGGCCGTCATGGTGATCGCGCGTGGTGCCGTGGAACACGACCGTGGCCCCCGACGCGGGGTCGGCGACCGCGGCGGCCAGTCGCGCCGCGTCGAGCGGACCGTGCGCGAGTTCAGCCACGGCGGGAAGGCGCGCGACGCGCACCGGCGGAACCGCCGGCGCGCCGCAGCGCCTTGCGGACGATGGGACGGCTCGCCGAGCGGCGCAGCACCTCGCGGAAGCCGGCGGCGCGGAACGCACCGGTGGTGCCCCACCACACGAATGCCGCGGGCTGCCGCTTGCCGCGCGTGTCGACGGGGTATCCCTCCAGGGCGCGCGCGCCGTGCGCGGCGGCGTATGCCGCGGCCGCGCGCAGCAGCGCCACCGACACGCCGCGCCCTCGGTGCGTGGACGCCACGAAGAAGCACGGCACCGACCACACCGCCGCCTCGTCGGGCG
>JBGAOB010000006.1:0-45800 GCA_044222045.1 Candidatus Eiseniibacteriota bacterium
ACCGGACCACACGCGTTGGGAGCGCTCCACGCCGACAGGCCGGGTTCGGCCGGGCGGAAGGTGGCGATGCTGATCGCCGAGAGCAGGGCGAATGCGCCGAGCAACACAGCGAGGATGTGGCGCTGACGTCGCGCGGAGATCGAAGAAGCCACTGGAGGTGTGCTGGCCCAGCCCCTTGCCGGCCTTGCGCTTGACCCGAGAAGAGGTGGTCGGGTCTCACGTCCGTGTCACCGCTGCGGAGGGGTGTACCGCGCGCGGCTGCGCCCGCCTCCCTGGCGGGCCGAGAACGGGCGGCATTGTGCCCCACCCCCCCGCGGGGGGCAAAGGAGCTTTTGGGGGGCGGGCGGCGGGGCTCCCCGGCACCCCGAACCCGGCCCGAGTGACGGATGCCGGCCGGCGTCGTTCCACGGGAGTCGTCCGTGCCGTGCGGGTCGCCCCGCACGACACCACCCGTCCAGCGATCCGCGGCCCACCTCGCACCGGAGCCTCCCATGCCCTGCACGATCATCCCGCGACCCGGCGTGCTCGCCCTGCTGCTCCTGCCGATGCTGGCTCGCGCGGCGACCGCGCCGACCACGCCGACTCTCGCGCTGACCTGGGGGAATCCGGGCAGCGACGTGCGCGAGTTCGACTACCCGGTGGGCGTGTGCGTGTCCGCGACCGGCGACGTCTACGTGGTCGAGCAGCAGAACCACCGCGTTCAGAAGTTCGACGCCCGGGGCGACTTCCTCGACCGCTGGGGCTCGCTGGGCAGCTCCGACGGTCAGTTCTACTACCCGGCGGCCATCGCCACGGACGCGGCCGGCAACGTGTACGTCGCGGATCAGATCAACCAGCGGGTGCAGAAGTTCGGCTCGACCGGCGTCTTCATGACCAAGTGGGGCAGCGCCGGTTCGGGGAACGGGCAGTTCGCCTACCCCGCCGGCATCGCCACCGATCCGGCGGGAAACGTCTACGTGACCGACCTGAACAACTACCGGGTGCAGAAGTTCTCGAGCAACGGCACCTATCTCACCCAGTGGGGCTCCTACGGCAGCGGCGACGGCCAGTTCCTCGGGCCGGTCGGGGTCGCCGTCGACGCGGCCGGTAACGTGTTCGTCTCCGACCACCTGGCCCACCGCGTGCAGAAGTTCTCTTCGAACGGCGCGTTCCTTGGGAAATGGGGAAGCATCGGCACCGGGGACGGCCAGTTCCAGTCGCCGCGAGGCGTGAGCGCCGACGCGTTCGGAAACGTCTACGTGGCGGACATGAACAACCAGCGCGTGCAGAAGTTCTCCGGCAGCGGAGCGTTCGTCGCGAAGTGGGGCTCGTTCGGCGGCGCGCCGGGCGAGTTCAACGCGCCCACGGGGGTGGCCGTGGATGCCGCCGGCAACGTGTACGTGACCGACCTCTTCCATGCGCGCGTGCAGAAGTTCAGTGGAACCGGGGAATCGGCCCCCGAAGCGCCGCCCCAGTTCCTGCTGGCATGGGGCACGCCGGGTAGCGGCGTCGGTCAGCTTCAGAGTCCGGTAGCGATCACCGTCGGCGCGACCGGGGACGCATTCGTCGGTGATACGCCCCGCATCCACCGGTTCGACGACGCCGGCCATGCCGTACTGGAGTGGGGAAGCTCGGGGAGCGGCGACGGCCAGTTCTGGTCGGTGATCGGCCTCGCCACCGGATCGACCGGAACCGTCTTCGCGTTGGATTACCAGTCGTGCCGGGTGCAGGCGTTCAACGCCGGCGGCGGTTTCCTGTACGGGTTCGGACAGAACGGCTCGGGGGACGCGGAGTTCAACGCCCCCTACGGAATCACCGCGGACGGCGCCGGGGCGTTGTACGTGCTCGACTACTGGAACTACCGGATCCAGAAGTTCGCCGAGTCCGGCGCCTTTCTCGCGAAATGGGGTTCCTTCGGGTCCGGCAACGGGCAGTTCAATTCGCCGGCAGCGGTGACCGCCGATCGGTTCGGACACGTCTTCGCCTCGGACGCGAGCCGGAAGGACATCCAGCGGTTCGACGCGAACGGTGGTTTCCAGCGGCGGTGGGGTTCCGCCGGCGCCGGGAACGGCCAGTTCGGCGGGATGGGCGGAATGGCCACCGACGTGCGTGGAAACCTGTACGTGCTCGACACGTCCAACCGCCGCGTCCAGAAGTTCCGCGGCAACGGCGACTACGTCGCGCAGTGGGGCCGAGCGGGCAGCGCGAACGGCGAGTTCTCCACGCCCTACGGGATCGCGGTGGACGACGTCGGCAACATCCTGGTGACCGACGCGGCCCGTCAGCGGGTCCAGAAGTTCGCGAGCCCGCCGACGATCGCGCTCGTGTCGGATGTCCGGGCGGACCAGGGATACCAGGTGCGGTTGAACGTCCGGCGCTGTTCCGCGGACGCGCCGATCTCCGGCATGCCGATCGTGCGCTACGACGTGTTCCGCCGGATCGACGGCGACGCGCAGGCGGCTTCGGCGAACGACGTGCGCGCCGCGGAACGGGCCTCGGCCCAGCTCGCGGGCTGGGAGTTCGTCGGCAGCTTTCCCGCGTACGGCGAACCCGAGTACAACGTCGTCGTGCCCACGCTCGTGAACGCCACGCCGTCGTCGATGCAGTACAGCGCGTTCCTGGTTCGCGCGGCCACCGCGAGTCCCTACGTCTTCGTCGACTCGGCCGTCGAGACCGGCTTCTCCATCGACAACCTCTCCCCTCCCGCGCCCACGCCGTTCACCGCCGCGTACGCCGCCGGTGCGACCCGGCTCCACTGGGGCACGAGCCCCGCGCCGGACTTCGCGGGCTTCCGCCTGTACCGGGGTTCGGGCCCCGGCTTCACGCCCGATGCCGGCAGCCTGGTGACGGCCACGAGTGACACGAGCTACGCCGACGCCGGCGCCGCCGGCGGCTGGTACAAGCTCACCGCCGTCGACTTCAGCGGCAATGAAAGCCCCGTGGCCGTGGTCGGGCCCGCGCAGACCACGGACGCGCCGCCCACGCAGGTCGTGCCCTTCGCACTCGAGGGCCTGAGCCCGAGCCCCGCCGTCGGCGGCCGCGTGAACGTGCGCTTCGCGCTCCCGAACGACGCGCCCGCCACGCTCGAACTGCTCGACGTCGCGGGCCGCCGCCTGCGCGAACGCGCGGTGGGCTCACTCGGAGCCGGGCGGCACACGCTCGATCTCGCGCAGGGAGCGCCGCTCGAAGCCGGGCTCTACTTCGTGCGGCTGACCCAGGGCACGAATCGGCGGGTCGTGCGGGCGACCGTGCTGCGTTAGGGCGCGAACACCGGCGCGAGCCACCGTCGCGGCGCCGATCACGCCGCCCTCGAGCCGTCCGGTGCCACCTTGCGCGTGCCCGGCGGCGCGAGGCTCTGGATGGCCACGCGCAGCCGCCCTTCGAACGACGCGTCGGGCATGCCCTCGGCCTTCGCGGCCGCACGTCCCGCCTGCCCGACCGAACACCCGAGCGATCGCAACGCCGGCACGAGCTCGCCGACGCGGTCCGGCGGGGTGACGTGGTCGAACTGGAGGTCGTGCGTCTCGTCGCAGCGCTTGCCGTTCGCGCCCACGAACGTGCAGCGCGCGTCGTCGCGCTTCCAGCACAGTCGCATCACGACCGGTGTGATGTGCCACGGGTTCTTCGAGCCGCGGCACCGGCCCGTGCCCGCGCCGAGCTTGCGAAGGAGCAGGTCATCTTCGAGCAGCCGGAACGCCCGCTTGAGGACGCCGGCGAGGTCGTGTGGGGAGGCTCCGCGGCCCCGCAGTGCCTGGATGCGGCGCAGCATGTCGCAGGTCTCCTGGTCGAGGGTCGCCTCGAGCGCCCAGGCGTCGGCCGAGATCGGCGTGAGGCGATCGCGGCGGTGGGGCGCCGAAGCCGCGGCAGCCGGCGACGTGGCGGCGAGCAGCGCGCCGAGGTCGCCGTCGACGCCGGCGGGGAGCGAATCGCAGCTCGCCTCCAGCTCGACATCACGCCCAACATGCCCCGGGGCATGTTCTTTTTCTTGAGAACTGGCCGATTCCGTTAACACGGCGGCCCAAGTGCCCGGCTTCGGATACCGGACGGCCAGCAGGTACTCGATCTCGGCCTTGCTCCGACCGGCCGCCGCCGCGACCAGCTCGTAGACATTCTCGCCGGTCAGTTTCGGCGCCAGCAGGCACACGCCGCTCAGGTGCAGACGACCGTCGGCCACGGCTTCGAACAGCGCCGGGAACTGCCGCGCCGCCCTGGCAGCGTGGATCCGCTTGCTCGCCCCGTCCTCCGAGTAGCCCAACTCCCGGACGCAGTAGACGAACATCGACGAGCACGACTGTTCTCGATAGAGCTGCCGGGCGTCGAACTCGGCGATGTGTGCGAGCACCGCCGCCGTGGCGGTGCGCTCGATGGGCACCGCGGCGAGCAGGCCCTTCTGAACGTCGTGGTCTTGCAGGTGCGACAGCGTGTAGCTCGGCATCGCGAACTCGCGTCGGGGGCGAGTCGTCGCGGGGACGCTCACTTCATAGCACGAGCATTTTCGACCGCCGCACATGCCCGCACGCAGCGAAACGCGCCACATCACGACAACGCGCGAGGAGCAGCCCGCGTCGCGCCGTGCACGCGCACGCCACGCGCGCACACGCGAAAGCACGGAGCGGATCGCGAGGCCGCGCTTCCGCCGCGCCAGAACGCGTCAACAGAAGATTTCGCGAGCGCGCCAACGAAAGAGCACCAGAAGAAGCGATGCCCTCCAGATGGGTATCGCTGCCCGGCAACGCCGGGCGCGCATTCCCGGTAGTTCACGCGCCGCAGGACACCCGACCATGCGGGGCAACGCACGCAGATCGTGCACGGACCCGTGAGATCCTATTTGTACAGCGTCTTGATCCGCCCCCACGTCGTGCGGCCGGCCGGCGTGGCGCAGTTGCCGTTCACGCCGAAGTTCGGCGCCGACACTTCCGACCAGAACGTCGCCCCGTGCTGACCCTGCTGGCCGCAGAACTCGATCGAGTGGCCGTCGGCCACGCCCGTGATCGCCGCGCCCGACGACCAGAGGCCGGCGGTCACCGCCGTGGCCTCGTTCGCCTGCCCGCCCGCGCCCCATTGCACGAAGTCCACGATCTGGTCGCTCAGGGCCAGCGACGTGCGCAACTGGTTCGGCGCGTACAGCGCCACCGATCCCGCCGCCGGCAGGTCGCCCGTGCCCGGCAGGAACAGGTCCGTCGCGCTGTTCGTGCCCGTGGTGTTCAGGTGCACCACCAGTCGATCCCCCGACGCCAGCACGAGGTCGGTGTTGCCGGCGGTGATCTCCAGCGTCTGCGCGGTGGTGGTGCTGTTCACCGCCAGGCGGAACTTGCCGGCGTTCGCCGCCACCGGGCCCAGGTTGCCGATCTCCACGCGGTCGAGGCCGCCGGCGTCGTTGAACTGCACTTCGGTGACGTGCAGGTCGGGCACGTCGATCGTGCCCGCCGGGCTCACGATGACGCGACCCGCCATGTCGGGCGCGTGCGGCGTGCAGAAGTAGCGCGTGGTGCCGCTCGTGGCCTTCCACGACATCGACCACGCGCTGTGCACGCCCGAGTCGAACACGCCGCTCGGCACCTGCGTGGCCGAGTCGCCGCTGGTGACGCTGTGCGAGCCCGAGGTCCACACCCAGCACACGAGATCGCCGGGATTCACGTTGACGGTGCGAGCGGAGAAGGAGAAGCCGCCGACCCCCACGCTGACACGCACCTGGCCGGCGTGGGTGATGGGAGCGAGCGAAAGACCGACGACGGTCGCGAGGGCGGCGACGAGCGCCGCGAATCGGGTGCTTCGAACGATCGGGGACATGCCGCGAGTGTTCGCGCCGCCGCCGTGCGTCCACAAGCACGACGCGCCCGCCGGAGCGTTCCGACGGGCGCGAGGTTTGGTGCCGCGCGACGTGCGTCGCCGAAACGTCAGCGCGTGCGACGGCCTGTCGCGGGCGTGGCGCGCTTCTTCGTGGCGGGCGCCGCCACCACGCGGGCCGCCGGCTTCGCCACCACGGCGGGCTTGCGCACCGCGCGGGGCGCCGCCGCCGCCGCGGCGATCGCGGCCGGAGGCGTCGACGCCGCGCGCTTGCCGGGCACGGCCCTGGGCGCGCGGCTCGCGGGCTTGCGCGACGCGGTCGGCGCCGCCGGCGCGGGCTTGCGACGCGCGAGCTTCTTGCGGGCAGCGATCTCGGCCTTGGGCACCACGCGATGCAGCGCCGCGATCACGCTGCTGCCGTCGGTGGGCGCGAGCCGGTCGTAGCGCTTCTCCAGGTCGAGCAGGTACTTCTTGCGCGCCACGCCGCCCGCGTAACCCACCAGCTTGCCGTCGGCGCCGATGACGCGATGACACGGCACCACGATCGGCAGCGGATTCTGGTTGTTCGCGAGGCCCACCGCGCGCGCCGCGCGCGGCTCGCCGATCGCATCGGCGATCTGCCCGTAGCTGCGCGTCTCGCCGAACCCGATCGAGGCCAGCTCGCTCCACACCTTGACCTGGAACTCCGAGCCCACCGGGTCCAGTCGAAGGTCGAAGCGGCGCCGCTCGCCGTTCAGGTACTCGGCGATCTGGCGCGCCACCGGCTCGAGCTCGCGCACCGAGTGCTCCCACACGGCGCCCGGGTTCTCGGGTTCGAGCTTGCTGCGCACGCTCTTGAGGCTGCGGCGATCCATGAACTTCAGATAGCGCAGGCCCTTCTCCGTCGCGGCCGCGAACAGGAGCCCCAGCGGCGATGGGGCCGAGATGACGTGGTAGACGATGCGCATGGGCCGCAGTCTCGGCCAGCCGCCGGGGCCCGGTCAAGACTGGAGGGCGCTCGCGGCGTCTCAGCGGCCGAGCGGCCGGGGCAGCAGCGCGCCCGTGCGGCTCGCGTAGTCGCGCCACTCGCCGCCGAAGCGCTCGGCGAGCAGGCGTTCCTCGTCGGCGATGCGACGCACGAGCAGCGCCGCGAACACCACCACCATCGGCAGCGCCAGCGCGCTCGCGAACGTGACCGCCGCTCCCGTCGCGGCGAGCAGAGCGCCCGCGTAGCCCGGATGGCGAATCGACGCGTACAACCCGCGCCGCTCGAGCGAGTGTTCGCGCTGCAGCGCCAGCATCGGCGAGAAGCGCGCGCCCAGCTGCGCCATGGCGGCGATGCGCAGCGCCAGCCCCGCCGCCGCGAGCGCCGGGCCCGCCCATGCCAGCACGGCGGCGCCCGGCAGCGGCCACAGCGCGATGCGCCCACCCCACGCCGCCACCGCCGGCGTGAGCAGTGGCAGCAGCGCCAGCCCCGCCATGCGCAGCGCGTCGGGGCGCTTCTCGGCGATGTCCTGCGTACGCACCGGCCGCAGCAGAGCCAGCGCGATGCCCGCAACGCCCCACACCACGAGCAGCGCCAGCGCGCGCCGGTCGGCGAGCAGCGCGCGCGGGCCACCGAGCGCCAGCGCGAGCAGCGCGGCGTCCACCGCCAGCACGACCAGGGCGGAGACGATGGAGCGGACGGGACGTGGGCCGCTCGAGGTGCCGGGGGACGCGGTCACGCGCCTACTCTAGACGCGCGCACACGCCCGTCGCGAGGCGAAAGCCCGTCCGCATGCCGGTGGCGAGAACGCCGCGTTCGGTCGGCTCGCGACGATGCGCGGCCCGCCCGGCGCGCCGTCGTGGCCTCTCGCGCGGCCTTGCCGCCCCCGTACGCGGGACGTAGGTTCCGCGCGCCAGTGCGGCTCGCCACCCCCGCGAGCCGGCCGCCATCCACGGGAGGAGCCTCATGTCGCCGCAGATCCCGCTGCATCCGGTGATCGTCCACACGCCCATCGCTTTGATCATCTTCAGCGCGTTCTTCGCGCTGGCCGGCCTGCTGTTCGATCGCGACTGGGTGCGCCGCGCCTCGGTGCTGCTGCTGGTGTTCGGCTTCTTCGGCGCCATCGCCGCCAACCTCAGTGGCAACGCCGCCGAGGAGATCGCCGACGAGAAGCAGGGCGTGCCCGAGGGCCCGATCGAGGAACACGAAGAGGCCGGGCGCTGGGCCATGTTCATGTCGGGCGGCGCGGTGCTGCTGTACCTGGCGTCGGCGCGCATGGGCGGCGGCGCAAAGAAGGCCGTGCGCGGCGCCGCGATCGTGGCGCAACTGTGCGCCGCCGGTGCGGTGGGCGTGGCCGGCTTCCGTGGTGGCGACCTCGTGTACGAGCACGCCGCCGGCGTGAAGGTGGGCGGCCAGTACGTGCAGCACCCCGCGGGCTCGGGCATCGCCGAGTCGCGCGAGACCGGCGCCGCGGGTTCGACGGCGACCTCCGGAGAAGCCGGCGAGAAGGGCGAGCACGCGGACCACGAGAAGAGCGAGCACCGCTGAGGCGAGCCCGCGCGAAGCACGACGCCCCGGATCCGCGAACGGTCCGGGGCGTCGTGCTTCGTGCGCGATCGTGCGGCCGTCAGTCGCCTTCCACGCGCAGCTCGCTCTTCTCCCAGTCGAACGTGACGCGGCGCTTTTCCCACACCTCGGGGCCCAGCAGCGCGTCGCGGCGCATGCCGTGGCGCCACATCTCGTACGCGTCGAACGCGCCCGACCACGCGGTGAGCTTGTCGCACGCCACCGTGCCGATCATCGCGGCGTTCACGGTGGTCTGCGCCCACGCGTGGCCCTGCAGCACCGCGCCCGCGTTGCGCACCGCGCGGCTGATGCTGCCTGGCTTCACGCCGACCTCGTCGAGCACCGCCTGCGTCGCGCCCACGCCGCCGGGCAGGCCGGTGCCGAGCATCAGCTTCATCTTGCGGCCGCCGTTCAGCGTGCCCGTCACCATGAGCTCGGCCTCGCCCCACCACTCGAACGGCACGCGCGCGGCGGTCGACGGCGTGGCCAGCGCCACGCCGGGGCGGCTCAGTTCGAGCTGGCCCTTCTTCATGTCCATCACCACGCCGAAGCGGCGCAGCACGTTCACGCCGATCACGCCGCCCAGCTGCGGTGCCTGCGGGTTCACCGCGAGGCTGTACTTGCGCAGCGACGTCACGCCCGCGGGCACGGTGGCCAGCTTCATGCCGCCGATCTCGAGGTCGCGCAGCACGGCGGTGGTCGCGGCCACGTGCCCGCCGTTCCAGAACACGTTCCGCTGCGACGGCAGCGTGGGCAGCTTCAGCAATCGCGCGGTGGCGCCGTCGATCAGGCAGTCGGCGAGCCCCACGTCCACAGCCATCACCACGTCGCGGCCGTTCAGCTTCACGCGCACCAGCGGCACCGGCCACTGGCGCTGGAACGGCACGATCGCGCGTTCGGGGCCCGGCGCCAGCGTGAACGCCGCCTGCGCGGGCCCGCCCTCGGCGCCGGCGTTCGCGAGCGCTTCGGCGAGCGCGCCCATGCCGGTATCGCCCGCGTCCTCGCACAGCGTGCGTGCCCCCGCCCAGTCGCCGCGGCGCAGCTTCGCGAAGTAGAGATCCGCCGTCGCGCCCTCGGCGTTGCGGCCGGCCGCGAGCAGGCTCTCGGCCTGCGCCCCGCGGTTCGCGAACAGCGCCAGCTTGCCGAGTCCCGCGAGCGCGGCCGCGTCGTTCGGAGCGAACGCCAGCACGCGGCGGAACAGCACCTCGGCCTCGGTCACGCGGCCCACGCGCAGCAGCGCCACGCCGAGCGTGTCGAGCGACGGCACGTGGTCGCCGCGTCCCGCCGTGTCGCGAAGCGCGGCGCGCAGCTCCATCTGCGCCTCGCGCCACGAAGCGTCGGGCTGCATCCAGTCGGCGCGCGCGGCGGGCGCCACGGCGAGGCACGCGATCAGCGCGGCCGGCAGCGCCAGGCGCCGCGCGCGGATGGGTCGAGCATCCATGCTCTTCTCCTTCACGAAGCGAGGAACTTCTTCGCGGTGCGCAGCAGGACCTCGGCGCCGATGCGCAGGCACTCCTCGTCCACGTCGAAGCGCGGATGGTGGTGGTCCCACGTCAGGCCGCGCGCGTCGTTGCGCGAGCCCACGGCGATGAACACGCCGGGCACCGCCTCGAGGAACGCGGCGAAGTCCTCGCCGCCCATGGTGCGCACGTCGTGACGCACGTTCGCCTCGCCCACCACTTCGATCGCGGCCTCGCGCGCGAAGCGGCACATGGCCGCGTCGTTCACGGTGGGCTTGTTGCCGCGCAGGTACTCGATCTCGGCGCGGCAGCCCATCGCCTCGGCCACGCCGTGCACGATGCGCTCCACGTGCCCCGGCAGCGCCGACCACAGCGTGCGATCGAACGAGCGGATCGTGCCGTTCATCCACGCCGACGGCGGGATGATGTTGAACGCCGAGCCCGCGCGGATCTGCGTGACGCTGACCACCACTTGGAGGAACGGATCGGCATTGCGGCTGGCGATCGTCTGCAGCGCGGTCACGATGTGCGCGAGGCACACGACCGGGTCCACCGAAAGGTGCGGCATCGCACCGTGCGCGCCCTTGCCGTGCACGGTGACGTTGAACTCGTCGACCGCCGCCATCCACGGCCCTTCGGTGACGCCGACCGTGCCGACGGCCAGGTCCTGCCACACGTGCAGGCCGAACGCGGCGTCGGGCCTCGGGCCCTCGAGCACGCCGTCCTTGATCATGGCCTCGGCGCCGCCGCGCGGGCCGCCGAACTCCTCGGCCGGCTGGAAGCACAGCCGCACGTCGCCCGCGAGGTCCTTCGCCTGCTCGTGCAGCCGCTGGCCCACGCCCAGCAGGATGCTCGTGTGGCAGTCGTGCCCGCACGCGTGCATGCGACCCGGGATCGTCGAGCGATACGGCGTGTCGTTCTCTTCCTGGATCGGCAGCGCGTCCATGTCGGCGCGCAGCAGCACCGTGCGGCCAGGCCGGCCGCCCTTCACGGTGGCGAGCACGCCGGTGCGGCCCACGCCCGTGCGAGGCGAAAGGCCCAGCGCGCGCAGGCGCTCGGCGACCAGCCCCGACGTCCGCACTTCCTCGAAGCCCACTTCCGGGTGCTGGTGCAGGTCGCGCCGGGTGGCGATCAGCTGGTCCACGATCGCGCCGGTGAACGACGGCGTCGCCACGCGCGCCGTGTCGCTCACGCGAGCTGCTCCAGCAGCGTGCCGAGCACGCGCCACACGCGATCCACCGACTCCACCCGCACGCGCTCGCGCGTGGAGTGCGGGCTCAGGATGTCGGGGCCCACCGAGATCGCCTGCACGCCCGGCTTGAGCGAGCAGATCACGCCGCACTCGAGGCCGGCGTGGATCGCGGTCACGTGCGGCTCGCCCTTGAGCGTGCGCCGGTACGCCTCGCGGTACGCGCCCACCAGAGGCGCGTCGGGAGCCGGCGGCCACGGCGGGTAGCCGTTCGCCTCGGCCACGCGGAAGCCGCGCGATTCGGCGAGCGCCGTGATGCGCCGGGTCCACGCTTCGAGCGAAGGGCCCGAGCTGCTGCGCGTGCTCTGCACGATCGACAGCTCCGCGTCGCCGCTCTCCACCAGCGCCGGCGTGGACGACGTCTCCACCAGGTGCGCGATCGAGCGGCTCATCTCCACCACGCCCGCCGGCACGTCCAGCAGCAGGCCCTGGAACGCCTGCTGGTCCACCGGCGTCAGCGCGCGGCGGTCGGGCGCGCGCAGCGCCTCCACGGCGATGCGGCCCGGCGCGTCGCGGCCCACGCGCTCGTCCTTGAACACGGCGCGGAACGTCTCCACCGCGGCGCGCAGCCGCGGCGCCTGCGCCGGCGTGATCCACACCACCGCGTCCGAAACGGAAGGGATCACGTTGCGCGCCGTGCCGCCGTTGAGCGCGCCCAGCCGGAACGTCACGCCGCTCGACGCCAGGTGCGCGAGCAGGCGCGCCATCCAGCGGTTCGCGTTCGCCAGGTGCAGGTGGATCTCGGCGCCCGAGTGCCCGCCGGCCAGCTTGTCGATGCGCAGCCCGAACGCCTTCCAACCCGCGGGCGGCTTGCTCCAGCGCACCTCGCGCACGAGCTTCATCGTGCGGCCGCCGGCGCAGCCCACGTACAGCAGGTGCTCTTCCTCGCTGTCGAGGTTGATCAGCAGTTCGCCCGCCACGATCTTCGGATCGAGCGCGCTCGCGCCCACGAGGCCGCGCTCTTCGTCGGTGGTGAGCAGCACTTCGAGCGGGCCGTGCGTGATCGTGCGGCTCTCGGCCGCCGCCATCGCCATGGCCACGCCGATGCCGTTGTCGGCGCCGAGCGTGGTGCCCGTGGCCCACAGCCACTCGCCCACGATGCGCGGCTTGATCGGGTCCTTCGTGAAGTCGTGGCGGCTGCTCGGCTCCTTCACGCACACCATGTCGAGGTGCGCCTGCAGCGTCACGCGCGGCGAGCGCTCGTGGCCGGGCGACGCGGGCACGCGGATGCTGATGTTGCCCGCCTTGTCGGACTTCGTTTCGAAGCCGTTCGTGGCGGCCCAGGCGAGCGCGAACTCGCGGGCGCGCTCTTCGCCGCCCGAAGGGCGCGGAATCGCGCAGAGGTCGAGGAAATGACGCCACACGGGGTGGCGCTGCAACGAGGCGATCGTGGCCGGCATGTCGGGCTCCTGGATGGGGAGGAGAACCCGGGCAGAGTCGCCCCGCGCGCGGCGGGCGTCAACGCGGGAGCGGGGGTCGGGCGGCGCCGCGCGCGGGCTCGGCGCGCCCGGCCCGGAGTGCCCGGCCCGGCTGGCCCTCCGGCCCGCGCCCCCGACGCACGAAGGCCCCGGGCTTTCGCCCGGGGCCTTCGCCGGTCACTGCCGAGCGGGCGACTACTTCTGCAGCATCTTGCGCCGCTCGACTTCCTTCTTGAGCACGTCCTTGTTGAGCACCACGAACTCGACGCGGCGGTTCTTCGCCATGTTGAGCGGGTTGTTGTTCGGCGCGATGGGCTTGGCCTCGCCGTAGCCCCGGGCCGTCATCTGGCTCGCCTGGATGTCGCTGAAGTGCTCGAGCAGGTAGCTGCGCACCGCGTTCGCGCGGGCCTCGGACAGCTTCTGGTTCGCCGCCGTGGCGCCCCGCGAGTCCGTGTGGCCGCCCACTTCCACCTGCAGCTGGGGCCACTTGCGCAGGATCGAGCCGACCTCGTCGAGGATCGGGAAGCTCTCCGGCAGGATGTCCGACTTGCCGGTCTCGAAGTTCACGCCCTGCAGGCGGATCATGCCCGTGTCCAGCAGCTGCGTTTCCTTCTCGGTCACTTCGATCGGGCAGCCGTCGGCGTCCACCTTGAGGCCGGCCGCCGTGTTCGGGCACTTGTCGAGCCCGTCCGGCACGCCGTCGCCGTCGGTGTCCTTCGGGCAGCCGCTGGCGTCGACCGTGGCGCCCTTCGGCGTGTTCGCGCACTGGTCCAGGCCGTCCAGCACGCCGTCGCCGTCGGAGTCCATCGTGCAGCCCCTGGCGTCCACCGTCGCGCCCTTGGGCGAATCGGGGCACTGGTCGAGGCCGTCGAGCACGCCGTCACCGTCGGTGTCCTTCGGGCAGCCCCTGGCGTCCACCGTGGCGCCCTTGGGCGTGTCGGGGCACGTGTCGAGGCCGTCGTACACGCCGTCGCCGTCGGAATCGAGCGGGCAGCCGTTCACGTCCACCTTGGCGCCGGCCGGCGTGTCGGGGCACTTGTCCTTCTTGTCCACCACGCCGTCACCGTCGGTGTCCTTCGGGGTGCCGCCCATCGCGAACGTCAGGCCGGCCAGGTACTGCTGGTCCGCCTTGTGCGCCTGGCCCCAGTTCTTCTGCGGCAGATTCAGCACGTTGCGCGCTTCCAGGCGCAGCCCGACCTTGTCGGCGAGCCAGCTGTTCCAGCCCACCGCCTGTTCGAACGTGCCGTAGTGCACTTCGTCGATGTCGAACGGGTAGTCGGAGGTGGACCGGCGCGAGTACCCGCCGCCGAGCGCGAAGTACGGAGCGCCCACCTTCCAGCGCACGGGCGTGTACAGCAGGCTGCCGCCCAGGTTCAGCGCGGTCACCTGCTTGTCGGTGGAGTCTTCCTTGGGCGCCGACCACAGGCCGGAGAGCTCGAGGCCCCACCACTCGTTCATGTTCAGGCCCAGGCGAGCGCCGGCGGCGAACTGGTCCTGTTCGGCCTTGATCGGATAGTGGAGCCGGTCCGAGAACTGCTCCCATCCGGCGACCGGCGTGAAGGTCCAGTAGCGGCCCTCCGGCGCGGCGCTCGCGCCGCGAGGGGCCGCGGCGAACAGGGTGGAAAGCAGCAACAGTCCCAACAGCATCCGAGAGCGCATGGGCGGCACCTCCTGTGGCCTACGTGCGGGGTTCGGGGGGGAGAGATCGTCCGTCGGGGGGCACGATAGGCCCCACCCTCCACCCCGGCAAGGGAACCGCCCCCGCATCCGCACCGTTCATCCGGCCCGATCGACCGTCCGGCGGCACCGTCTGGGCGCGTCCGGTTCGCTGTCGTGCAATGCCCCCGGTCGCGGCGAAGGCCGCGCCCCGCGGATCCACGGTGGACACGCGGAACGGCGGAGGGCGTCATGGCGGTGCTTCGGATCGAAGACGCGCACAAGGCCTTCGGAGCCACGGCGGCGCTGCGCGGCCTGTCGCTGGAGCTGCGCTCCGGCGAGACGCTGGCGCTGCTGGGCCCGAACGGCGCCGGTAAGACCACGCTGATCCGCGCCATCGCCGGGCGGGTGAAGCTCGATCGCGGCCGGATCGTGATGGGCGAGCGGGAACTCGTTCCCGGCGGCCCGCGCGAGTCGCTCGGCGTGGTGCCGCAGGAGATCGCGCTCTACCCGCTGCTCACCGCGCGCGAGAACCTGCGCGTGTTCGGGGAGCTGCACGGCCTTTCGGGCGAGGCGCTCGCCCGCCGCGTGGACCGGGCGCTCGACTGGATCGCGCTCGACGGGCGCGCGAACGAGCCGATCGCCGGCTTCTCGGGCGGCATGAAGCGGCGGCTCAACATCGCCTGTGGCGTGCTGCACGAGCCGCGCGTGGTGCTGCTGGACGAGCCCACCGTGGGCGTCGATCCGCAGAGCCGCGAGCGCATCTGGGAGATGCTCGCCACGCTCGTGGACCGCGGCGCGTCGCTGCTGGTGACCACGCACATGCTGGAGGAGGCCGAAGCGCGCTGCTCGCGCGTGACGGTGATCGACCACGGCGTCGGACTGGCCAGCGGCACGCTGCCCGAGCTGGTGGTGCACGCCGGGCTCGCCGGCCGGCGCGTGCGCGTGGCGCTGGAACGCCCGCTCGCCGCGACCGCCGCGGTGCCCGCCGGGTTCGCGCGGTCCGACGACGGCGCCGAGCTGTCGGCCGGCATCGGCGACGTAGCCGCGGAGCTGCCCGCGCTGCTCGCCGCGTTGCAGCGCTCGGGGCTGGGCGTGCGCGACCTGGACGTGCGCGGCGCCGACCTGCAGGCCGTGTTCCTGGCACTCACCGGAAAGGAGCTGCGCGAATGATCGGCACCCTGCTGCGCGTCTCGTTCACGAACCTGCGCCGCGATCGGCCGGTGCAGATGATGGCGTTCGCGATCCCGATCGTGTTCTTCTCGATCTTCGCGCTCATCTTCGGCGGCCGCGGCGGCGGCGGCGGGATGTCGGCCGTGGACGTGGCGGTGGTGGACGAAGCGCACACCGCGCGCAGCGCCGCGCTGCTGAAAGCACTGCAGGCCGACACGTCGCTGAACGTGATCACCGACGCCGTGCCCGCCGGCGCGAAGCCCGGTGCGCCGAAGGCGGCGCTCGACCGGGCGCGGGCGGAGGCGCTGGTGCGCGCGGGCGAGGTGCCCGTGGCGCTGGTGCTGCCCGCGGGCCTCGACACGTCGCTCGCGCGCTTCGACGGCGGCGGCCGCGCGCTGCCCATGCTGGTGGATCCGTCGAATCCCATGGCGTCGGCGATGGTGACGGGACTGCTGCAGCGTGCCGCGCTGCGCGTGCTCGAGGGCGAGCTGCCCGAGTACCTGCGCGGCGCGGGCGGCCTGCAGCTGAGCGAACGGCTGCCCGCGCGCACGGAGCGCATCGACGTGGTGGGCGAGAAGCGCGGCAACGGCATGATCGCGTTCTACGCCGCCGGCATCGCCGTGATGTTCCTGTTGTTCTCGGCGAACGGAGCGGCCGGGGCGCTGCTGGACGAGACCGACAGCGGCACGCTGGAGCGCGTGCTGTCGTCCCGCGTGGGCATGGGCACGCTGCTGGGCGCGAAGTGGCTCTACATCACGCTGATGGGCATCCTGCAGATCGTGGTGATGTTCACGTGGGGCATGCTGGTGTTCCGCCTCCCGCTGCTGTCGCACCTGCCCGGCTTCGCGGTGGTCACCGTGTTCACGGCCGGCACCGCGGCCGCGTTCGCGTTGATGCTGGCCTCGAGCTGCCGCACGCGTGCACAGCTGCAGGGGCTCTCCACGCTCGTGGTGCTGTCGCTGTCGGCGATCGGCGGCAGCATGTTCCCGCGCTTCCTGATGCCCGAGTTCATGCAGAAGATCTCGTTCGTGGGCTTCAACGCGTGGGCGCTCGAGGCCTACCTCGACGTGTTCTGGCGCGAGGCTCCGCTGATGCAGCTGTTGCCGCGGCTCGGCGCGCTGGCGGCGTTCGCGATCGTGTTCACGCTGATCGCGCGGCGGCTGGCGAGGCGGTGGGAATCGGCCTGAGGGTCCGCGCGAACCACACACGCGTTTCATTCCGGCTCCGCCCTCGCGATGCAAAGCGGCATGCGTCGCGGGGGCGGAGTCGTTCGTATCGCGGGACGCACAGGCTTCACGCGACGCCGGCGGCGCACGACTCGCGGCATGCCGTAACGCGCGCCCGGCGCTCGACTCCCGCCGGCGAACCGCGAGCGAATTCCATTGGCCCCGCATGAAACCGTTTCCATCATGGAGCCAGGAGCCTCTCGACACGACCTCCACCGTGATCGCGGCACGCGTTCACGTCCGCGGGATCGGAGCGTCGTGAACCCCCGACCACGAGCGCTGCCGCTCGGGAGGAAGACATCATGAAGCTGCTGCATCCCTGGATGCGATGGGGCGCGCTGGCGATCGGGCTGGTGTTCGCCGCGCCCTCGTTCGCGCAACTCGTGAACGGCCAGTCGGCGGTGGGCGTGCTGGGTCCTTCGGACCTGGTCACGCGTGCGACGGCGGCGGTGACGGCCAGTCGTTTCAACGGACCGAACGGCGTGGCGCTCGATCGCGTCACGGGCAAGTTGTTCGTGGCCGACCGCGCGAACCACCGCGTGCTGCGCTGGGCGTCGGCGGACGCGATGAACAACGGCTCGGCGGCCGAAGCGGTGCTCGGCCAGCCGGACTTCGTCACGGGCACCAGCGGCCTCTCGGCCGTGAAGATGAACAACCCGATCGGCGTGCACGTGGACGCGGCGGGCCGGTTGTGGGTCGGGGACTTCGGCAACAATCGCGTGCTGCGCTTCGACGGCGCGTCGGCGAAGGCCACCGGTTCGGCGGCGGACGCGGTGCTGGGCCAGCCGGACTTCGTGACGAACTCGGGCGCGACGACGGCGCTGAAGATGAACGGTCCGGTGGGGCTGTGCATCGACGCGGCGGGCCGGCTGTGGGTGAGCAACTTCAGCAACCATCGCGTGCTGCGGTACGACGACGCGGCGAACAAGCCGAACGGCGCGGCGGCGGACGCGGTGCTGGGCCAGCCGGACTTCACGACGGCCACGAGCGGGCTGTCGGCGGTGAAGATGAACAACCCGAACAGCGTGTGCATCGACGCGTCGGGCCGGCTGTACGTGAGCGACTTCACGAACCGCCGCGTACTGCGGTTCGACGACGCGGCGAACAAGCCGAACGGCGGCGCGGCGGACGCGGTGCTGGGCCAGCCGGACTTCACGTCCAACCTGGGCGGCGTCTCGCAGGTGAAGTTCAGCACCACCCGCTTCGTGGCGGTGGATGCGTTCGGGCGCCTGTACGTGGTGGAGGAGACGAACAACCGGGTGATGGTGTTCAACAACGCGGGCACGCTCGCGAACGGCGCGCCGGCCGACGTGGTGCTGGGCCAGGCCACGTTCACCACGAACGCCGGCCCCAACCCGCCGACGGCGGCGAGCCTCGCCACGCCGCGCGCGCTGGAAGTGGACAACGTCAACGGCCGGCTGTGGCTCGCGGACTGGGCGAACAACCGCGTGATCCGCTACGAAGCCGCGCTGGACCCCACGCCCACGCTGGCGCTGGTCGCGCCGAACGGGGGCGAGCAGTGGACCCTCGGCTCCACGCGCACGATCCAGTGGGCCAGCGGGTACGTCGCGAACGTGAGCATCGACTACAGCACCGACAACGGCGCCACGTGGCTGCCGGTGGTCGCTTCCACGCCGGGTGCGGCGCACGCCTACACGTGGACCGTGCCGAACACGGCCACGCGGGACGCGCGCGTGCGCGTGCGCGACGCGAGCAATGCGGCGCTCCAGTCGGTGAGCGCGAGCCGGTTCGCCCTCTACGACGACGGCCTCTGGGTGCTCAGCAGCGGCCAGTCGGCGGTGGGCGTGCTCGGCCCCGCGGACCTGGTGACGCGCCCGACGGCGGCGGTGACCGCGAGCCGGTTCAACGGCCCGAACGGCGTGGCGCTGGATCGCGCGACGGGCAAGTTGTTCGTGGCCGACCGTGCGAACCACCGCGTGCTGCGCTGGGCTTCGGCGGACGCGATGAACAACGGCTCGGCGGCCGAGGCGGTGCTCGGCCAGCCGGACTTCGTGACGGGCACCAGCGGCCTCTCGGCCGTGAAGATGAACAACCCGATCGGCGTGCACGTGGATGCGGCCGGCCGCCTGTGGGTGGGCGACTACGGCAACAACCGCGTGCTGCGGTTCGACGACGCGTCGGCCAAGGCGACCGGTTCGGCGGCCGATGCCGTGCTCGGCCAGCCCGACTTCGTGACGAACACGTCGGCGACGACGGCGGTGAAGATGAGCGGGCCGGTGGGCCTGTGCATCGACGCGGCGGGCCGGCTGTGGGTGAGCAACTTCGGCAATCACCGGGTGCTGCGGTTCGACGACGCGGCGAACAAGGCGAACGGCGCGGCGGCGGACGCGGTGCTGGGCCAGCCGGACTTCACGACGGGCACCAGCGGGCTGTCGGCGGTGAAGATGAACAACCCGAACAGCGTGTGCATCGACGCTTCGGGTCGGCTGTACGTGAGCGACTACACGAACCGTCGCGTGCTGCGGTTCGACGACGCGGCGAACAAGCCGAACGGCGGCGCGGCGGATGCGGTGCTCGGCCAGCCGGACTTCGCCACGAATTCCGCGGGCGTCACGCAGAGCAAGTTCAGCACGACGCGCTTCGTGGCCGTGGATGCCTTCGGGCGCCTGTACGTGGTGGAAGAGGCGAACAACCGCGTGATGGTGTTCGCCAACGCGGGCACGCTCGCGAACGGCGCGCCCGCCGACGTGGTGCTCGGGCAGGCCACGTTCGCCACGAACGCCGGCCCCAACCCGCCGACGGCGGCGAGCCTCGCCACGCCGCGTGCGCTGGAAGTGGACAACCTGATGGGCCGGCTGTGGCTGGCCGACTGGGCGAACAACCGCGTGATCCGCTACGAGGTCGGGCACGTGGGCACGCCCACGCTGACGCTCTCGGCGCCGAACGGCGGCGAGGACTGGCCGATCGGCCTCGTGCGCACCATCGCGTGGACGAGCGCGAACCTGGCGGCCGTGAACCTGGAGTACTCCACGGACGCCGGCGCCACCTGGCTTCCGATCGCCACCAGCGTTCCCGCGTCGCCGCCGTCGTACGCGTGGACCATTCCCAACGCTCCCACGACGCAGGCGCTCGTGCGCGTGTCCGATGCCGCGAACGCCGCGCTGAACGACGTGAGTGCCGCGCCGTTCACGATCAGCGTCCCGGTGTCCACGCTCTCGCTGGTGTCGCCGAACGGCCTGCAGCAGTGGGAAGCCGGCGTGCCGAAGAAGATCCTGTTCAACGCCGGCAACGTGGACAACGTGCGCATCGAGCTGAGCACGAACGGCGGCTCCAGCTGGTCGGACATCACGGCCTCCGCGCCCGCCGCTTCGGGCTCGTACACGTGGACCGTTCCGGCCTCCGTCGGCAACGCCTGCCGCGTGCGCGTGACGAACACGGCGAACCCGCTCGTCACGGACGCGAGCGACGCCAACTTCGCGATCGTGCCCGAGCGCACCGGTGACGAGTTCGACGCGGTGTTCTTCAGCGACAGCCCGACGGCCGTCTATTACGACCCGAGCTTCACCGCGGTCACGAGCCCGAGCCTGCTGGAGCGCGCGAACACCGACAAGTGCCCGGTCACCACGACGTACTCGCTGGTGGGCAACTACTCGCTGAAGCTGGCGTGGACGTCGGCCGCGGGCGGCGACTGGATGATGGCGAACGCCGGCCTCGGCTGGGTCGGTCGCGACGTGACGGACAAGGACAGCCTGATCTTCAACGTGTTCACGGAGACCGCGACCCCGGCCGCGAGCCTGCCGTGCATCTACGTGGAGGACCTCGGCAACCAGAAGAGCACCAAGCTCCCGCTGTCGGGCCTGATGTCGGACGTGCCGGCCGGCGCGTGGACGCGCGTGGCGATCCCGATGCAGGTGTTCAAGGACAACCCGGGCGCCGCGGACCTCACCCGCATCAAGACGATCTTCCTGGGCCAGCAGACCGCCGACGGCGTGGCGCGCGTGTGGTACCTGGACGACTTCCGGATGACGGGCGGCACGCCGGTGACCGGCGATTCCACGAAACTGATCGTGATCCTGGGCTCGTCGACGTCGGCGGGCACCGGCGCATCGACCGCCGACAGCATGTGGGTGAACCGCTACCGCAAGTACCTGCGCTCGATGGATTCGAGCGTGGTGGTGGTGAACCTCGCGATCGGTGGTTACACCACCTACCACGTGATGCCCACCGGCTACGTGCCGCCGGTCGGTCGACCGTCGCCGAGCCCGAACAACAACATCACGTTCGGCCTCGCGTACAAGCCGTGGGCGATCATCGTGAACCTGCCCAGCAACGACGCCGCGAGCGGCTATCCGATTCCCGAGCAGCTCGCGAACTACGACACGCTGAAGGCGCGCGCCACGGCCGTCGGCGTGCCGATCTGGTTCACGTCGACGCAGCCGCGCAACTTCACGGACGCCCTGCAGCGCGATCAGTTGCGCATCATGCGCGACTCGACGATGGCGCGTTACTCGCCGTACGCCATCGACCTCTACACCGGGCTCAGCGCGCCGGACGGAACCATCCTGCCGCAGTACGGCTTCGGGGACGGCATCCATCTGAACGACGCCGGCCACCGCTACGTGTACGAGCGGGTGGTGGGCGCGAACGTGTGGGCGCAGATCGACCCGACGGTCGAGATCACCCGGCCGGACGGCGGCGAAGCCCTGATGCTGGGGACGCCGGACACGCTGCGCTGGAACGCCACGAACACGTCGCACGTTTCGGGCTACGAGCTCTACCTGTCGCGCACCGGCATCGCCGGCCCGTGGGCCCCGATCGCGTCGGTGGGCGCGGGCGCGACCTGGTACGCGTGGACCGTCCCGGGTCCGGTGGTGCCGGACTCCTGCTTCGTGCGCGTGGTGGCCACCGGCACGGCCGGCGCGCTCGCGAGCGACCGGAGCGACGCCGGTTTCAGCATCGTCGATCCGGCCACGGCCGTGCTGCTGTCGTTCTTCGTGGCCGAGCCCGTGGCGGACGGCGTGCAGCTGCGCTGGGAGTTCGGCGCCACGTCGGACCTCGGCCCCGCGCACGCGTATCGCTCGAGCAACGAAGGCGGCCCGTGGGTCGAACTGGGCGATGTCCCGCGCCAGGACGGCGAAGCGTGGGTGGTCGTCGATCGCGACGCGCCGGAGGGCCAGGCGAGCTGGTACCGGCTCGTGGTGACCACCGGTGTCGGCCAGCAGACCGCGTTCGGGCCCGTGTCGGCCACGCCGCGGCCGCGCATCACCGAGTTCGCGCTGGCGTTGCCCGCGCCGAATCCCACCGACGGCCCCGCCCGCATCCGCTTCGCGGTGCCGGTGACCGCTCGGGTCGAGGTGACGGTGCACGACGTGCAGGGCCGCGTGGTCGAGCGGCTCGCGCACGGGACGGTCGCGCCGGGTGAGTACGCGGTGACGTTCAACGACGACGGCCGTGCGAATGCCGGGCTCTACTTCGTCCGGTTCAGCACGCCGAAGAAGGAGTTCACGCGCCGGTTCACCGTGGTGCGGTGACCCCCGAACCCATCACGGAGCGAGGCCGCCCTTCGGGGCGGCCTCGTGCGTTTGGGGGGAAGAGACGCGAGCCGGAGGATTCGTGCAGCGGCCGCGGTCGCGAAAGCTGCGTCGCGTGCCGGCCCGCTACTCCGCCGCGGTGATCAGGCGCGGGCGGCCCTTGCCCAGGATCAGCGTGTGCTCGTGGTGCGCGGCGAGCCGGCCGTCGGCCGTGCGAATGGTCCAGCCGTCGCCCGCCTCCTCCGCCGCACCCGTGCCCGACGTGACGATGGGCTCCACCGTGAGCACCATGCCCTCGAGCAGCCACTCGCGCGCGGTGACGTCGGGCCAGTTCGGGATCAGCGGCGACTCGTGGATGCGGCGGCCGATGCCGTGGCCCTGCAGCTCGCGCACCACCGCGAAGCCGTGCGCGAGCACTTCCTGCTCCACCGCGCGGCCCACGTCCATCGCGCGCCGCCCCGCGCGCGCCTCGCGCACGCCCTTCTCGAACGCGCGCCGGGCGCACGTCATCAGCGCGTGCGCCTCGTCGGACACCGCGCCCACGGGCACCGTCTCCGCCGCGTCGGCCATGTAGCCGCCGAGTTCCGCCGTCACGTCGAGCTTCACGAGGTCGCCCTCGCGGAGCACACGCGCCGAGGGGATCCCGTGCACGAGCTGATCGTTCACGCTGATGCACGTGACGCCCGGGAAGTCGTATGCCAGCTGCGGCGCCGAGCGCGCCCCTTCGCGGCGGAAGATCGCCGCCGCGATGGCGTCGAGTTCCGCGGTCGTGACGCCCGCGCGCACCGCGGCGCGCATCGCCTCGAGCGATTCCCGCACCACGCGCCCCGCCGCGACGAGCCCCGCGAGATCCTGTTCCGACTCCACGATCATGTCGCGCACGCTCGCGCAGAAGTCGCGCGAATGCAAAAGGCGACGTCATTGGCAAAGCAGAGCCCGGCGGCGTCGCCCACCGCCGACGAAAAGCGGATCGGGACGTGCCGCTTCAATGAACCACGACGAACCGGCAGCTTCTGTGTTCCTTCGCGCTCTCGAGGCGTGCGAAGTAGACGCCGGGGGGGAGCGGTCGGCCGGAATCGTCCTGGATGTTCCAGACGACGTGGTGTGCCCCGGCGCCACGCGTGCCGTTCGCAAGGTGCGCCACGCAGCGGCCGTCCACCGACCATGCCGTGATCTCGGTGTCCGTCGTGAAGCTGCTCGCCCATTCCAGCACGATCGACCGGGATGCGGGGTTCGGACTGGCCCGCAGGAACGACGGAGCCTCGGGCGTTGCTGGTGTCGAAAGCAGCGATGCCGGAAACACCCGGAAGAGCTGCCCCAGCGCGCCAGTCGTCCTCGTGAAGTACAGCGCGGTGGAATCGGCGAACGCGAGCCCGAAGGCCTCACCGGCGACGAGGTCGACGAGCACCGTGAATACCCCGTCCGCGCCCACGTGCAAGACCCGGCCGCGACCGCCGGCGCTGTCGGTCTGCGCGACATAGAGCGAGTGGCCGAACACGCCCCCTTGGCCGAACTCGATCTCGGCGGGGTGCACGATCGGCGAGAACAACGTGTGCCCGCCGGCAGCGGTCAATCGGTGGATTCCGTCTTCGAACCCGAGACTTCCATTGGTTCGCCAGTAGGCGAAGTAGAGATCCGAGCCGAAGCCATCCGTTCCCGGCCCGAACTTGATGCCCCCCGGGTAGCCGGGGCTCACTCCGCCGCCGACCGTCGGAGGCAGCAGGGAGAACAGGGTGGCGGTCCCGCCGGACGCGGGCAGTCGGGAGATGCAGTCTCCACCATCACCGCCACTGCTTCCGGTGTAGACCGAGGTCCCGAATGCGCCTCCCGAGCCGAATGCGATGCCCCCGCCTCCAAAGCGACACGCAGCCGGCGTCTGTGTTCCGAAGTAGGTCACGTCCCCGATCGTGCCGATCGTCCACATCGATCCGAGATCCGGCGCGGCGGGCAGCTGGTTGGAGCTCGCATAGAGCCTCGTTCCGAACACGCCGCCGGGGCCGAATTCGACCTGTTCCGGGAAGATCCCCACGTTGGTCGCGAACGTCGATCTCGCCGAGCGGGGCGTGATCCGGAGGATCGAGTTGGTCTCCGAAGCCGTTGCGAAGATGTCCCCCGCGAACGCCCCGAACGACGACGGCGCCACGGCGATTCCGTAGATCGGCGGAAGGCTGTCCGCGACCAACGCCACCGCGTAGCCTGGCGCAGCGACGGGGCTCTGGGGCGACGCCGTGGTCGTGGATGCCACGACCCCGGCGAACGCGAGAAACGGTGCGAGGCACTTCCAGCATCGGTTCATGGCGACCTCCGGGGTCCGGGCCAGCATGCGCCGCACGGGCGAACGGCCCCCCCCGAGTGTAGTCGCGGGTCATCCGCTTTCAGTGGGATTTGTTCGGCGGCGAGGCCCCGCGCTCCGAACGCGCAACGGCCCGGAGCGTTTCCGCCCCGGGCCGTGCACCGTCGCGAGCGAAGCGACTACTTGTTCTGCGTCGAGTCCGCCGGAGCCCCTTCGCCCTTCTGCAGCAGGCGACGCTTCTCGATCTCGTTCCGCAGCACGTCCTTGTTGAGCACCACGAACTCCACGCGGCGGTTCTTCGCCATGTTCAGCGGGTTCGTGTTCGGCGCCACCGGCTTCGTGGGCCCGTAGCCCTTCGTCGTCAGCTGGGCCGGGTTCAGTTCCGGGAAGCGGCGCAGCATGTACGCACGCACCGAGTCCGCACGCGCCTGCGACAACACCATGTTCTTCGCCTTGCCGCCGCGCGAGTCCGTGTGGCCGCCCACTTCCACGTTCAGCTGGGGCCACTTCTTCAGCACCGCGCCCGCCGCGTCGAGCGTCGCGAACGACTCGGGCAGGATGTCCGCCTTGCCCGTTTCGAAGTTCACGCCCTGCAGCCGGATCATGCCCGTGTCGAGCAGCTCCGTCTCGCGCTCCATCACCTCGATCGGGCAGCCCGTCGGATCCACCTTCAGGCCCGCCGGCGTGTCGGGGCACTTGTCGAGACCGTCGTACACACCGTCGCCGTCCGTGTCGATCGGGCAGCCCTTGGCGTCCACCGTCGCGCCCTTCGGCGTGTTCGCGCACTGGTCGATGCCGTCCAGCACGCCGTCGCCGTCGGAGTCGCTCGGGCAACCCTTGGCGTCCACCGTCGCGCCCTTGGGCGTGTCGGGGCACGTGTCGATGCCGTCGAACACGCCGTCACCGTCGGCGTCGCTCGGGCAGCCCTTGGCGTCCACCGTGGCACCGCGCGGCGTGCCTTCGCACGCGTCGAGGCCGTCGAACACCTTGTCGCCGTCCGAGTCGAGCGGGCAGCCGGTGGCGTCCACCTTGGCGCCCTTCGGCGTGTCGGGGCACTTGTCCTTCTTGTCGGGCACGCCGTCGCCGTCGGTGTCGCGCGGCGTGGCGCCCAGCGCCAGCGTGAGGCCGGCGCCCAGGATCACGTTGTGCAGGTTCGTCTGCGGGCCCAGGTCGTTCAGCGGCTTGAACGACACGTCGCGCGCCTCGAAGCGCAGGCCGACCTCGTCACTGAGCCAGAACTTCAGGCCGCCGCCGAACTCGATGCCGCCCGTCTCCTGCTTGAGCGCGCCCGCGCTGGGCTTGAGCTGGTTGTAGCCGCCGCCCACGAACGCGTACGGCCCGCCCCAGCGACCCTGAGCCGGCGAGATCACGAGGTTGCCGGAGAAGTGCGAGAAGTCGAAGTCGCGCGGGTTGGTGGCCACGGGCGGGTCCTCGGACGTGGCGGTGAAGCCCGCCGCGCCCTCGAGGCCCAGCCACGAGTTGAACTGGTAGCCCAGCCGGCCGCCCATGTAGAGGTTGTCCTGGAGCGAGTTGCTGGAGCCGGGGTACACGAGCTTGCCGTCGAACACGGTGAAGCCGGCGAACGGCGTGAGCTCGAAGTGCGAGCCGATGGGCTCGGCCACCGCCACGCCCGCCACCATCAGGGCGGCCAGGACGGGCAGGGCGAGGCGAAGACGCGCGCGCATGGAGACTCCTCGAAAGTATGGGCGACCCGGTCTCCCGGGACGCGGGTACGTCCGGGCATGATGCGAAGGCCGGGAGGGTAAAGGCCGGGGCGCGGGGGTTCAAGCCGAAGCGCCTCGCGGCGTTGGCTCGCGGGAGCGCGGNGAACGCGCCCGCGCGAGCGCCGTGGGCCGTTCACCGCGGTCCCGGGGGCGGCGCGCGGCCCGCGCCCGAACGCGGGACTTGCGTCGCGGGGGGCGCCGGCCGATTCCTAGGGTGCCCGGCGCGCCTCCCCGCGTTCCGGCTCGGCCCCCCTCCCGGGAGATGCTTCATGACGGATGCACCCACGGTTCGCCGGTTCGCCGCGCCCCGCACGCTCGTTCGATCCAGCGCGCGGGCGGCCGCGCTGCTCGCCGCGCTCGCGTTGACCGGCGCGCTCGCCTCGTGCGGCTCGAAGGGCTCGACCACCGGGCCCACGCTGGCCACGCGCTCGTACCGCATGGGCTTCAGCGGCGTGCCGCCGCGCTACGACCAGGCGCAGGCCGTGGCCGCCATCAACATGTGGAGCACGCGCGCCGACGTGGCCACGTTCACCGACGAGCCGCCGTGGGATTCGCTGCTGGCCGGCGTGCCTCCCGAGAGCATCGTCGTGCGCGAGAAGCTGCCGCTGGCCAACTACTGGCGCGCGAAGGGTCTCGACGTGTGGGTGTACGTCGACCCGGCGAACGGCGTGGACCGGTCGGCCGACTCGAACAAGCTGCAGGCCCTGGGCCGCAGCATCCGCGAGGCCGAGATCCAGCAGCTGTACCGGCGCTGGTGCGTGGTCATGGACAGCGTCGTGCGGCCCTCGCACATGGGCTTCGCGATGGAGACCAACCTCGTGCGCCTGCTGTCGCCGTCCGACCTGTACGCGGCGGTGCGGCAGGTGGCCGCCGACGCCGCGGCCGACGTGCGGGCACGCGACGCGACCGTGAAGCAGAGCATCAGCATCCAGGCCGACTTCGCGCAGCTGCCGCTGCTGACGCTCGGGCAGCACGAGGTGGAGACCGACCTCGCGCACTTCCCGTTCGCGCAGGAGCTGGGCCTGTCGTCGTATCCCAACCTCGCCGACTGGCCGGATCCCGACAGCCTGCCGGTGAACTACTACCAGCGCCTGATGACCACGCGCCCCAACGTGCCGGTGTTCGTCACCGAGGGTGGCTGGTCGTCGATCACGCTGGACACGCTGGTGTCGAGCCCCGAGATGCAGCGCCGTTACATCGAGAAGCAGGGGCAGATGCTGGCCGCCGCGAACGCCATCGCCTACTTCCAGCTCACGTTCACCGACCTGGACCTCACCAGCTGGCCGCCGCCGGTGCCGCCGGTGCTGCAGCTGTTCGCGTCGATGGGCCTGGTGGACGCCGACCTGAATCCCAAGCCCGCGCTGAGCGCGTGGGACGCGCTGTACGCGCGGCCCTACGTGCCGAGGTAGCGCCCGGCTGGCGCGCGCCGGGCCGTGCTCGCGAGCGGCCCGCCGCGCGGCCCGGGCGGCGTTCGCGGGGATCGCAGGGGTTCGTGGCGGGCGCATGCGCCCCCGTGGCAGAGTGCCCGCCGTCGACTCCCCGCTGTCGAGGACCTCGGGCCGCGGCGCGCCGCGAGCCCGGGCCGCCCGTTCTTCGGAGCGCCATCGTGAAGCCCGTCGTGCAGTTCGGAGAAGTGGTCGAAGGCTACGCCGTGCCCGTGTTGAACGAGCGCGAGATTCGTGCGGCCGCCGGCATCCTGTTCGTGGCGACGTTCCTGTCGCTGCTGCTGATCCTGCTCGCGAACAACTTCCTGCTCATCAAGTTCGTGATCCCCGTATTCCTGGCGGACCTCGTGGTGCGCGTGTTCGTGAGTCCGCGCTTCTCGCCCACGCTGATCCTGGGCCGGCTCGCCGTGGGCCGCCAGGCGCCCGAGTACGTGGCCGCGGCGCCCAAGCGGCTGGCGTGGATGATCGGCATGGCGCTCTCGGGCCTGATGTTCGTGCTCATGGTGGTGATGAACACGTACGGCCCGATCACCGGCATCACGTGCCTGGTGTGCCTGCTGTTCCTGTTCTTCGAGGCGGCGTTCGGCATCTGCCTGGGCTGCAAGTTCTACAAGCTCGTGTACCGCCGGGAGCCCACGCTCTGCCCCGGCGAGGTGTGCGACGTGCGCACGCGCGCCGACATCACCCGCACGTCGGCGGCGCAGTGGCTGGTGCTGGCCGCGACCGTGGCGCTGGTCGTGGCGGGCGTATTCGCGTTCTCGAAGACGTTCTCGGTGCCCGCGCACCCGCTGTTCGCCCCGCGCGCGGCGAGTTCGGCGCCTCCGCGCTGACGCATCGAGGCGGGCGGGTGCGGCGCGGGCGCTTCGCACGGGGCGATGCGTCGCGATCCGGGCCCACAGGAACGGGCGTGCCCCGACCGCTGCGGGACGCCGCCCGGGCATGCGAGAATCCGCGCCCATGACTTCGCCCGTCCGTCAGAGCCTGAACCTCGCGGTGCCCGCCGCGCTCGCCCGCGTGCTCGCCTCGGATCCCGTGTTCGAGCGCGCGCTGCTGGTGGGCGGCTGCGTGCGCGACGCGCTGCGCGGCGAGCCCGGCAAGGACTTCGACGTCGAGGTGTACGGCGTGACGCTGGACGACCTCGCGCGTGTGCTGGCGCGCCACGGCGCCACCGACGTGATCGGGCGCAGCTTCGGCGTGATCAAGCTGGCGCTGGGGAGCGGCGAGATCGTGGACTTCGGCGTGCCGCGTCGCGACAGCAAGGTGGCCGCCGGACACCGCGGGTTCGCCGTGAGCGCCGAGCCCGAGCTGGACCCGCGCGAAGCGGCCGCGCGGCGCGACTTCACCATCAACGCGCTGCAGTGGGACCCGCGCACGCGCGACGTGATCGATCACTTCGGCGGCATCGCCGACCTGCGCGAAGGCGTCGTGCGCCACACGAGCGACGCGTTCACGGAAGATCCGCTGCGCGTGCTGCGCGCGATGCAGTTCGCCGCGCGCTTCGGCTTCGACGTGGCGCCCGAGACCGTGGCGCTGTGCGCGAGCATCCGCGAGACGTATGCCGAGCTGCCGCGCGAGCGCGTGTGGGACGAGTGGCTCAAGTGGGCCACGCGCAGCCGCGTGCCGAGCAAGGGGCTCGCGTTCCTGCGCGCGTGCGGCTGGCTCGCGCACTTTCCCGAACTCGCGGCCCTGCCCGACACGCCGCAGGAACCCGCGTGGCATCCCGAGGGCGACGTGTGGGTGCACACGCTGCACTGCCTGGACGCGCTCGTGCGAGACCCCGAGTGGCTCGCGGCCGACGCCGAGTCGCGCGCGATCGCGAGTTTCGCCGTGCTGCTGCACGACACCGGCAAACCGCCGTGCACCGAACGCACGATGGTGCGCGGCGTGGAACGCATCACGAGCGTGCGTCACGAGAACGAAGGCGAGCCGCTGGCCGAAGCGTTCCTCGCGCGGCTCGGCGCGCCCGGCGCGATCGTGGAGCGCGTGAAGCCGCTGGTGCGGTGGCACATGATGCACCTGCAGGAGCCCACCGACCGTGCCGTACGGCGGCTGTCGCGGCGGTTGGAGCCGTCGAGCATCCAGGAACTGGCCGTGGTGATCCGCGCCGACTGCGCCGGCCGCCCGCCGCTGCCGCCCGACCCGCCCGCGAGCCTGCAGGCGTGGCTCGCGCGCGCCGCACATCTGCAAGTGCTGAACGAAGCGCCCGCGCCGCTGCTGATGGGCCGCCACCTGCTGGAGCTGGGCCACGCGCCCGGCCCCGCGATGGGCGAACTGCTCGCGCGAGCGTACGAAGCGCAGCTGGACGGCGAGTTCGCGGACGTGGACGGGGCGGTGGCGTGGGTGGAGAAGCAACGGCGCGACTAGCCGGGCAGCGCGTCTTTCAGCTTCACCACCATCTCGCGCATCGTCACGCGTGCGCCGTGCCTGCCGAAGAACGCCTGCGCGCGCGCGTTCGCCTCGGCCACCGTGAACACCAGCAGCACCTGGCCCGTGCCCTCGGCCCACGCGCGAGCGGCTTCGAACAGCGCGTCGGCCGCGCCGGTGCCGCGCGCTTCGGGCTTCACGTACACGTCGTGCAGCCACACGCTCGACTCGAGCAGGTCCTCGTAGAGCGGCCCCTCCACGGTCAGGTACGCGTAGCCCACCGGTGCGCCGCCCTGCTCGGCCACCAGCAGCGCGGTGTCGGCGGCGCCGACCTGCGAGCGGAAGAACCGCTCGCGCCCGGCGCGCCGCGCGGGATCGTCGCCGCCCAGGTCCCAGAAGCGCACGGCGTCCCACGCGTGGTGCATCGCGTACAGCTCACCCGCCATGGCCGCCACCGCGGGAACGTCGGCGGCGGTCGCGGGGCGGATCGCCACGTCGCTCATCGCGCCCGTGCCCCGTCGCGCACACGCGCGGGCTTGCGACCCGCGCGTCGCGCCGCCGGCCCGCGCCGCTGCACGCCGCCCATGCGCAGCGCCCTCACGGCCGCGCCTCTCCGCTGCCGCCGTGCGTGTCGTACCACTTCAGCCACTCGGCCAGGCGGTGCAGGTTGTGCGCGGGCTCGGTGAAGCCGTGCGGCTCGCGCGGGTAGGCGAAGAACTTCACCTCGCAGCCCACGTCCGCCAGCGCGCGGTACAGCGTCACGCCGTTCATGAAGTGCACGCGGTCGTCGCTCTGGCCGTGCAGGATCAGCGTGGGCGTGCGCATGTCCTTCGCGGACCGGATCGGGTTCGCGCGGTCGAAGTGCTCGGTCTGGTGCCACGGGTCGCCCTTGTACTCCCACTGCGCGCCGATGCCGTGGTTGATGTCGCTGCTGACGTACGAGTACATGGCGTCGTTCACGCCGGCGCCGACCACGGCGGCCTTGTAGCGCTGCACGTGCCCGATCGTCCACGCGGTGATGTAGCCGCCCCACGACCAGCCGCCGAAGTAGAGCTTCGCGGGATCGGCGTAGCCCTTCGCCACCAGCATGTCGACGCCGCTCTCGATGTCCATCTGCTCGATCTCGCCGAAGCGATTGCGGTTCGCGGCGTAGAAGTCGAAGCCGTACGCGGTGCCGCCGCGGTAGTTGGGGCGGAACACGGCGTAGCCATGCGAGGCGAACAGCAGCGTCTGCGAGCTGAACGCCTGCCGCGTGACGTCGTCGGGGCCGCCGTGCGGCATCACGATGAGCGGCGTGGCGCCGGTGGCGCCGGGCGGGCGCGTGAGCAGGCCTTCCAGCTCCACGCCCTCGGGACACGTCCACTTCACCACCTGCGTCTCGCCCACGGCCCAGTCGGAAAGCTGCGGGTTCAGCGTGGTGGCCACGGTGGTCTTGCCCGTGGCGAGGTCGAACACGGTCACGTCCTGCGGCTCGCGCGGTGTGCTCGACAGGAACGCCACGCGCTTGCCCGCGGCGTCGGCGAGCGGCGTGCTGGCCACCACGCGGCCCGCGAAGCCGGCGTCCTGCGGCGCGCCGCCGGCCAGCGGGAAGCGCAGCAGCTTGCTTTCGGTGCGCGCCGACACGCACGCGAGCACGCTGCGGCCGCCGTCCACCAGCACGATCGAGTCGAACGTGAGGTTCCTGTCGGGCGCCAGGTCGCGCACGGCGCCGCTCGCGACGTTCCACACGAGCAGCGCGTTGAAGTTGCTGAGGCCGTCGTTCAGCCCGATCACCACCACCTGCCGGCCGTCGGGCGCCCATGCGACGTTGCGGTACGGCGTGCCGTACGACGCGTGCGCGTTCGGCATGGTGGCGGCCACGGCGCCGTCGGCGCCCAGCACACGCACGGCGAGCATGCCGAACGATTCGTACGGATCGCTGCTGCGCGACGTGGCGACGGCGAAGCGCGTGCCGTCGGGCGACCACGCGAACTCCACCACGTTCAGGCTGTCGGCGGTCAGCGCGTGCGGAGCGCCGGCTTCCACGCCGATCGTCCACAGCTTCGTCGGCTTCCATTCACGATCCCACTCGATCGCGCCGCCGCGCTTCCATTTCGCTTCCGTCTCGGCGTCGGTGGCCGGGCTCTCCGCGAGGAACGCGATCTGCTTGCCGTCGGGCGACCAGCGCCAGTCGCCGGGCTCGATCTTGCCCGTGTCGAGCCTGCGCGCTTCGCCGCCCGCCAGCGGCAGCAGCCACAGCGCGCCCTTGCGCGTGAAGCCGAGCGTGCGGCCGTCGGGCGAAAAGCGCGGCGCGCCGGCGCGGTCGGCGCCGGCGGTCAGCGTGCGCGTGGCGCGCGTGGCGAGGTCCACCAGCACGATCTGCCGCGTGCGCTTCCAGCCGGCGTCGTGGTCGTCCTCCGACGGCTTCGCGCTGGTGTCGCGCGTGGCCTGACCCAGCGCGAGCGCGGCCCAGCGCCCGTCGGCCGACAGCGCCAGGTCCACGGGCGCGGCCAGCGTGACGACATCTTCGGGTGTGATCACGTGCGTGCCGGCGGCGGCGAGGGTAGGGACGCACAGGGTGATCGCGAGCGCGAACGAGGCGCGGCGCGCGAAGCGGTGGATCGGGGGCATGCACTCCTCCGGAACGGTCACGGGTCGCGGGCGCGGTGCTCGCCGTGGACGGAGGCGGGCGCCGAGGGCGGCAGCATCGCAGCGGCGGGCCGCGAGCGTCCATGCCCTTGTGCCGGGCGCGGCCTTCCGCCACTGTTCGCGGCCTCCGCTCGGGGCGCCCCGGCCGTGGCCCCCGACCGGAGTTCCGGAGAGTCCCCATGACGCCCGCACGCACCCCGCACGCCGCGCCGCGTCGCGCCCCGATCCGTCGGCGCGCCGGCCGCGCCGCGCTCCGATGACCACCGAGCCTCCGCGCCAGCCGTTCCTGCGCCGCGCCGACGTCAAGCCGACGCGGCCGATCGTGCACCTGCCGAGCGTGCCGAAGCGGCTGCTGCTCGCGGCGCTCGTGCTGCTGGTGGCGGCCGGCGCGGTGTTCGGGGTGTTCGCGTGGCGCGTGTACCTGCTGCAGACGCGGCGCGCCGTCGGGCCGTCGTGGTCGTTCCCCTCGCGGCTCTACACCGACGCGGTGCCTTTGGTGGGCGGCATGCCGCTGCCGCGCGAGTACGTGCTCGCCGAACTCGAAGCGCGCGGCTATCGCGCGGTGCCGGGCAGCCCGCGCCCCGGGCAGTACGTGGACGAGGGCGATGCGCTCGCGATCGGGCTGCGCGGCTTCGCCGACGCGCGCGACCCGGCGGGGCACGGCGGGCCCGAGCGCGTGCGCGTGCACTTCGAGGGCGGCTTCGCGGGCCAGGTCGAGCGGCTCGGCGGCTTCCGCGGGGGCGCGCCTCCCGACACCGCGAACCCGCCGCGACTGGAACCGGTGGTGTTCGGCGTGCTCATGGACTCGTCGCGCGTGATGCGCCAGTGGGTGCCGCTCGCGCGCATGCCGAAGATCCTGCGCCAGGCGGCGATCGCCTCGGAGGACCGGCGCTTCGCCTCGCACCACGGCATCGACCCGCAGGGCGGCGTGCGCGCGCTGCTCGTGAACCTGCGCGCGGGCGGCGTGCGCGAAGGCGCGAGCACGATCACGCAGCAGCTGGCGCGCGGGCTGTTCCTGGGCAGCGAGCGCACGATGGGGCGCAAGCTCCAGGAGATGGTGCTGGCGCTGGCGCTCGAGACGGTGCTGCCCAAGGACCGCATCCTCGAGATGTACCTGAACTCGGTGTACTTCGGCCGCGACTCGCACGGCGGCATCGCCGGCGTGGCCGAGGCGTCGGAGCGGTTCTTCGGCGTGCCGGTGGACTCGCTCACGCTGCCGCAGGCGGCGATGCTCGTGGGCGTGATCCCGGCGCCGAACGGCTACTCGCCGATCCGCAACCCGCAGGCCGCGTTTCGCCGGCGCGCCGCGGTGCTGCGCGACCTGCTCGCGATGGGCGTGATCGACAGCGTCTCGGCGGGCGAAGCGGCCGCGGCGCCGCTCGGCATTCGTCCGGGCCGCTGGGCGCCGGAGCGCTTCCCGGCGTACGCGGGCTGGCTCCGCCAGCAGGTGGGCCGCCAGCTCCCGAAGCACGCGCTCGAGGGCTGGGGCCTGTCGGTGTTCACCACGCTCGACCCGGCGTGGCAGCAGATCGCGGAAGACGAGATGCGCGCGTCGCTCGACGCCGAGGACCCGCGCGGCAGCCGCGGCGACCTGCAGGGCGCGTTCGTGCTGATCGAGGCGGCCACCGGTTCGGTGCGCGCGATGGTGGGCGGGCGCCACAGCGATCCGGGCGAGTTCAACCGCGCCGTGCAGGCGCGGCGACAGCCGGGCTCGAGCATCAAGCCGATCGTGTACTCGAGCGCGCTCGACCCGAAGTGGCCGGGGCCGCGCTTCACGCCCGGCAGCACGGTGGCCGACATCCGCCGCACGTTCGGCCGCGGAGAGCAGGCGTGGTCGCCGCAGAACTCCAGCGGCCGCTACCACTCGCGCATCACGCTGGTGAAGGCGCTGTGCCTGTCGCAGAACGTGGCCACCGCGAACCTGGTGGACAGCCTCGGGCCCGCCAACGTGGCGCGCGCGATCGAGCGCTACGGGCTCGGGCGCCCGCCGGCGGTGCTGAGCCTGGGGCTCGGCTCGTTCGAGGTCGCGCCGCTGGCGCTCGTTTCGGCGTACTCCACGTTCCCGAACGGCGGCACACGCATCGAGCCGAACTCGGTGCGCGCGCTGGTCGACGGCGCGAACCACGCCGTGCGCGTGAGCGCGCCGCGCGCGGACCGGCTGCTGGACGAAGACACGGCCGCCGAGGTGATCGGCATGCTGCGCGACGTGGTGCGCTACGGGCTGTCGCGCCCGCTCGTGAGCACGTATGGCTTCGACCGCCCGGTCGGCGGCAAGACCGGCACGACGAACGACAACCGCGACGCGTGGTACCTGGGCGTCACCCCGACGCTGGCCGCGGGCGTGTGGGTGGGTTACGACGTGCCGCGCCCGCTGCCGCGCGCGGCCGCCGGCATGGCGCTGCCCGTGTGGGCGCGCATCATGCGGCGCGCGCTCGAGGGCTTCCCGCCGACGGAGTTCCCGCAGCGCACCGACGTGGTCGAGGTGACGATCGACGCGTACAGCGGCATGAAGGCGGGGCCGTACTGCTTCGGCGCGCTGCCGGTGCTGTTCCGCGCCGCGTCCGCGCCCGTGGATGTGTGCAATCGCGACCACACGGGCGAGCGCTTCCAGATGACGGTGCAGGGCCTGATGGACAGCCTCGCCGCCGAGGCGGCCGCCGATTCCGAAGGCGCCGGACCGGGCGTCGATCCCGACGGCGCGGCGAGCGACACGACCGGCGTGGAGACCGCGCACTGACGGGAGGTCGGCGCGCCGCCGCGACCGGGTCGGCCGGCACGGCGGGCGCGGCGTGTTCGCGCCCACCGTGCGACGTTCGAGCGGGCGCCGCGGCGCGGCGCGCTGCGCGCCGTCACCGCGGCCCTCGTTGCCCGCCCGCATCCGGCTCGCCGGCGGCTGCCTTCCGCCGGTGCGCGGGTGTGTGCGTCGTCCCGGGATTCCTCCGGCCGCCGCCGCGCTCACGACGTCGCGGCGGCGGTTCGACCTCGCCCGGGTCGTTCATCCGTTGGCCCACTCGCACCCGTCGGCGGGTCGCGCCACTCGTGGCGCTCGCGAGCGGAGCGCGGGGCGCGTGCATGGCCGCCACGGGGCGAGTGGGCTCGGTCGGGTGACCGCGGCCGAAAGCCGGGTGATCACGAGTCCGAAGCGGCCGATGCCCAGCACGAGCAGCGTGCTCAGCGCCACCAGCTGGTACCAGCGCGGGGCCTGGGCTCGTCCCCAGGACCGCAGCATCTTCGTTCCCATGCCACCTGCCTCCGACGCCGCGGTCGCCGGAACCCGAGGCAATGTGCGTGCCGGGAATCAGCCCGGGTGACAACCCCCCGTAACGTGCGCGGAATCACGCAGGGACGAGCGGGGAGAACGTCCGGTGCGGCGGCCGGGTGTCACCCGGTGACAACTCCGGTTGTGAAGGGGTGACGGTGCGCGAGCCAGTTCGCCGGCGCTCCGTGGAGCGTGCGCGGGAATGGAAAGCGGTTCGCGGCGCCGTGCACCGGGCGAAATCCCCCGTGGGCCGGCGCACAGGGTTCGCCGCGGGTCGTAAACAGGGGTTGAGCCATTGCCCGGTCAGTCCTTAGCCTCAACCGGTAAACCATCCGGGCGCCGCGCTGCCCGTCTCACATCCTCGGAGGAGACCGTGTCCCTCTCTCGCATCCTGCGCCTCCCCGCGCTCGTGCCTCTTCTGCTCCTGCTCGGCGCCGCGTCGGCGGGCGCCGTCACGTTGCCACCCAACTTCGCGGCGGAGAACGCGGTGCCCGGCACCTCGTTCATCGTGCCCACGAGCGTCGCGTTCCTGCCGAACGGCGACTTCCTGGTGGGCGAGAAGCGCGGCATGGTGTGGATGGTGCGCAACGGCGTGAAGCTGGCCACGCCGGTGTGGGCCAACGTGAACCAGGTGCTCGACTACCAGGACCGCGGCCTGCTCGGCGTGGCGGTGGATCCGAACTACGCGACGAACCACCTCGTGTACTTCCTGTACACGGTGGATCCCGACAGCAACGGCGTCGACGACAACATCCTGGGTTTCGGCCGGCTGGTGCGCTTCCAGATGAACGCCACCGGCGACACGAACACCGTGAACCCTTCCACGCGCGCGGTGCTCATGGGCGTCGACTGGCGGCACGGTCCGCTGATCGCTTCGCTCTCGCACACGATCGGCTCGCTGCGCTGGGGCAGCGACGGCAGCCTGCTCGTGTCGGCCGGCGACGGCGGCAGCTTCATGGAGATGGACGCGGGCGGGCTCTACCCGGCGGCATTCGGCCCCGGGCTCACCGACCCGAACGAGGACATCGGTGCGTTCCGCGCGCAGGACATCACGAGCCTGTGCGGCAAGATCCTGCGCATCAATCCCACGAACGGCTGGGGCTACGCGAGCAACCCTTACGCGGTCGCGGACCTGCAGGCGAACCGGTCGAAGGTGTTCGCGTACGGCCTGCGCAATCCGTTCCGCTTCACGCCGCGGCCCGGCACCGGCAGCACCAACCCCGCCGACGGCAATCCCGGCCAGATCATGCTGGGCGACGTGGGCTGGAACCGCTGGGAAGAGTTGAACGTGGTCACCGCGCCGGGCCAGAACTTCGGCTGGCCGTGCTGGGAAGGCGCGCTCGAGAACGACCCGTACATCGCGGGCACGCCCGCGCACAACGGCTGCGGCAGCGTGGGTTCGGGCACGAACCCGGCGCCGTTCCGCCTGCCGCTGGCGTGGTGGCACCACTCGTACGACTTCCTCGGCTCGCCGCCCGGCTTCACGGGCAACGCTTCGGTGGGCGGCGTGTTCTACGGCGACACGCTGTACCCGGCGAGCTATCACGGTCGCTACTTCTTCGCCGACTACGGCGGCAGCTGGATCCGCTCGGCGACGTTCGACCCCGCGGGCAACCTGCTCGCGGTGGCGGATTTCGGCAGCGACATGGACTGGCCCGTCGACCTGCGCACGAGCCCGGTGAACGGCGACCTGTACTACGTCTCGATCACGACGGGCGAAGTGCGGCGCATCCATTACGGCGGCCCGAGCGGCGGCAACACGCCGCCCGTGGTGCAGCTGGCCGCCACGCCGCTCGCGGGCGTGGTGCCGCTGAACGTGAACTTCTCGAGCGCCGGCAGCTTCGATCCCGACGGCGACACGCTGACCTACGCGTGGACGTTCGGCGACGGCGGGACGTCGACGCAGCCGAACCCGTCGCACCTCTACCAGGTGGCCGGCGACTACACCGCGATCCTCACGCTGGACGACGGCCACGGCGGCCAGGCGCAGGCGTCGGTGGTGATCAGCGTGGGCGTGAACGCGAACTTCCCGAGCACCGCCGTGCTCGACAACTTCAACCGCGCGAACGGCCCGATCGGCGGTTCGTGGGTGGACGACAACAGCACGCTCGTGATCCAGGGCAACACCATGCGGCAGACGGGCGGCTCGGCGACCACGGTGTGGAGCGGAGCGCAGTTCGGCTCCGACCAGGAGGCGTACATCACCCTGCTGGCCGTGACGCCGGGGGCCGCCGAGACGGACCTGATGCTGAAGGTGCAGGGCCTGACGTGGGCCGCGGGCCACATCGAGGTGCGCTACGAGCCGGGCGCCTCGCGCGTCGTGGTGTCCACGTACCACCCGGTGCAGGGCTGGCAGCAGCGCGGCGTGATCAACGGCGTGACGCTGGTGGCCGGCGACCAGTTCGGCGCGCGGGCGCGTCCGTCCGGCGTGGTGGACGTGTACGTGAACGGCGTCGCGCGCGGGCAGGTGGCCACCACGAACTGGCCGTTCAACGGCTCGGGCGGCTACCTGGGCCTCACGATCACCGGCGCCACGAGCACGATCTTCGAGAACTTCGGAGGCGGCAACTGGACGCTGGTGGACGCTCCGCCCACGGTCACGGTGACGTCGCCGACGGGCGGCGAGAACTGGGTGGGCGGCAGCGCGCACACGATCACGTGGAACGCCACCGACGACGTGGGCGTGACGTCGGTCGACGTGCACTACCGCGACGCCGACGCGGCGGGCTGGATCCCGCTCGCGCTGGGCGTTCCGAACACGGGCTCGTTCACGTGGTTCGTGCACAACACGCCGAGCACGAACGCGCGCGTGCGCGTGGTCGCCCGCGACGGCGCCGGGCACGTGGGCTCGGACAGCAGCCACACCGCGTTCACGATCGCGCGCACGCCGGGCGGCATCGCCCCCACCACGCTGCGCGACTTCAAGCTCCCGGGCACGCAGCCGCTGGGCGCCGGCGGCTTCCAGAGCCAGGCGCTGTGCGCCGGCTGCCACGCCGGCTACGCCGCCGCCGTGGAGCCGGGTCGCAACGCGCGCGGCACGATGATGATGCAGGCCGCTCGCGACCCGCTGTTCCATGCGTGCCTCGCGGTGGCCGAGCAGGACGCGCCGTCGTCCGGCGACCTGTGCCTGCGCTGCCACACGCCGATGGCGTGGCTCGCGGGGAAGAGCCAGCCCACGAGCGGTGCGAACGTGGACGCGCTCGGTCGCGAGGGCCTGTCGTGCAACTTCTGCCACCGCATGGTGGATCCGCTCTACAAGCCGGGCGTGAGCCCGGCGGCCGACGCCGCGATCCTGGCGCAGCTGCAGCCGGCGCACCGGCCCACGTCGTACGGCACGGGCCAGTACGTGATCGACCCCGAGGACGTGCGCCGCGGGCCGTTCGCCGACGCCGCCGCGCCGCACGCGTTCCTGCAGTCGCCGTTCCACTCGAAGAGCGAGATGTGCGCGACGTGCCACGACGTCTCGAACCCGGTGTTCGAGCGCGTCAGCGGCGCGAAGTACGCGCCGGGCACGTTCGACGCGCCGCCGGATTCGGTGAGCTCCACGCACCTGATGCCGCTGGAACGCACGTACAGCGAATGGCTGAACAGCGCGTTTCCGTCCGGCGTGTATGCGCCGGAGTTCGCCGGCAACAATCCGGGCGGCATGGTCTCGCAGTGCCAGGACTGCCACATGCGCAAGGTCACGGGCCAGGGCTGCAACGACGTGTCCGCGCCGGTGCGCACGAACCTGCCGCTGCACGACATGACCGGCGGCAACGCGTGGATGGGCCCGGTGATCGCGTCGCTGAACCCGACCGAGGTCGACACGAGCGAGGTGACGGCCGCGGCGAATCGCGCGCGCGCCATGCTGCAGCGTGCGGCGACGCTCGACGTGCAGGTGGCCGCGGCCGGCGACAGCTTCCGCGCCGACGTGCGCGTGACGAACCACACGGGCCACAAGCTGCCCACGGGCTACCCCGAGGGCCGACGCATGTGGATCCAGGTGACGGCGCGCGATGGAGCGGGTGACGTGGTGTACCAGTCGGGCGGCTACGACCCGGCCACCGGCGTGCTCGACGCGAACGGGGCGCGCGTGTACGAGATCCACCTGGGCGTCTCGCCCGGGCTGGGCGGCGCGCTCGGGTTGTCGTCGGGCCCGTCGTTCCACTTCACGCTCAACGACACCGTGTACAAGGACAACCGCATCCCGCCGCAGGGTTTCACGAACGCGGCGTACGCGGCGTTCGGTGGCCAGCCGGTGGATCCCTCGATCCCGGGCACGCGCTACGCCGACGGGCAGAACTGGGACCTCGCCAGCTACCCGCTGCCGGGAACGGCGCGCTCGGTGAGCGCGGTGCTGTACTACCAGACCACGTCGAAGGAGTACGTGGAGTTCCTGCGCGACCAGAACGTCACGAACACCGCGGGCCAGACGCTGCACACGGCCTGGTCGAACAACGCCAAGTCGCCGCCGGTGCCGATGGCGAGCGATTCGGTCGCGTTCGACGTGCTCGGTTCGCAGACGCCGGCGACGCCGCGCTACCTGTCGCTGCGTCCCGCGCGCAATCCGTTCCGCGGCTCGCTCGAACTGGTGCTGGCCCTGCCGGCCGACGCCGAGGTCGAGATGGACGTGCTCGACGTGGCCGGGCGCGTGATCGCGCGGCCCGATCGCGTGCGGCTGTCCGCGGGCGAGCATCGCCTGCGGTGGGACGGGCACGACGCCGACGGGCGCACGGCAGGCCCGGGCGTGTACTGGGCGGTGGTGCGCACGGGCGGCCAGCGGCTCGTGCGGCGCGTGGTGCGGCTGCAGTAGACGCGGCGCGCGTCGGTTCGCGGCCGCATCGCGGCGGCCGGACACAACGAAGGCGCGGCTCTCGGGGAGCCGCGCCTTCGACTTGCTCGGCGGGAGGGCTCAGCGCGACTTGAGCGCGTCGCGGATCTCCATGAGCAGCTTCTCCTCGGCCGACGGGCCGGGCGGCGGAGCCGGCGCCGCGGGCTTGACCAGCATCTTGGTGAGCCAGCCGATGACGATGGCGATGATCAGGAAGTCCACGATCGAGCCGGCGAACGAGCCGATGCTGATGGCCTTCGCGACCGTGCCGTCCGGTGCGTGGGTGAGCGGAATCTGCGCTTCGCGCCACGCGCCGCCCGGGATCACCAGGCTGATGATCGGCATGAGCACGTCGCTGGTGAGCGAGCTGACCACCTTGCCGACGGCGCCGCCGATGATCACGCCGAGTGCGAGCGACATCGCGTTCAGGCCCGCCAGCATGTCGATGAGTTTCTTCACGGTGCGACCTCCTTCCGAGGATCGGGGGGGTTGGGCCGGGGAAACTCTCAGAAGGTGGTCAACAGGTGCAAGAAGCCTTTGTCGTGGTGGAACGACACTTCGTAGGGCTCGCGATCCAGCTCCACGCATTCGACGCCCTGCACCACCACGCGGCCGAAGCGCGCCTCCAGCCCCACGAACGCGCGCGTCTCGAAGCGCGCGCCGTAACCGCGCCCCGGCAGCACGCCGCGCTCGGCCACGCTCGCGCGATCGCGCATCAGGCCGAAGCGCGTGCGCCAGTCGCGCGACGGCCGCCAGAACAGCTGCGTCATCGGCAGCCGCTCGACACAGCGGAACTCGCCGTCGGATCCGAGCGGGCGCCACGCCAGCGTGCGGTCCTGGTAGATCCAGCGCGCCTCCGCCGACCAGCGCGGCGACAGTCGCGCGCTGGCCGCCAGCTCGCCCGACCAGCGCCGCCGGTACGACAGGCCGTCCACGCCGGTGGCGACAACCTTGTGCGAAGACCGGGCCTGCACGTTCTCGAAGCGCGCCTCGGCGCCCCAGCGGCCGGCGCGCACCTCGGCCAGCGCTTCGCCCTTGCCGCCCCAGAGCGTGGAGCGCTCCAGCACTTCGCCGGTGAACTCCTCGAGTCGCTGCCGCGCGGGCGTGAACCACTCGCCCGAGGCTTCCACGCGCGCACCGTGCGCGAGGTCGAAGCGCGACGGCCGCCGCGACGGCGCGGTTGCCCACGCGCGTCTGGCGGAACTCCCACAGCTTGTTGAACGCGTCCTCGATGGTGAGCACGGCCTGCACCTGCACGCGCGAGGAGTCGGTGCCCGAATCCCACAGCGCCGCGAAGTCGTGCTGGCTCTTGTCGTACGCCGGCCGGAACCGGATGCCCCATTTGCCCGGGGCGTACGGCAGCCCGAAGCGGAACTGGAACTGCAGCCACTCGTAGTCCGAACGGTTGTCGTGGTTCGTGAGCATCTGGAGATCGAGCCACGAGTGGCGGCCCGTGTTGGAGCGCACCTTCAGGTCGTGGACCTGGAACCACTCGCCCGCGGTCAGGCAGCCCTGCGCCGTGCGGAACGCGTTCGCGGAGCCCTCCCACTCGTCGCGCCAGTCGTCGGGGAAGCGCGTGAGCGTGTGGTCGAGCAGGCTCTCGTCGTCCTCTTCCTCGCGCAGCACGTCGAACGTGGAGAACTCCTCCGTGCTCGCGTGCGCCGGCGGCGGCGCGAACCACGCGAGCAGGCCGATCAGCGCCGCGAGGGCCGCCCGCGCGGCGCGCACGCGACTCACGCCGGGGCGCTTCCCGCGACGCACGCCACGAACGCGCGGGCGCGCTGCTCGATCGCCGCCACGTCGCCCGCGAGCGCCAGCGCCGGATCGGCGAGCGCCGCGCCGATGCCGCACGCCACGCAGCCGGCCGCGAGGAACGCGGGCACGTTGCCGAGGTGCGTGCCGCCGGCGGCGAGCATGGGGACGTCGGGCAGGGGGTCGCGGATGATCTTGATGTAGTCGGGTCCGCCCGCGACGCCCACCGGGTAGACCTTCACCAGGTGCGCGCCGTGCGCGCGCGCGGCGACGATCTCGGTGGTGGTGTAGGCGCCGGGGCACCAGAACACGCCCGCTTCGCGCGCCACGGCCCCCACGGCCGGGTCCATGTTCGGTGCGATCAGGAAGCGCGCGCCCGCGTCGATCGCCTGCCGCGCCTGGTCCGCGGTGAGCACCGTGCCGGCGCCCATCACGGCGTCGGGGTGCCGCGCGAGCTCGCGCATCACGCGCACCGCGTCGGGCACCGTGAACGTGACCTCCACGATCGGCAGGCCGCCGCGGATCACCGCGAGCGCCGCCTCGCGCGCGGCATCGGGCGTGGCCGCGCGGATGACGGCCACGAGCCTGTGGCGGCGGAGCGCCGCGTCGACGACGGAAGCGATCTCGGGGCACATGGGACGGGGAATCTACGACACGCGCGGGCCGCGGACGACCCTCACGCGCCGGGCCCGGCCGCGGCTCCGTGCGACGGCCGCGGCTTCCGCTGGCCCGGGGCGCGGGGGCGCGGCACAATGCCGCCGACTCCCATCCCGACTCTTCGGAGGCATCCCGATGTCGTCCTCGAACTCCGCCGCCCGCCGCGGCCTGCCCGCGTGGGCCTGGCTGCTGATCGTTCCCGTCGTGCTCGTGCTCGCCGCGTGGGGGCTGCTCACCGCGCTGTTCCCGCCCGCGAAGGTGCGCGCGCTGGTGTCCGCGCAACTCCAGGCCGCGCTCGCGCGCGAGGTGCGTTTCGAGGACGCCTCGCTCGGGCTGTGGCCGCCGGTGCGGCTGACGGTGAAGAAGCCGGAGCTGGCCGAGCCCGGCGGCTTCGCGCGCGGCACCGCGTTCGGCGCGCGCGCCGTGGACCTGGACCTCGACGTGATGGATCTGCTGCGCAAGCGCATCACGGTGAGGAAGCTCGCGATCGAGGAACCCGCGCTGCACCTGCTGCTGCGCGCCGACGGCACCACGAATTTCGACTCGCTCGGCGCACCGCCGAAACCGGGCGCCGCGGAGCAGCCGCCGATGGACCTGGCGGTGAAGCGGTTCGCGATCCGTGGCGGGCGCGTGCTGATCGACGACATGAAGGCCGGCCGGCGCACGGCGCTGAACGTGGAGAACACGATGGACCTCGCCGTGCGCAACGGCGGTGCGCGCATGGCCACGTCGGGCGCGACCACGATCACCGGCGTGGCGTTCGGCCCGCTGACGGCCGCGCGGCTGTCGGACCTGAACCAGGGACTCGCGAAGCTCGTGTTCCAGGTCGAGCACCGCGGCCAGTTCGAGGCGACGACGCAGCGGCTGGCGCTGGATCGCGTCGCGCTGAAGCTGGGCCAGACCGCGCTCGAAGCCTCCGGGCTCGTGACGCTGCCGAAGGTGGCCGTCGCCGGCGCACCGGCGCGCGCGATGCGCTTCGACCTGAAGGCGAAGGGCTCGCAGGTGGACCTGGCCGAGGTGCTCGAGTGGGTGTCGGTGGCCGACGCGAACGCGGTGAAGGGCCTGTCCGGCAAGGGCCGCGTGGACTTCGACCTCGCGTTGCGATCGCCGGCCGACGCGACGCAGCCGATGCCCGACGTGACCGGCGTGCTCACGCTGCGCGACGCGGCGTTCCGGTACGCGGGCGCGCCCGCCGACGTGCAGGGCCTGTCGCTCGCCGCGAACTTCGCGCCGGGTCGCGTGAAGATCGACGACATCCGCGCCACGGTCGCGGGCCAGCCGCTGACCGGGCGCTTCTCGGCCGAGCGCTTCGCCGATCCGCTCGTGACGTTCGCGGTGCAGGGCAATCTCGACCTGGGCGCGATCTACCCGATGGTGGCGCAGCCCGGCACGCAGATCAGCGGGCGCGCGGCGGTGAACGTGCAGGGCTCGGGGCGCGCGCAGGATCCCGGATCGTTCGCACTCGCCGGCAGCGCGCGGCTCGCGAACGTGCGCGTGCAGTCGAAGGACCAGCCGAAGGCGATCGAGGGCGTGAACGGCGACGTGTCGTTCTCGCAGCAACGCGCCACCGTGAAGGGCCTGACCGCGAAGGCGGGCCAGTCGTCGTTCACGCTGAACGCCGACGTCACGCGCCCGCTCGCGCTGATGGCGCCGCCCGCGAAGTCCGCGCCCGCGGGCGTGACGTTCGAGTTCCGCTCGCCGTACCTGGACCTGGCCGAAGTGCTGCCCACGTCGCAGGGCGCGCCGTTCCTGCCCAACGCGCAGGGCGGCGGCAAGGTGGCCATCGGTCGGCTCAAGCAGGGCAAGCTCGACGTCACGCAGGTCGCCGCCAACGTGACGCTCGCGCCGGCGCAGCTGTCGTCGGAAGCGTTCTCGCTGCAGGGTTACGGCGGCACCGTGCGCGGCAACGCGCGGTTCGACCTGCGCGACACGCAGAAGCCCGTGTACGCGATCAAGGCCATGGTCGAGAACGTGCAGGCCGACGACATCCTCTCGGCGTGGACGCCCGCGAAGGGGCTGATCCACGGCACACTCGGCACCACGCTCGACTTCTCGGGGCGCGGATCGCAGCCCGAGGACATCAAGCGCTCGCTCACGCTGATCGCACTCGCGTCACTGGCGGAGGGCAAGCTCGGGCCCGGCCCGTCACTCAAGGCCGTGGCCGACTTCGTGAAGATTCCGCAGCTCTCCGAGGTGAAGTTCAAGGACCTGAAGCTGCCGATGCGCGTGGAGAACGGTCGCGTGGTGACCGACCCCGTGAAGCTGAACGGCAGTTCGGGCGAGTGGACGCTGGCCGGTTCGATCGGCTTCGACGGCACGCTCGACTACGCCGTGAGCGTGACGCTGTCGCAGGCCGCGGCCACCGCGTTGCAGGCGCGGTCGGCGCTCGCGGCCGGCGCGGTGAGCGACGCGCAGGGGCGCATCCTGCTCGACTTCCGCGTCACCGGTCCCGCCGCGAAGCCGCGCGTGGCGTGGGACACGCGCGCGATGACCGACCGGCTCGCGGGGCGAGCGAGCGCCGCGCTGACCGAGCAGCGCGACAGGCTGGAGGCCGAGGCGCGTGCCGCCGCCGAAGCGCGCGTGCAGGCCGCGCAGGACTCCGCGCGGGCCGTGCTGGCGCGTGCCCGGCAGGCGGCCGCCGACAGCGTGCGCCGAGCCGCGAGCGGGGCGCTGGATCGCTTCTTCGGCGGCATCGGCAAACCGAAGACGCCCGCTCCGCCGCCGCCGGCGACCACGCCACCGCCCGCGACGCCCGCGCCCGCCGACACCGCGGCCACGGACACGACGCGGAGGGAGTAGCGGCGCGTCGCGCTCCGACACGAAGGCCCCGGCGGTGCGAGCCCGCCGGGGCCTTCGTATTTCGCGCCGCCCGCTCGCTATCCCGCGACGAACGCC
>JBGAOB010000291.1:0-5696 GCA_044222045.1 Candidatus Eiseniibacteriota bacterium
TGTGGCGGGCGAGTCGTGCGAGCGGGGTGGGAATGGAGCGCCTCCGAAAACAAAGAGCCGCGGACGCCGATCGGTGGTCGGCGCCCGCGGCCCGGGAGCGGGGTCAGCGAGCGGAGCCGCCGAGGAATCCCTGGTTGCGCTTGAGCTTGGACTGGCGGAACGCGAGGCCGCAGTAGAACTCGTTCGCGTGCAGTGCGTTCTTCGCGGACGCCGTGTGCCACGAGCCGCCGTACACGGCGATCTTGTCGTCGACGTGGTAGGTCAGGCGCGGTCCCACGAGGTGTGACGTGACCTCCGGGTACCGGTCGCCCTGGTCCACCGGCAGCCGTCCGTCGTAGAGGCCGGACACCTGCAGCCGGTCGGTCATCCACATCGCCATCGCGCCGGTGAGCACGACGTGATCGGCCCACGTGCGGTTCGCGATCTCGGGCTTGTCACCGGCCTCCTTCTTGCGGCCGCCCGCGGTGAGGAAGCGGTACTCGTAGCCGCCGCTCGCCTCCACGAAGCCGCGTGCGCCGAGCGGCGTGCCGCACTGGAGCGCCGCGGTGAACGCCTGCAGGCCCGCCGGGTCGCCGGTCAGGCCCGTGCCCGGCCCGGGAACGACCGCGCGGTTGTAGCCGAGCGGAGCGCTCCATCCGAACTGCAGCGCCGTGGCGCCCGGGCCGTTCTGCAGCGCCCAGCGCAGCCCGAAGCCGAAGTCGCCGAGGCCGGTGGCGGTCTGGTCGAACGAGCCGTCGGCGTGCGTGCGGGTGAGGCTCACGAACGGGGCGCTCATCTGCACGCTCAGGCGCTTCTTCCAGCCCATTTCCACGCGGGCGGTGCCCGTGCGGCGCTCGAGCAGGCCGGGGGCGGCGAGGTCCATGCGGTTGCCGTCGGCGTCGTGGTACGTGGCCGACGAGTTGAACGAGCCGCCGAGATCGGCGTACCACTCGCCCGGGGCGAGCGACCACGCGCCGGCGAAGGCGGATCGTCCGGAGACATTCACGAGAAGGGCCGCCACCAAAGCAGCGGCCGCGAAGCGGCGCGAGCGCATGCAGCCTCCTTGAATAGAGCGCACGGTCCAGAAGCGGGCGGAGACTACCCGCGCGGCCTCGCGCCCCGCAAGCGGGCGGGCCGCGGCTGCCGGCGACCGCGGGCTGTGGCACCATGCGGCCCGTGAAGCTCTTCGTGCTGGAAACCATCTGGTCGCCCGACGCCGTGTGGAATCTCACCGACGAGGCGCTGGCGGCGTTGCGGGCGCGATTCCCGGACGTCCACTTCGAGTCCGCGCACGACCGCGAGAGTGTCGACGCGCACCTGCCGGTGGCCGACGTCGTGCTGGGGCCGTGGGTGCGCGAGCGGAACTTCGCGCTCGCGCGTCGCCTGCGCTGGATCCACACGCCGTCCGCCGGCGTGGACCACCTGCTGTTCCCGGCGCTCGTCCGGAGCGACGTCGTGATGACGAACACCAAGGGCGTGCACGACGCCGGCATGGCGGAGCACGTGCTGGGCGTGATGCTGATGTTCACCCGCAAACTCCACCTCGCGCGCGACCAGCAGCTCGCCGGCCGCTGGAGCCAGCGCGAACTGGCCACCCGGCCGCCGGCGATCCAGTCGCTCGCCGGCAGCACGCTGCTCGTGGTCGGCTACGGCTCGATCGGGCGTGCGATCGCCGCGCACGGCCGCGCGCTCGGGCAGCACGTGCTCGCGGTGCGCCGGCGCGCCGCGGGCGACCCCGGCCCGGCGCACGAAGTGCACGATTCGGCCGCGCTCGACGCGCTGCTGCCGCGCGCGGACTGGGTCGTGCTCGTGCTGCCGAACACGGCCGACACGCGCGGCGTGCTGTCGCGCGAACGGATCGCGCGACTGAAGGCCGGCGCGCACGTGCTGAACGTGGGCCGCGGCGCCGCGATCGACGAGCCCGCGCTGGTCGACGCGCTGCGCGAGGGCCGCATCGCCGGCGCCGGGCTCGACGTGTTCGCCACCGAGCCGCTGCCCGAGTCGAGCCCGCTGTGGTCGATGCCGCAGGTGATCCTGACGCCCCACACGTCGGGCTTCGGCCCGCGCTACTGGGAGCGCGTGCTGGAGCCGTTCGCGCGCAACCTCGAGCACTTCCTCGCGGGGCGGCCGCTCGAGTCGGTCGTGGACAAGCAGGCCGGGTACTGATGCGCACGCTCGGGCTGCTGCTGGCGGGCGGGCGCGGCGCGCGGCTGGGCGGTGACGGGCCGAAGGCGCTCGCCGTGCTCGGCGGGCGCACGCTGCTCGAACGGGCCCGCGAGATCCTGGCGGCGGCCGCCGACGACGTGCGCGTGGTGGCGCCCGACGCGCTCGCGCTGCCCGGCGCGGCCGCGGCGCGCATCCCGGACGCGGGCGAAGGCCCGCTCGTGGCGCTCGTCGCGGCGTTTGCGGGGGTGTCGTTCGAGCGCGCGTGCGTGCTCGGCGTGGACCTGCCGCTCGTGCCGCCGGCGCTGTACGCGCGGCTCGCCGACGCGGCCGCCGACGGCGCGGCGATGGCGTGCGCCGACGGGCGCGAGCAGCCGCTGGTGTCGGTGTGGACGCCCGCCGCCGCGCGCGCGCTCGCCGCGCGGGCGGCCGCCGGGGATCGCGGCCTCGTGCGCGCGTCGCTCGCGGCCGGCGTGCGCGCGATCGACGTCGGCACGCTCGGATTCGCCCCCGACGTGCTCGCGAACGTGAACACGCCCGACGATTTCGCGCGCGTCGAGAGCCGGCTGGCGGCCGCGCGATGAACGCGCCCGTGCTGGAGCGCTTCGGCGGCGTGGCGCCCGTGGCGGCGCTCGCCGCGCTGCGGCGATTGGAGCCCGCCACGCGCGCGTTCTGGCTCACCGACCTGGATGCGTTCGCCGCGCGCGCCCGCCGGCTCGTCGCCGCGTTCGCGACGCTCGAGTCGCCCGGCGGCGTGCGGCTGGCGTACGCGCTCAAGGCGAACGCGCTGCCGGCGCTCCTGGCGCGCGCCGCGGCCGAAGGGCTCGCGGCCGACTGCGGCTCGCTCGGCGAGCTGGTGGCGGCCGGCCGCGCGGGCTTCGGCGCCGCGCGACGCACGCTCACCGGCAACGGCCGCACGAGCGAGGAGGCCGCGTGGGCAGCGCGCGAGGGCGTGGCGTTCGTGAGCGCCGACGCGGTGGGCGAACTCGACCTGCTGAACGACGCCGCGCACGCCGCCGGCACGCGCGTGAGCGTGGCGCTGCGCGTGAACCCGTCGCTCGCGGCGCCGACGCACCGGCACATCGCCACGGGCCACGACGAGGCGAAGTTCGGCATCGACGCCGCCGACGCGCTCGCCGCGTTCGCCGCGCGCGAGCGCTGGCCGGGGCTCGCACTGGACGGCGTGCACGTGCACGTGGGCTCGCAGGTGCTCGACTCGCCCGCGCTGCTCGAGGCCGCCGACGCGGCGCTCGCGCTGGCCGACGAGGCCGCGCGGCGCGGCGCCGCGCTCGCGCGCGTGGACGTGGGCGGCGGCTTCGGCGTCGACTACGAAGGCCTCGGTCGCGAGTTCCCGCTGGAGTCGCACGCCGCCGCGCTCGCCGAGCGGGCGCGCGGCCGCTCGCTCGAGTGGACGCTCGAGCCCGGGCGCTGGCTCGTCGCGCCGGGCACGGTGCTCGTGGCCGAAGTGCTCGGCGTGAAGGAGCGGCGCGGGCGCCGGTTCGTCACGCTGGCCGCCGGCATGAACGACCTGATCCGTCCGGCGCTGTACGGCGCGCGCCACCGCATCGCGGTGGTGCAGCCGCGCGTGGGCGCGGCGACGCCGGCGACCGTGGTGGGGCCGGTGTGCGAGAGCGCCGACACGTTCGCCGAGGACGTGCCGCTGCCGCCGCTCGAGCGCGGCGACCTGGTGGCGCTGCTCGACGCCGGCGCCTACGGCGCGTCGATGTCGTCGAACTACAACGGTCGCGGCCGGCTCGCCGAAGTCGTCATCGAGGGCGGACGGCTGCGCCGGGGGCGCGCGGGCGAGACGCCCGAGGCGCTCGCGGCGCGCCGCACCGACGACCCGCTGCCGCTCTGAGCCGCGGCGGCCCGGCCCGACAGGCGAAACGGCGCCGGTCCGCGGACCGACGCCGTCCCGATGCGGAAGACGATCAGATCGCCAGTCGCGGCCGCCCGGCCACCAGCAGCACCGCCGGCTCCGAGCCCAGGTTCACGTAGCCGTGCGTGCGGTGCGCGCGGAAGTGCAGCGCATCGCCCTGCCGCAGCACGTGGCGCTCGCCGTCGATGTCGATCTCGGCCACGCCCTGCACGAGCAGCGCCCACTCCTCGCCCTCGTGGTGGTGCACCAGCGAAGGCTCGCGCGAGATCGGCAGCGTCAGCACGTGCATGCTGAGCAGGCCGCCCTCGATCGGCTCCGAGGCCGCGGCGAAGCGGGCCTGGCCCCACTGCACGCTGAGCCGTTCGCGCTCGTGCGCGCGCACCACGCTGAGCTCGGGCAGCAGCTTCGGCTCCACGAGCGCCGCGGGGCGCAGGTCGAGCGCGCGCGCGATGCGGCCGAGCGCGCCCACGGTGGGCGACGCCTTGCCGCGCTCGATCTCGGACACGTGCGTGGCGGAGATGCCGCCGCGCTCTTCGAGGTCCTTCAGCGTGAGGCCGCGCGCGACGCGCAGCATCTTGATGCGGCGCCCCAGTTCGGCCGGGGACGGATCACGCGGCTGCATGCCGGTGGCGACTTCGGGTGGCGTCGAACGGGCCGGGTTCACGAGCGCACCTCCGCACGGGCGCCGGGCGAACCCGGCAGGGGGGCCGTGCTCACCAGCACGAACTCGGCGGTCGAGCCGCCCGAGGCGCGCACGACGTGCTCGTGTTCGAGCGTGGCCTGCATGGAGTCACCGCCGTCGAGCGACACCTTCGCCGATCCGACGTGGGTCTCGAGCGATCCGTGCTGCACGTAGTAGATGGCGTCTCCCTGCGTGTCGATCGCGGGCAGCCGCAGTTCGCGGCCCGCTTCGACGGTGACCTGGTAGGGATGGAGGCCCGTGCCGGGGATGCCCGCCGACAGCGCGCGGGCGCGCACGCCGGGCGCGGGCGAGAAGACGGCATCCTGTTCGCGCGGGGCCACGGCGACTTCGGACCGCTCCTCGGGCTCGATGAAGTAGGACGCATCCCGGTCGAGGGCGCGAGCGATGCGCACCAGCGCGCCGATCGTGGGAGAGGTGCGGCCCCGCTCGATCTCGGAAAGGTGCGTGGCCGACAGGCCGGAGGTGTGTTCGACCTGTTTGAGAGTGAGCCGGCGTTCGACTCGCAGTTTGCGGATGCGTCGGCCCAGTTCCTCGGCGCTGACGATGGCGGACATGTCGGTTCCTCAGGGCGGCCCTGGAGAACTTCTGTTGGAGAGGGCCGTTGGGGGATGAGGGGAAGCCCATGAACGGCCGTCAGGTTGGCACACGGTTTTTCCGCCGGTCAAGACATCGCGTCGTTTTGCGGACATTCCGGTGACGAGCGCACCCGAGAGCGCACATTCGCCGGGAGGCCTGAGACGCTCGGCCGGCGGGCCACGACTGCTTGACACTCGATGGGTCAGAACGGAGACTGCGGCCCCGTCGGTTTCCTTCATTCCGTGCTCCCGACACACCCGCGTTTTCCCTTGTGAAATCGGGCGCAAAGCGTGCCGGGGCCGGTCCGCCGCGCCGTCTTCCGACGGCGCCAGGTTCGGATCCATCCGAAGAGGTGACGAGTGCTGCAGCTCGTGTGCATCAAGCAGGTCCCCGACA
>JBGAOB010000292.1:0-6414 GCA_044222045.1 Candidatus Eiseniibacteriota bacterium
CCCGGCTGGTCGAGTACGGATGGCCCGGCAACGTTCGCCAGCTCCGAGACGTGGTGCAGAAGATGGTCGTCTCGGCCCAGCACGAAAATCCCCTCACTCCGCGCGAAGTTCCGCTCGATGGCGACACCGACGCGCCGGTGGGGCTCAACGGCGAACTCGATGCGCAGGAACGCGCGGCCATCACCAAGGCCCTGCGCGAGGCCAAGGGCAACAAGTCCAAGGCCGCCGAGATCCTGGACCTGCGCCGCACCTCCTTGATCGCGAAGATGAAGCGCCTGGGACTCATGGCCTGACCGGGCCTCCCCCAAGTCTCCGGCCTTCAGCACGAGCCCGCCGCTGAACCCCTCGCGGTGGGCTTCGTGTTACCCGGCCGCCGCTCCGCCCGCTCCCCGGCAGCGCCACGCCGATGCCCGCGCGCCCACCCGCCCGCTTGTCCACAGCCCCCTGTGCGAAACCGGTGGAGTCCGCGGAGCCCGGCCGCGGCCGCCGCGCGGCGCGCGAATGCGCGAAAACCCCGCGATTGGCGCGGGGTTCTTTGACTCCGGGGGCGCGGCTCCCGTACCTTCCGCCGTCCCCGTCACCCACCCGGAGGTCCCCGCATGATCCGCAGCATGACCGGCTACGGCATGGCCGAAATCGAGCGCTCCGGGCAGCGCCTGTCGGCCGAAGTGCGCTCGGTCAACCATCGCTTCTGCGAGGTTTCCGTGCGGGCCCCCAAGGCCGTCCTGCTGTTCGAGGACCAGATCCGCCAGCTCATCCAGGACCGGTTCTCGCGCGGCAAGTTCAACCTGACCGTCAACTGGGCGGGGGCGGGCGACGAGGGCGAGGTCCTCAAGCTCAACGAAGGCGTCGCGGACCGCTACGTGGGGCTCATGAACCAGCTCCGCGAACGCTACGGCATCACCGGCGAGATCGACCTGCGCACGCTGGCCACGCTGCCCGACCTGTTCTCGTGGGAACACGCCGCCTTCTCCGAGGACGAGACCTGGGCGCTGGTCAAGGAAGTCGTCGAAAAGGCCTGCGAGAGCATGAACGGCATGAAGGCCCGCGAGGGCTCGGCGCTCGCCAGCGACCTCGAAAAGCGCCTCGTCATCATCCGCACCGAACTCGACCGCGTCGCCGTCCGCGCCCCGCTGCGCCCGCTCGAAGCCAAGGACCGCATGGTCGCGCGCATCAAGCCGCTGCTCGACGACGTCGAGATGGATCCCATCCGGATCGCGCAGGAAGTCGCCATGCTGGCCGACCGCCTCGACTGCACCGAGGAATGCGTGCGCCTCGCCGCGCACCTCGACCAGTTCAAGCACCTCTGCGACGGCCCCGAGCTGGCCGGCCGCAAGCTCAACTTCCTGCTCCAGGAAATGAACCGCGAAGCGAACACGATCGGCTCCAAGGCCAACGACGTCGAGATCGCGCACGCGGTGATCGTCATGAAGGAAGAAATCGAACGCCTGCGCGAGCAGGTGCAGAACGTGGAGTGATGGTGACCGCGGCCACGCAACCGAACGCTCCGGCGACTCCCTTCGGCCTCGTGCCGGGCGGATTCCTGCTGGTCGTTTCGGGGCCCTCGGGCGCGGGCAAGGGCACGCTCGTGGCCCGGTTGCTCGCCGAGCGTTCCGACTGCGTGTTCGCGATCTCGTCCACCACGCGCCCGATCCGCCCCGGCGAGACCGACGGCGTCGAATACCGGTTCGTCACCCGCGAGCAGTTCCAGCAGCAGATCGAGCAGGGCTACTTCCTCGAGTGGGCCGAGGTCCACTCCAAGATGTACGGCACCCCGGTCCACGAGGTGGACGCGCACGTGCGCGCGGGCCGCGTGGTGGTGCTGGACATCGACGTGCAGGGCGGCGCCAGCGTGCGCGCGAAGCGGCCCGAAGCGGTCAGCGTGTTCGTCGCGCCGCCGTCGCTCGAGGCGCTGCGCGAACGCCTGCGCGGCCGCGCCACCGACGCACCCGAAGTGATCGAGCACCGCATGGGCAACGCCCCGGGCGAGATCGCGCAGTACGTGCACTACGACTACCTGGTGGTCAACGACGACCGCGAGCGCGCCGCGGCGCGGCTCGTCGCCATCCACGACGCCGAACGCGCACGTGTCCGGCGGCTGGCCGCCACTCCTTAAGAAGCGCTGTCGCGGCGCGCGTCCCGGCGGGTGGGCGCGCGGCGCATCGGTCCACCCGCCATCGGCTCACGAGGTCCATCCCATGAAGCTTTCGTCACTCGTTCCTCCGCCGGGCAAGAGCAAGTACGAGCTGTCCATCGTCGCCGCCCGCGAGGCGCGCCGGCTCAACGACTGGATCCGCCGCAGCGGCGAGACGCTGCACGGCAAGGTCACCGCGGTCGCGCTCGAGCGCGTCATCCGCGACGACGTGCCGTACTACTACGAGGATCCGTCGATGATCGTCGCGGCCGAGCAGCCTCTCGAACTGCCCGCCGAGTAGTTCCATGCTGCGCGATCGGGTCGTCGTCGTCGGCGTGTCCGGCGGGATCGCCGCGTACAAGGCGTGCGAGCTGGTGCGCCGCCTGCGCGAGCGGGGGGCGACCGTGATCGCCGTCATGACCCCGGCGGCGTGCGAGTTCGTGACGCCGCTGACGCTGCAGGCGCTGACCGCGAACCCGGTCGTGACCGGGTTGTGGGGCGACCAGCAGCCGCGCTTCACGCTGCCGCTCGAATCGCGCGCCCGCGTGGGCGGCCGGGTCGAGCACGTCGACGTGGCCGAGGCGGCCGACTGCCTCGTGATCGCGCCGGCCACGGCGGACCTGATGGCGCGCCTGGTCCACGGCGTGGCGCCCGACGCGCTCACCACCATCGCGCTCGCCTCGGCGGCGCCGCTGGTGGTGGCGCCGGCCATGGACCTGCAGATGTGGCGCGCGCCCGCGACGCAGGACAACGTGCGCGAACTGCGCGCGCGCGGCGCGACCATCGTGGGCCCGGCCACGGGCTTCCTGGCCTCGGGGCTGGTCGGCCCCGGGCGGCTCGCCGAGATCCCCGACATCGTCGCCGCCATCGAAGCGGCGCTCGCGCGCACGCAGAGCCTCAAGGGCGTGCGCGTGCTGGTCGGCGCCGGCCGCACCGAGGAAGCGCTCGATCCGGTGCGCGTGCTCACCAACCGCTCCAGCGGGCGCATGGGCTTCGCGCTCGCCGAGGCGGCGCGCGATCGCGGCGCGGACGTGACCGTGGTCGCCGGCCCGGTCAGCGTCGAGCCGCCGCACGGCGTCACGCTGGTGCCGGTCACGACCGCCGAGGACATGCTGCACGCGATGCGCTCGCACGCCGCGAGCGCCGACGTGGTGCTCATGGCCGCGGCCGTCGCCGACTACAAGCCCGCGAAGGCGTCGGCGCGCAAGCTCAAGCGCGGCGCCGGGCCGCTCACGCTCGAACTGACGCCCAACCCCGACATCCTCAAGACGCTCGGCGCCGCGCGCGCACGAGCGGCCAGGTGCTCGTGGGCTTCGCGCTCGAGACGAACGTGGCGTGGCCAACGCGCGCGCCAAGCTGCACGCCAAGGGTGCCGACCTGATCGTGCTCAACTCGCCGGCCGACGGCATCGGCGGCGACACTTCAACCGCGCCGCTCGTCGAAGCGAAGCGCGCGCAGGCGCTGCCCGTGTGCCCCAAGCGCGAGCCTGGCGAAGCGATCCTCGACCGCGTGCAGCAGCTGCGCGAGGCGCGCCCACCGCGGCGCCCAAGTCGTCCAAGTCGCCCAAGTCGCGCCGTCCGCAAGTCCGCGCCGGCCGCCCGGCCGCGCTGCGCGCGCGCGCGGGGAAGAGGCAAGCGATGAGCGAGCGCACGCCGCGCGAAGAAGCCGGCGCTGGCGCGCCGCCCGCCGGCTGCTCGAGCGCGAACGTGCGCGCACGGGCGGCGAGGTGCTGGCCGCGGGCGTCGCCCGCGCGATCCGCACCGGCCGCACAGAGCGCGCGAGCGCGGACGCCGGCGAGCCGCTCACCGACGCGTCGCCGGTCGTCGGCTTCACCGCCCCGGTCGCCACCGCCGTCGAAACGCCCGCGCCCACCGAGGCGAGCGAGTCGCCGGTCGCCGGCTTCACGCTGAGCGCGCCCGAGCCGCCGGCCGCACCGCCGGCGCCGAGCGCGATTACGCCGCCGCCCATTCCGCTGCCGCCCTTCGCAGACGACGTGAACCCGTCCGCGCTCGGCGGCGGCCGCGACGCGATCCTCGCGCGGTCGTTGCCGCTGCTCGAGCAGGTCGCGAGCGAAGCGCGCGCCTGCGAGAAGTGCGGCCTTTGCCGCACGCGCAAGCAGGCGGTGCCCGGCATCGGCTCGGCGTTCAGCGGCATCGTGTTCGTGGGCGAGGCGCCGGGCGCCGACGAAGACGAGCGCGGCGAGCCGTTCGTGGGCCGCGCGGGCGAACTGCTCACGCGCATGATCGCCGGCATGGACGAGCGCAAGCTCATTCCGGGCGTCAAGCTCGACCGCAGCACCGTGTACATCGCCAACGTGCTCAAGTGCCGGCCGCCCGAGAACCGCAATCCGCTGCCCAACGAGATCGAGCAGTGCTCGCCGTACGTGATCCGCCAGCTCGAGGCGCTGCAGCCGCGGATCATCTGCTGCCTCGGCAAGTTCGCGGCCGAGCTGCTGTGCGGCATCAAGGGCACGGTCGGCAGCATGCGCGGACGGACGTATCGCTGGCGCGGCGCCAAGCTGATCGTGACGTACCACCCCGCGTATCTTCTGCGGAACCCCCGCCCCGACGGACCCAAGCGCGAAGTCTGGAACGATCTCCAGCGGCTCGCGCAGGAATACCTGACCGATTAGAACTCCCGCTCGCGGGCGCACGACGCCCGGGGAGAATCACGCCATGTCCGACACCTTCTCGGGTCACTCCGCAGGCGGGCCGCCGGGGCTGACGCCCCCGCAGGCCCTCGACGCCGAACGTTCCATCCTCGCGGCCATGATGCTCGACCAGGCCGCCGTCGGCCGCGCGGTCGAACTCATCAACGAGTCCGTGTTCTACCGGAACGCGCACGCCAAGATCTTCCTGGCGCTCGTGTCGCTGTACAACCGCAACGAAGCCGCGGACCTGATCACGGTGGCCGAGGAGCTGCGCAAGCGCGGCGACTTCGAGGCCGCCGGCGGCGCCCAGATGCTGGCGCAGATCATGGAGTACGCGACCACCACGGCGAACCTCGAGCACCACATCCGGATCGTTCACAGCAAGTCGATCCTGCGCAAGCTCATCTCGGCGACGAACGAGATCCAGCAGCAGTGCTACGCCGGGCAGGAGGAGACGGCCACGCTGCTCGATCAGGCCGAGGCGCGGATCTTCGCGATCACCGACCAGCGCATCCGCCAGGGCTTCACGAGCATCCGCGAGCTGCTCAAGCCGACGTTCGACAACATCCAGAAGCTGTTCGAGCGCAAGGTGCAGATCACCGGCGTGCCGAGCGGCTGGGACGATCTCGACAAGCTCACGAGCGGCTGGCAGCCCGGCGACCTGATCATCCTCGCGGGCCGGCCCTCGATGGGAAAGTGCGTTTCGTGGCGCACCCTGGTCGTCGACCCGAAGACGGGCGAACGGCTGACGATCGAGGAGTGCATCCGCCGCCGCATGCCCACCGTGCTCGGCATCGACGAGCGCGGCGTGGTGCGCGAGGCGGCCGTGTCGCACTGGATCGACAGCGGCGTGAAGCCGGTGTTCCGCGTGACCACGAAGCTTGGCCGCAGCGTCGAGGTGACGGGACACCATCCGTTCCTGACCGTGGACGGCTGGCAGCCCCTGCACGACCTGCAGGTCGGTGACGCGATCGGCGTGCCGCGCATCGTGCCCGCCGCCGGCCGGGACGAGACGTGGACGCACGAGCGCGTGCGCCTGCTCGCCTACTTCATCGCCGAGGGCGGGCTCACGTCGGACTGTCCGCACTTCACGACCGCCGACCCCGACCACCTCGCCGACTTCCGCGCCTGCCTCGCGGCCGAGTTCCCGACCTGCGAGATGAACGTGCAGCCCGACGGCATCACGTGGCGCGTCGCGCGCAAGCCGGAGTTCCGCACCGGGCGGCCCGCGCCGGGCCAGATCGTGAACCCGGTTCGCCGCTGGCTCACCGACGTCGAGCAGATGGGGCGGAAGTCCGAGGCGAAGTACCTGCCGGCCGTCGTGTGGACTTGGGATCACGAACGGCTGCGGCAGTTCCTCGCGGTGCTCTTCAGCTGTGACGGGACGATCTACCCGATGAGCGGCTACCCGCGCATCGAGTTCACGGTCGCGTCGGAGCGCCTCGCCCGCGACGTGCAGCACGCGCTGCTGCGCTTCGGAGTCGTGAGCAAGTTCTGGCGCAAGACCGAGCGCTCGTGGCGCGTCGAGATCACCGCGCCCGAGGATGTGCGGCGCTATCAGGCACTCATCGGCTGGATCGGCGAGAAGTCGCGCCGGTTCCCGGCCGAACCGCTCGACGCGCCGCTCGGC
>JBGAOB010000293.1:0-5577 GCA_044222045.1 Candidatus Eiseniibacteriota bacterium
TCCCGGTCGACACCGCGCACGGTCGGCGCGCGAAGGAACGCTCCACGCACAACCACTACCTGACGCTGCCGGTGCTGTTCACGATGCTGTCCAACCACTTCCCGGCGCTGTACGGCAACGCGCATGCGTGGGCCGTGCTCGCGCTGATGGTGGTCGCGGGCGCGGCGGCGAAGCTCGCGATGAATACCCGCGAAAGCACACCGTGGTGGGCCGTGCTCGGGCTGGTGCTGAGCCTGGGGGGCGTCGTGGCACTCACGCGCCCGCCGGGCGAGAGCCCTGCCGTACGTGCGCTCGACCGGCATGCGCCGGTGGACGACGCGACGGCGCGGCTCATCGTGCAGACGCGCTGCGTGATGTGCCACTCGTCGCGCCCCACGCAACCGGGCTTCGCCACCGCTCCGAACGGCGTGATGTTCGACTCCGCCGAGCTCATGCGCGCGTATGCGGACCGCATCGTGTACCGCGTCGTCGAAACGCGCACCATGCCGCTCGCGAACATGAGCGGCATCACCGACGACGAGCGCGTCACGCTGGGGGCGTGGGCCCGCCAGCAGACGCACGGCCGATGAACGTACGGGGGGGCGCGTCCGTCGTCCGCGGCCGACGCGTCTGCGTGGACGGGAGGCTGCGCCCGGCGGCCGTGCACGTGGCGGGCGGGATCATCGCCGCCGTCACCGACTGGGATCAGGTCCACGGCGCGGCCGTCGTCGTGGACGTGGGCGACCTGCTGCTGACCCCCGGGCTGGCGGACGCGCACGTGCACGTCAACGAGCCGGGTCGCACCGAGTGGGAAGGCTTCGCCACGGCCACCGCCGCCGCCGCCGCCGGCGGCGTGACGACGATCGTGGACATGCCGCTCAACAGCGTGCCCGCCACCACGAACGCCGCGGGGGTCGCCGCCAAGCGCGCAGCGCTGGACGGCGTCGCGCGCGTGGACGTGGCGCTGTGGGGGGGGCTCGTGCCCGGCAACGCTGCCGAGCTTCCCGCGCTCGCCGCCGCCGGCGTGGCCGGGGTGAAGTGCTTCCTGAGCCCGTCGGGCGTGGACGAGTTCCCGCACGTGGGCGAAGCCGAGCTCGACGAGGCGATGCCGCGGCTGCGCGAACTGGGCCTGCCGCTGCTCGCGCACGCCGAGTCGCCCGCGGTGCTGGCGCGCGCCGCGGCGGCGGTCGCGCACGGCGACCCGCGCGCGCACGCCACCTGGATCGCGTCGCGTCCGCCCGAGGCCGAAGCCGAGGCTGTCGCGATGCTGGTGCGCCTGTGCCGCGCGCACGGGACGCGCGTGCACGTGGTGCACGTGGCTTGCCGCGAGGCCGCGGCCGTGATCGCGTCCGCGCGCGCCGAGGGGCTGCCCGTCAGCGCCGAGACCTGCCCGCACTACCTCACGTTCGACGGCGACGCCGTGCCCGCGGGAGCCACCGCGTACAAGTGCGCGCCGCCGCTGCGATCCGCGGCGCAACGGGAAGCCCTGTGGAACGCACTCGCCGACGGCACGCTCCAGCTGGTGGCCACCGACCACTCGCCGTGCCCGCCGTCGCTGAAGCGCCTTGCCGAGGGCGACTTCTTCACGGCGTGGGGCGGCATCGCCTCGCTCGAACTGCTGCTGCCGGCCCTGTGGACCGGCGCGAGCGCTCGCGGACACGACGTGGCCGCGGTGGTACGGTGGGCCGCGACCGCGCCGGCGGAGCTCGCGGGCCTCGCCGCACGCAAGGGGCGGATCGCCGTGGGACTCGACGCGGACCTCGTCGCGTGGGACGACACGGCGGAGTTCGTGGTGGACGCGGCGTCGCTGCACCACCGGCACGCCCTGACGCCGTGGGCAGGCCGCCGGTTGCGCGGCGTCGTGCGACAGACGTGGATCCGTGGAGTGCTCGCGTACGATCGCGGGCGAGGATGGACCGAGCGGCCGACGGGGACGTTCCTCGCCGTGCCGCCGCGGGGCGCGAGTCCCGCCGCACACTCGTAGAGGAGCCGCCGTGTCGCAGCCCGCCGCCGTACCCGAGACCCGGCGGCCGGCTGGGACGTGCGGGTCGAGGCGGGTCGCGTCGCCGAAGTGCAGGCGCATGGCTGGCGGACGCGCCGGTCGTGGACGCGGGCGATGCCGGTCTTCCTGGGCCTCGTGGACGCGCACGTGCACGAACGAGCCCGGGCGTACGAGTGGAGGCTACGCGAAGGTGGAAGCGCCATGCGGTCGCGGCGGCGCGTCGACATGCCTGCCGCCGGCGCTCGCCGTTGCGCGCGCGTCGCCAGTACCACCGAAACCTCGCGCGACGGCGGTGCAGGGGCTCACGGGCGCGGACATCGAGCGCCTCGAGGCGCTCGCCGAAGGGCGTCGCCGGGATCAAGGTGTTCATGAGTCCGTCGGGCGTGGACGAGTTCGCGCACGTCGGCGAAGGCGAGCTCGACGAGGCGATGCCGCGGCTGCGCGAACTGGAGCTGCTGCTGCTCGCGCACGCCGAGTCGCCCGCCGGTGCTGGAGCGCGCCGCGGCGGCGGTCGCGCACGGCGACGCGCGCGCACGCCACCTGGATCGCGTCGCGTCCGCCCGAAGGCCGAAGCCGAGGCTGTCGCGATGCTCGTGCGCCCGTGCCGCGCGCATCGGGACGCGCGTGCACGTGGTGCACGTGGCTTGCCGCGAGGCCACGGCCGTGATCGCGTCCGCGCGCGCCGCGGGGCTGCCCGTCAGCGCCGAGACTCGCCTGCACTACCTGACGTTCGACGGCGACGCCGTGCCCGCGGGGCGCCACCGCGTACAAGTGCGCGCCGCCGCTGCGATCCGCCGCGCAACGGGAAGCCCTGTGGAACGCCTGCGCCGACGGCACGCTCCAGCTGGTGGCCACCGACCACTCGCCGTGCCCGCCGTCGCTGAAGCGCTTGCCGAGGGCGACTTCTTCACGGCGTGGGGCGGCATCGCCTCGCTCGAACTGCTGCTGCCGGCGACGTGGACCGGCGCGAGCGAGCGCGGCGGACACGACGTGGCCGCGGTGGCCGGTGGGCGCGACCGCGCCGGCGGAGCTCGCGGGCCTCGCCGCGCGCAAGGGGCGGATCGCCGTGGGACTCGACGCGGACCTCGTCGCGTGGGACGACACGGCGGAGTTCGTGGTGGACGCCGCGTCGCTGCACCACCGGCACGCCCTGGACGCCATGGGCAGGCCGCCGGTTGCGCGGCGTGGTGCGACAGACGTGGATCCGTGGAGTGCTCGCGTACGATCGCGGGCGAGGATGGACCGAGCGGCCGGCGGGGACGTTCCTCGCCGTGCCGCCGCGGGGCGCGAGCCGGCCGCACACTCGTAGAGGAGCCGCCGTGTCGCAGCCCGCCGCCGTACCCGAGACGTTCGCGAAGCTCACGGACCTGTCGCTCGACGTGACCGGCACGTTCGTGATGTTCGCGACCGACGACTTCTTCGCGCCGAAGGAGGCGCTCGTCCGGCCGCAGGCGCCCGAGTGGCGTGCGGAGGCGTACACGGAACGCGGCAAGTGGATGGACGGCTGGGAGTCGGCGCGCCGCCGCACGCCGGGCCACGACTTCGCGATCCTGCGACTGGGCACACCGGGCGCGATCTCGGGCGTGCTCTGCGACACGACGCACTTCAAGGGCAACGCCCCGCAGGAGGTGGCGCTCGAGGCGATCGAGGTGCCGTACGCCACGACCGTCGAGGAACTGCTCGCGCTGCCGGTGGCCGCGTCCACGGCGGAGCGGGAGGCGGCCGGCGGGCGCGCGTGGCTCCAGGTGATCCCGCGCACGGCGGTGAAGCCCGACTTCGCCAACGTGCTCGAGGCCGCACCGGCGCTCGCCCGGGCGACCCACGTGCGGTTGCGCATCTTCCCGGACGGCGGCGTGGCGCGGCTGCGTGTCTTCGGCCGCGCGCTGCCCGAGCCGGAGACGTTCTGGGGCGCGGGCTCGGTGGACCTCGCCGCGGTCGAGAACGGCGGCACGATCGCCGCCGCGAGCGACGCGTTCTTCGGCCCGCCCGCGAACCTGCTGCTTCCCGGCCGGGGCGTGAACATGGGCGACGGCTGGGAGACGAAGCGCCGTCGCACGCCCGGCTCCGACTGGTGCGTGCTGAAGCTGGCACGCCGGGGCGTGGTGCACCGGTTGGAACTCGACACGCACTTCTTCAAGGGAAACGCGCCGCAGGCCACGCGCGTCGAGGCGCTCGACGCCGAAGGGCTCCCGGCCGCCGAAGTCGAAGCGCGGCTCGCGTCGCCCGACGGCTGGAGCGTGCTGCTCGACCGTACGCCGCTCGTGCAGCACCGCCGGCACGTGCTGACGCCCGCGACGACTCGGCCCGTGACGCACCTGCGCGTGCACATCCTGCCGCACGGCGGCGTGAACCGGCTGCGCGCGTGGGGCCATGCCGTGACCACGCCCGGCGAGCAGCGAGCGCTCGACGCGCTGCACGCTCCGGCGCCGGCCGACCGCGCCGCGGTGCTCCGATCGTTCTGCGGCGCCGGCGCGTTCGCCGCGGCGCTGGAGTCGCGGCTGCCTGCGCGCTCGGTGCGGCACCTCTTCGGCGCCGCGGCCGAGGCGCTCGACGCGCTCGCCGAAACGGACTGGCTCGAGGCGTTCGCCGCGCACCCGCGGCTCGGAGAGAGTCGTGCCCCCGCCGCGGCCACGGCGCAGTCCGGCGCGTGGTCGCGCGCGGAGCAGGCGGCCATCGCCCAGGGCGAAGCCGACACGATGGCGCGACTGCAGCAGGGCAACGACGCCTACGCGGCGAAGTTCGGCTTCGTGTTCCTGCTGTGCGCCACCGGTCGCGCCGCCGCCGAGACGGTGACCATCCTGGAGGAACGCCTCGCGAACGACCGCGCCACCGAGATCCGGAACGCGGCGCGCGAGCAGCGCATGATCACGCGCCTGCGCATCGGCCGCTGGCTGCGCGAGCACGGCGCCGACTGACACGATCGCGGCGCGCCGCGGCGCGCGGGAGGCTTCCGTTGGGCATCAGCACGCACATCCTGGACACGAGTCGGGGCCGCCCCGCGGCGGGCGTCGCGGTGACGCTGGAGCACCGCGACGGCGACACGTGGAGCATCGTGGGTCGCGGCACGACCGACGCGGACGGCCGCCTGCGCACGCTGGTGCCGGACGGCGCGCCGCTCGCCACCGGCGCGTGGCGGCTGCGCTTCGAAGTCGCGCCCTACTTCAGCGAGCAGGACACGCGCACGTTCTTTCCCACCGTCGAGATCACGTTCCACGTCGCGTCACCGGGCGAGCACTACCACGTACCGCTGCTGCTGAGCCCGTTCGGCTACTCGACGTACCGGGGCTCGTGATGGACGAGGGGATCCGCCGCGTGCGGCTGGAACCGCTCGGCCGCGAGTCGTTCGCGCCGTTCGGCGAGGTGATCACGGCTTCCGGCGAAGGTCGCGATACGAACCTCGGCACGGCCGTGCGCTTCGACTGGGCGGCGGCGCTCGAGAACGCGAGGGCGCAGGCGAAGCCGAACCTGGCCGTGTTCCGCTCGCTGCCGCAGCCGCTGCCGTTCCGGGTGACGCTGCTGGAGCGCCACCCGTGGTCCACGCAGGTGTTCGCGCCGCTGCGCGCGTCGCGGTGGCTCGTCATGGTGGCGCCCGACGC
>JBGAOB010000294.1:0-5645 GCA_044222045.1 Candidatus Eiseniibacteriota bacterium
GCAGGTCGCGCCGGTGGCGGCGGTACCACGCGAGCAGCGCGCGGCGCACGGCCGGCGCGTCGGGCAGCTTCGGCATGTCGGTCGAGATCGGGGTCATCGTGTCGGATCCGTCGGAGGTGAGGGCGCAGTTTGCCCGAATGACGCAGCACCCGGAAGCCGAGTGGCGCCTCGCCGAGGCCGCGCTGCTGATCGCGGCCGAGAGCGACCCGGCGCTCGACCCGCCGTCGGCGCTGGCGGCGCTCGACCGGTGGGGCGAGGTGTTCGCGGCGCGGCTCGAGCCCGACTGGAACGCGCTGCAGCGGCTCGCGCGGCTGCGCACGTTCATGTACGACGAGCTCGGCTTCCACGGCGACCGCGACCACTACTTCGACCCGCGCAACTCGCTGCTGCATTCGGTGCTCGAACGCCGCACGGGGATTCCGCTCACGCTGGCGATCGTGCTGATCGAACTCGGCGCCCACGCGGGCATGCGGCTGGAGGGCGTGGGGCTGCCGGGTCACTTCCTGGTGCGGCTCGCGGGAGAGCCCGGGGACCTGCTGCTGGATCCGTTCGACCGCGCGGGCTCGGTGCACCGCGAGGACGCCGAACGCCTGCTCGCGGCCGCCACCGGCGGCGCGATGCGGCTGGAGCCGCGCATGCTGCGCTCGATCGGGCCGCGCGACGTCGTGTCGCGCCTGCTCGCGAACCTCAAGATGTCGTCGCTGCGCGCGGGCGACCTGGCGCAGGCGCTGTCGGCCGTGGAACGACTGCAGATGCTGCACCCCGAGGACGCGGGCGAGCGGCGCGACCAGGGACTGCTGCTGTACGAACTCGACCGCCTGCGCGAAGCGCGCGAGGCGCTGCGGGACTATCTCTCGCGGGCGGCCGACGCGGCGGATCGGGAGGCGGTGGAAGCACGCCTGCTGACGATCGGCCTGATGCTGGACACCGCGGGCTGAGCCCACGCGAACGCCGCGCCGGGTGGCGCGGCGGCGGGCACGGCGCGGGCTCGGCTCGCGCTCAGCGGCGGAACGCCGGCGAGTTCACGTCCTTCAGGTTCGGCGTCTTCACCTGCGTGCCGGTCCACGCGCACGACATGACCACGCCGCAGCGCGGGCACTCCATCTTCGCGTTCTTGCCCTCTTCGGCGGTGGGCATCCAGCGGTCCATCTTCGCGTTGCAGCCGGGCGTGTAGCACAGGTAGATGCACAGCGGCATCGGGACTCCTCATTTCCTCACGGCATCCGCGGGAACGCCGTCGAACACGAACGCGTGAATCACCAGGCCGGCGCGCTCGGGGGACACCTGCAGCACGTGGTTCCCACCCGCACGATCCAGCCAGTACAGCCGGGGTTCCGAGACGTCCACCCACGCCCCGCCGGCATGGCCGGTCACGTCGTCTCCGCGCGTGTCGGGGTCGGGCCAGTGATCGTCGCGCAACACCCACAGTCGGCAGCTGCCGCCGGTGGACGCGCTCGCGATCACGCCGGCGCGCGCGGCACTATAGCGGATCGAAACGAAGTCCGTCGCGCCGCCCCGCCGCGCCAGCAGGCCGTCGGCACCGGGCGTCCAGGCGCCGACCGGGTACGGCACCCACGGCTCCCCCTCCTCCTGCTGGTAGCGGAACTCGGCGGTGAACGTCTGCGGCTTGCCGGGCTCGAGGCCCGCGAGCGGCCCCGCGGGCGAGCGCGAGGCGCCCAGGTACACGGCGCGCACGGCGCGATCCGCGGGCGCGGCCAGCGCGGGCGGCAACGGTGCGCCCGGGCGCGCGGCGCGAATGGCCTCGCGCAGCGCGAGTTCTCCCGCCGGGAGCCCGGCCAGCCCCACGGTGTCCACGAGCACCTGGCCCCGCGCGTCGGCCACCAGCAGGTGCGGGCCGTCCGGCACGCCGCCCATCGCGCTGGCCACCGTGAGCGACGGATCCAGCGCCACGGGCAGCGTGAGACCCAGCCGCCGCACCCAGCGCGCCGGCACGGTGCTGTCGGCCGCGAACGCGAAGTCGGGCACGTGCACGACCAGGACGCGCGCGCCGAGCGGCGCGAACGCGTGGTGCCACGCGTCCAGCACGGGCAACGCGTCGAGCGCTCGCGGGTCGGTGTCGGTCCAGAGCAGCAGCGCGAGGGGGCGGCCGCGAAGCGAATCCGCGGTCAGGCGCGGGCCGCCGAGCCACGTGGCGACGCCGTCCAGCGACGGCACCGGCTGCTGCACGGCGCGAGCCTGGCGCAGTCCGGGCAACCATCGGGGCGCCAGCCGGACGGCCACGGCGGCGAGGGCGGCGAGCGCCAGCAGCAGCGCGAACGGACCGAGCAGGCGGCGGAACATGCGGCGCAGTGTACACGTCGCGCGCGCGCTCACTCGCGCCCGCGCGCGCCCTGCGCGAGAATGCCGCACACCCGTCCCGAGGAGGCCGACATGCCGATCACGTACTTCGAGCCGCTGAGCCGCGCCTGGGCGCGCATGGTGCGCGTGCTGTTCCGCCCGTTCGATCTCATGCTGTGGCTGGGGCTGGGCTTCTCGGCGTTCCTGTCCGAGCTCGGCCGCGGGGGCGGCGGGGGCAGCAGCAACGTCCGCCCCGGCCGCGATCACTCGATGCACGGCGCCGCCGACGACGTGGCACGCCGGATCCACGACGTGCTCCACATGGGCTGGGTGCAGGCGGCGTTCGGCGTGGTGGTGACGGCGGCGGTGGTGTTCGCGATCCTGTGCCTGTGGTTGCGTGCGCGCGGCGGCATGGTGCTGCTGGACGGCGTGATGCGCGGCCGCGGTGAGGTCGTGGAGCCGTGGCGGCGCACGTCGCACTCGGGCAACACGCTCTTCCTGCTGGACCTGCTCGTGGCGGGCGCGTTCTGGGGGCTGGCGCTGGCGCTGCTGGCGAAACCGCTCGCGCCCACGTTCGACGGCATCTGGAACGACGGCGTGTTCCGCATGCCCGACCTGGCCGGGATGATCGTGCCGCTCGCCGTGATGGGCGTCGCGGGGCTGGCGATGGCGATCTACCACGCGTGGACGCGGCTGTTCGTGATGCCGGTGATGCTGCTGCGCGGCGAGTCCGTGTTCGAGGCCTGGCGCCGTTTCGGCGGCCTGCTGTCGAGCAACGCGGGGCACTTCGTGGCGGCCACGCTGCTGTGGATCGTGGTGTCGGTGGCCGCCGGCTTCGCGGTGGCGCTCTTCGGCTTCTCCACGTGCTGCATGGGCTTCCTCGTGCTCGGACTGCCGTACGTGGGCGACGTGCTGCTGCTGCCGATGCACGTGTTCCTGCGCGGCTTCGGCCCCGAGTTCCTCGCGCAGTTCGGGCCCGAATGGGACGCGCGCGTCCTGGTGCCGGCCGGCACCGCGAACGGCGCACCGGCGCCGCCGGCCGCTCCGCCCATCTCGTGAACGGGGCGAGCCCGCGCGCGCGCTGGACGCGCTGGCTGTTGACGGGGGCCGCGGCGGCGCTGGCCGCGGCCGTCCTGCACACGTGGACGCCGGGCGACGATCCCGACGGCGCGACCTGCGTGATGCGCCGCGTGTTCGGCCTGCCGTGCCCCACGTGCGGGCTCACCCGCGCGTTCGCGGCGCTCGCGCACGGCGACTGGGCGCACGCGTGGACGCTGCACCCGCTGGCACCGCTCGTGGCGGCGGAACTGGCGGCGGCGTGGGTGCTGTGGGGCGTCGCGATCGCGCGCGGCGGCTGGCCGCTGCCGCGCCGGGTCACGCTCGGCGCGCTGATCGCGACCGGCGTGCTGCTCGCGGGCGTGTGGGTGGTGCGGCTGGCGGCGGGCGCGCTGCCCGCCTGAACGCCGCTCTCAGCGCAGCGCGCCCGAGAGCCAGCGCAGCACGTTCAGCGCGAACTGCTTGTTGTCGTTGCCGCCGGCGTTCATGCCGATGCGAAGGCTCCCGTCGGGCCCGGCGCGCTGCGCGCTGAACATGGCGGCCTCGCCGAGCACCACGACGTGCCCGCGTCCCAGCGTGAACGCCACCGCCTGCGCGCGGCCGCGCGCCTTCGTGCGCGGCGCGTGCGCGGGATCGACGCCGGCCGCCATGTCGGCCGGCGTCACGTTCACGTCCTGCGCACCGTTCGACAGCGCGAGCAGGGCGACCGAGCCCCTCGGACCGAGCAGCGACTGGCCCGTGAACGTGGTGACCGCGCGCACGCGCTCCGACGGCGCGCTGCCGCGCACGGTCACGTGCGCGGTGTCGAGCCCGGCACCGGCGCGGAACGTGAGGATGCCCGGCGGTCCGCGTCGCACGGCGCGGCGCTTGTCCAGCGTGTACGCGTTGCGCATGTCCACGTCGAAGGCCGCCGCCAGGTCGCGTGCCGCGGCGCCGAAGGGCGCGTGGTCGGCGATCAGCAGAAGGCCGCCGCCCCCTCGCACCCACTCGCGCACGGCCGCGATCTCGTCGGGCGTGAACGCGCTGCGCGACGCCGCACTGTCGGACATGTCCTCGGCGCCCATCGCGTTGGAGATCACGAGGACGCTCTGGCCCACGAGCGTGCTGGTGGAGAACGGCACCACGTTGCCGACCACGCGGTAGCCGTCGTTGCGCGCCAGCTCGGCGAACGGGCGGTAGCGGCCCTTCGACGTGTGGAAGTTGTGGTGCGCCTCGTCGATGAGCAGCCGCGGTCCGCGGTCGCGCGCGTACGCGGGCGCCGCGACCGACACGTCGAACGTGGAGTCGGGCACCTGCTGCGCGGCCGCCGGCGCGCCGCCCGCGGCGAGCAGGCCGCACGCGAACGCGACCGCAGCCGCGAACGGCGGGATCGGTGAGCGCACCATCGGCGGACGTCGCGCGACCGGGTCAGAGCCCGAGCCGCCGACGCTCCTCCTGGTAGACCGACAGCGTGGCCGCGTCGAAGCACGCGCACACCACGCGCGCGGGGCGCTCGTTCGCCTGCAGGACGGCGGCGATCTCCCGCAACGCGATGCCCGTGGCGCGCTCGAGCGGGAAGCCGTAGATGCCCGTGCCGATGGCCGGGAACGCGACCGAGGCCGCGCCGTTGCGCACCGCCAGCTCGAGCGCGTTCCGGTAGCACGACGCGAGCAGCCGGTCTTCCTCGTGCGCCCCCCCACGCCACACGGGGCCGACCGCGTGGATCACCCACCGCGCGCCCAGGCCGAAGCCGCTGGTGGCGCGCGCTTCTCCGGTGGGGCACGGCGCCGCGTCCTCGCAGGCGTCGGCCAGTTCGGGGCCCGCTGCACGGTGGATGGCGCCGCACACGCCGCCGCCGGGCGCCAGCGCCACGTTGGCCGCGTTCACGATGGCCTCCACGTCGAGCGTGGTGATGTCGGCCTGGACGAGCTGCAGTCGTTCGCCGAGCGACACGTGCCCCCTCCCGTGAAACCTTCCGGCCCGTGGCCGGGCTCCAACCCGGGCCGGCTCGATGCACCGGCCCGTGCGCCGCCGTTCTCGTGTGGACGCACGCTAGGCCGGGCAAGTCCGACGCGTCAACGTTGCCGCACGACGGCGGCGCAGCGTACGCTTCCCGCCCGCAGTTCGCGGCCGTCGCTGGATCACCGTGATTCCCATCGCCATGCCCGACAACCGCCCACCGCTCGTCGACACGCACGGCCGCACCGTTCGCGACCTCCGCGTCTCGGTCACCGACCGCTGCAACCTGCGCTGCGTCTACTGCATGCCCGCCGAAGGCATGCCGTGGCTTCCGCACGCCGACATCCTCCGCT
>JBGAOB010000295.1:0-5644 GCA_044222045.1 Candidatus Eiseniibacteriota bacterium
CGTTCGTGTTTCGCCCGTGTTCGCAGCGTTACTGGAGCACGGGCACGCGGCGGACGTACGAGACACCGTCCACCGTCAGCGTGGCGAGGTAGACGCCCGACGCGGCGCGCGCGCCGGACTCGCCGAGCCCGTCCCACGTGACGTCGTGTCGCCCGGCCGCCGCCGCGGTGACCGGCGTGAGCCGGCGGACGAGGCGGCCCGCGGCGTCGTGCACGGACAGCGAGACGCGCGCCGCGCGCGGCAGCGTGTAGCTGAGCCGCACCGGCCCGGTCGCGGGAGAAGGCGTCGGTGGCGCGAACCACACGGCCCCGGCCCGCGGAGGGGCACCCACACCCGTGTTCGACACCGACCACGCCACCCGGAGTTCGGGCGCCGTGAGACCGTTCCGCGACGAGAACTTCTTGACGGTGCCCTCGGTGGCCTCGCCGCCCAGCAGCAGCCATCCCGCGTTCGACGCCGGCGTGGCGACCCAGGCCTGCACGTCGGCCGCGAGGCCCGCGCCCGACCAGACGTAGGTGCCGAGGTCGCCCACGGTCTGCGTGGCGCTCGCGGACGCCGCGAAGTCGCCGCCGGGCGACGTCCAGGGCGTGGTGCTGAACGCCCGGTAGAGCCAGGTGGCTTCGCCGGGCTGGGCGGCGCCGCCCTGGCCGCCACCGATCGAACCGCCCTCTCCCCAGTCGCCGGGCGACAGCCGGTGCATCGTGACCACCTGGTCCGCGGGGTTGGAGGTTCCGACCATGGCGAGGGTCACGTACGCCGAGTCGATGGTGGCGTTGCCGGGGATCGACGACACGTCGAACGCGAGGACGGCGCGACGCCGCGTGCCGCCGCCGAGGAAGGCGACGCGCCCGGCGTAGATCCCGTCCCCGGAGCCGTTGCTGTTGCCCACCGGCGTCTCGATCAGCGTGTTGTCCCGGGAAGCGGTCAACGTGGTGACGTCGGCGCCGGCCACCGCCGGGAGGAACAGCGACAGGGCGGAAAGGACACCGGTGAGCGCACGACGCGAGCGAAGCGGAGCAACCATGCGAACCTCCTGGGGCGTGGGGTGACGACGGCGGCGATCGTCGGGGGCGACGGGCACCGAGTCTGGGCGGGGCCGAGCAGTCGACCCAAGCGCTTTCGCCCCCCGCGGGCGGCGCCCGGAATGACGTGATCGACGGCACCAAACAACCCACGCCGAATGCGCCCGGGCACGAAGGCGGCGCGAATCGCGTGGACTCTCGGGGCCATCGGTGCACGAGGCGCCCGCGCACGGGGGGAACCGCCTCCACGCGACCGATCGTGGATCCGTGCGACCGGCGCATCGCCGCGCGACGCCCGTGAGGCGTCCATCCCGGGACGTCGAATCCCGGTCGAGCGGCAGCCCGGACGTGTCCGGGCGCGAGCCGGGCCGTCTTCTGCGTTGTGCGCGAAAGCAAGCCAACGCAATATGTGCACGTGCCGCCCCCGACGAACCGACAAGGAAGTCCGGTCGAGACAGCACCGACCCCGACTCCGGCCGCGCCCCGGCCCGCGCTGCTGCATGAGGTGTTCGAGCGCACCGCGCTCGCGCACCCGCACGCCCTCGCGATCGACGTACCTCCGGGCCTGCGCCGGCCCGATCGCGAACGGCTGACGTACACCGAGGTCGAACGCCGCGTGGCGAGCCTGGCGGCCCGCCTCGCCCCGCTCGTGCGGGGCGAATGCGTGATCGCGATCGCATTGCCGCGCGATTCGGCCGCGATCTACGTGGCGCAACTGGCCGTGATGCGGGCCGGCGCCGCCTACACCTGCTTCGCTCCCGACCTGGCGCCGGACCGCGCGCGCTACCTGGTCGAGGACTCCGCGGCCGTGGCGGTGATCGCCCGGGAGTCCGACCGCGCGCGGATCGAAGCGCTCGGGGTGCCGGCCGGCCGCGTGGTGGGGCTGGGCGACGGGCCCGGTGCGTACGACTCGGCGCCGCGCGCGAACGGGCACCGGCGCGCGTGGAAGGCTTCCCCTTCGTCGCTCGCGTACGTCATCTACACCTCGGGAACGTCGGGGCGACCCAAGGGCGTGATGATCGAGCACCGCAACATCCTCACGCTGGTGGAGTCGGATCGCGACTACTTCGGCCTCGGTCCCGGCGACCGGGTGGCGCAGAGCTCGTCGTGCGCCTACGACTCGTCGGTCGAGGAGATCTGGCTCGCGTTCGGCTGCGGCGCCACGGTCGTGCTGATGGACGACGACGCGGTGCGGCTGGGCCCGGACCTCGTCGACTGGCTGCGCCGCGAGCGCGTGACGGTGTTCTGCCCGCCGCCGACGCTGCTGCGCATGGCCGCGTGCGACGATCCGGCCGCGGCGCTGCCCGAGCTGAGGCTGCTGTACGTGGGCGGCGAGGAATTGCCCCAGGACGTCGCCGCGCGCTGGGCGCCCGGCCGCAGGCTGGAGAACGGTTACGGCCCCACGGAGTGCTCCGTCACCGTGGTGCGGACTCCCGTCCGCCCCGGCGACCCCGTGACGATCGGCTGGCCCGTGCAGGGCAATCGCGCCTGGGTGCTGGACGAGGCGCTGGAACCGGTCGAGCGCGGCACCGCGGGCGAGCTGTGCATCACGGGGCCGAGCGTGGCGCGCGGGTACTTGAACCAGCCCGCCCTCACGGCCGAGCGGTTCGTGGTGCACCCGCGCTACGGCCGCCTGTACCGCACCGGCGACCTGGTGGTGCACGACGCCGCCGGGTCGCTGATCTACCTGGGCCGTTCCGACTCGCAGGTGAAGATCCGCGGGCACCGGGTGGAGCTGAGCGCGATCGAGGCGCATCTCTGCGCGTGCGAGGGCGTGCAGGCGGCCGCGTGCGCGCTGCAGGGCGAGGCACCGATGCGCGAACTCGCCGCGTTCCTCGTGGCCGACGCCGCGCGGCCGGCGGATCTCGCCGCCGTCCGTTCCCGCATGCGCGACGCGCTGCCCGAGCACATGCAGCCGGCGCACTACGCGTTCGTGGACGAACTTCCCACGCGCGACGCGAGCGGCAAGCTCGACCGCTCGGCGCTGCCCGACCTGGCGAAGCTCGCCCGCTCCGCCGCGGGCCCGCGTCCGGTGGCGACCGCGCCCGCGTTCACCGATCCCGTCGCGCAGGCCGTGGCCCGCGCGTTCGCCGCGCACCTGCCCGCCGCCGAGATCGGCGCCGAGGACGATTTCTTCTTGGACCTGGGCGGCAACTCGCTGATCGCCGCGCAGGTGATCTCGATGCTCCGGGCCGATCCCGCGACGGCGTCGCTCACGGTGCGCGACCTGTACGAAGCGCGCACGGTGACCGCGCTCGCCGCACGCATCGTGCACGCCCCCGCGCCACCGGAGCCGGCGACCCGGGCGGCTGCCCGCCCCCGGCTGCGCGGCGTCGCATCCGTCGGGGCGATGGTGCAGCTGGCGTGGGTGGCGCTCTCGCTCGTGCCGGGCTCGGCGGTGGCCTACGCGGCCGTGTTCGTGGCGCTGCCGGCGCTGACGCAGGCGCTCGGCGCACGGCCGCTGATCGTGGCGCTGCCGCTGATGGCGTTCGCCGCGGAGCTGGCGTGGCTCCCGGTGGCGCTCGGGCTGACGATGGCCGCGAAGGCGCTGCTCGTGGGGCGTTACCGGCCGGGCCGCCACCCCTACCTGGGTGCGATGCACGTGCGGCACTGGATCGTGGTCCAGGTGGCGCACCTGGTGCCGTGGTCGCTCGTGCAGGGCACCGAGCTGGGCAACGCGTGCCTGCGGGCACTCGGCGCGCGCATCGGCCGTGACGTGCACCTGCACCGCGGCGTGGACCTGTCCACCGGCGGCTGGGACCTGGTCACGCTCGGTGACGGCGTCACGCTGGGACGCGACGCGTCGCTCGGGGTGGTGGGCTTCCAGTCGCGCGAACTGGTGCTCGCACCCGTCGTGCTCGGCGCCGGCGCGACGCTCGACACGCGCGCGCACGTCGAGGGCGGCGCGAGCATCGGCGCGAACGGAACGCTCGGCCCGCTCTCGTCGCTGCCGCCGGGAGCCGCGATCCCCGACGGCGAGCACTGGACGGGCGTGCCTGCCGCCCGCAGCGCGTCTCCCGCTCCGGACCTCGGCGAGTCTCCCCGCTCGCCCGCGTGGTCCCCGGCGCGGCACGCGGTCACGCTGCTCGCGGTGCGCGCGCTCGCGCAGGCGCTCGTGCTGCTGCCCGGGCTCGCGCTGGCCGCCGCCGCGCTGCGGCCGGGCGCTCCGGGCACGGGCGCGCTGCCCGCGCCGTTCACCGACCTGCCGTGGACGCTCGCCCCGGTGCTGCTGGTGGCGGGCTACGCCCTGTCGCTGCCGATGGAGGCGCTCGTCGCGCGGCTCGTGGGCCGCGTGCCCGAGGGCGTGCACCCGCTGCGGGGCCCCGTCGGGATCGCGCTCCACCTGAAGGGGCGCGCGATGGAAGTGGCGAACGCGGCGCTCAGCGGCACGATGCTGTGGCCGTGGTGGCTGCGCGCCGCCGGGGCGCACGTGGGGCGGCGTTGCGAGATCAGCACGATCATGGAAAGCGTCCCGGAACTGATCGAGATCGGCGACGAGTGCTTCTTCGCCGACGGCATCTACCTGGGCCGCCCGCTCCTGCACCGCGGCCACGCCGACTGCCGGCGCACGCGCTTCTCGCGGAACACGTTCCTCGGCAACCACGTCGTGGTGCCCGCGGGCGCCACCCTCCCGCCCGACATCCTGCTCGGTATCTGCACGGTGGCCGACGAGGCGGCGATCCGCACCGGCACGTCGTGGTTCGGCCAGCCGCCCATGCAGCTGCCGCGGCGCGAGGTGGCGGCGAGCGAGCGCGGCCGCACGCACGATCCGAGCTGGGACCGCGTGCTGACGCGCGTGCTGTTCGAGGGCGCCCGTTTCGTGCTGCCGCTGGTGCCGCTCGCGCTCGCGTGGAGCTGGTTCCGCCTCGTGCCCGGATGGCACGACGCGCAGCCCGCCGCGGCGTTCTTCCTGCTGACGTTGCCGCTCGCGGCGGTGGGCATCGGCGCCGTGCTGTGCGCGCTGGCGTGGCTGACCAAGTGGTGCGTCCTGGGGCCGATCCGCGAGGGGCGCCACGCGCTGTGGTCGTGCTGGTGTTGCCGCTGGGACATCCTGTTCGAGGTCTGGGCCGCCTGGGCGGCGCCCGTGCTCGCGCCGTTCGAGGGCACGCCGTTCGTCTCGTGGTGGCTGCGCGCGATGGGCTGCCGCATCGGGCGCGGCGTCGTGTTCGGCAGCTCGTTCCTGCACGTGGTCGATCCCGACATGCTGCACATCGGCGACGGCGCCACCGTGTCGTGCCACATGCAGTCGCACAGCTTCGAGGACCGCGTCCTGAAGCTGGCGCCCGTGCGCATCGGCGCGGACGCCGACGTCGGCCACGGCGCCGTGCTCCTGTACGGCGCCGACATCGGCGAGGGCGCCCACGTGGCCGAGAACAGCGTGGTCATGAAGCACGAGACGCTGCCGCCGGGCCGGCGCTACGCCGGCTGCCCCACGCGCCCGGTGTGAACCGCGCCGCGAGCGGACGGACTATCGGAGGAGCGTGACGCTCACTCCACGACCACGGGCCCGGGGAGCGCGCACTCCTCGCAGTCGCCCGCGCCGCCGTCCTCCCACGCCAGCATCAGCAGTTCGGCCGGCTCGTCGAGCACGATCACGGGGTGATGCCACACGCCGCGGCGGA
>JBGAOB010000296.1:0-7697 GCA_044222045.1 Candidatus Eiseniibacteriota bacterium
TCCCGGACGGAGTGGCGCAATCGCAGGTGGCGTAGAGTGGCGAGTCGACAACGGAGGTCCCGTGAACCGACGCACACTGCTTGGCGCGCTCGTGCTCCTCGCCATGCTCACCCCGGCCGCGGCTCGCGCACAGTGGCCCGCCGACTCGACTCAGTTCGTGCGCCTGACCCCAGGCGGGGATTCCTACTTCACGCTGTATGGCGCCTGCCCGGACGGACTCGGAGGGGCGTTCGTCTGCTGGTCCTCGAAGGTCAGCACTCCGCTCGGCCTCTTGTACCTGCAGCGTGTCGACGCCGACGGCTTCCCCGCGTTCGCGGACGGCGCCCGGATTCTCGGGGATGACGAAGACTACCGGGCCCTGGCCGCGGACGATGCCGGTCATGCGGTGATCCTCACGAGCACCTTCGTCGCGGACTCCGGCCAGGTCCTGTGGTTGTCCTGTTACGGCGCGCAGGGGGAGGAGCGCTGGCGCACCCGCCTGTGGTCCGGGGTCACTTCCTCCGGCTGGCCGACGAACCACCTGCGATACGTGGCCTCGGCGGGTGCGTGGGTCGTGACCTGGAACGACGGGTCCGCGTCACCCGCCCGGCTGCGTGCGCAGGCGGTGGGCGTGGACGGAATGCTCCGTTGGGGCGAGGAGGGTCGCGTCGCGGCCACCCAGACAGGGGAGATGAGCATGGGGCCGGCCGCGGACGATGGTGAGGGCGGTGTCTGGCTCGCCTTCCGGTCCACGCCCCCGGACTACGTGAGGTACACGACGTGGCTTCAGCACGTGGACCGGACCGGCACACCGCGCTGGAACCCCGGCGGGCTGCTACTGCGCGCCGATGGCTCACCCGTCTTCTCCCTCGCCAGCTCGCCGGACGGGAGCGCCTGGCTGACGCTGCAGCGATTCAGCTGGTGGCCCGGCGACGCGAGCGATCCCGTGCAGCGCGTGCTGGCCGACGGCACATTCGCATTCGGCCCCGATGGACTCCCGCTCCCGGGCAATCCCGCCGAGCGACGCGGCAGCGCGGTGATCGCCCTGGTGGCGCCCGATCGCGCCTGGCTCCTGTGGACGCGTCGGTCCGAGGACGGGCTCGGCTGGGTGACGGAAGCCCAGCGCCTCGATGCGGATGGCGCATGGCTCGGCACGGGACCCGTGTTGCTGGGGACCCAAGGAATCTGGACCGAGTACCTGGGCCTGCGTGCGTACGTGAACCCCGGGGGTGGCGTGAGCGTCACGATCTCCCCCAACGCCGATCGGTCGGCGCCGGTCCAGCGTCTCGACGCGGACGGAGTACCGCTCTGGCCGGCGGGTACCACGCTCCTGCAGTTGCCGCCCGGCATGGTGACCTGGGGGGGCGAGACGCTGCCGGACGGGACGGGTGGCCTGATCACAGTGCAGACCATCATGGGTTCGGGCCTCGACGGGAACGACGCCCCTCCTTTCGTCTGCCTGCAACACGTGGACGCGTGGGGGCGCCACGGCGACCTGCCGTCACTCGCCGTGGACGCGACGCTCCCGGAAGACTTCGCCCTCGCCACGCCGGCGCCCTCGCCGATGCTGGCCTCGACGAGCGTGCGCTTCCGTCTCGCGACCGCGGGCGACGCAGCGCTCGAACTGTTCGATGTCGGCGGGAGGCGCGTGCGCACGTTGGCGCACGATCGGTTCGAAGCAGGCGGGCACGCAGTCACGCTCACCCGCGACGGGGACGGGGCGCGGCTCACTCCCGGTCTCTACTGGTTGCGGCTCACCGCGCCGGGCGGGACGCGGACGACCCGGCTCGTCGTACTGGACTGACCGCTGGCGCCCACGCCGCCGAGATTGCGTTCGCGTGCGGGTTCCGCCGGTCGGGCGATGCGGCCATTGACCCGCGCCCTTCGGTGCCCATATAGGACGCATGTCCTCGTTCCCCGGCGGTCGCTGGCTCGCCGCGCTCGCGCTGCTCGCGGGCGCCGGGCTCGCCGTCGCCGACCTGGTGCGCCCCGCGGGGCTGGCGATCGTTCCTCGCGCTTCGCCGTCGCCGCTCCTCACGTGGTTCGCGCTGCGCGCGCCGGGCGGCGCGGCGCCGGCCCGGACGCCGCGCCGACGAACGCGCAGCTCTTCCGCCAGGGCCTGCGCATGGGCCTGGTCGCGTTCGGCGGCGCCATGGCGGTGGTCGCCGCGATCGAACGCGAACTCGTCGCGCGCCTGCGCTGGGTGAGCGCCGAGGCGTTCACCGAGGCGGCGGCGTTCGGGCAGGGCCTGCCGGGCGCGATCGCGAACAACGCGCTCACGCTGCTCGGCTTCCGGCTCGGCGGCTGGCGCGGCGCCGCGCTGCTGATGGGCGGCTACACGCTGCCGAGCTTCCTGCTCATGCTGCTGTTCGCGGTCGCCTACGAGGCGCTCCGCGGGGTGCTCGTCGTGGACGCGGCGCTGCTCGAACTCCACGCCCGCCGTGGTCGCGGTCGTGGCGGTGGTCGCGCTCTCGCTGTCGCTGCGCATGGTGGGCAAGCGCGCCGGCGAGGGCTGGGGCGCCGCGGTGTGGCGCACGAAGGGCAACGTCACCGTCGCGCTCGCCGCGCTCGCCGCGGTCGCCGTGTTCGGGATCGGCGCGCCCGAAGTGATCCTGCTCTGCGGCGGCCTGTCGCTCGTGCGCGTGATGGTCGCGCCGCGGCTCGCCGCGCTCGCGCCGCTCGTGCTGCCGGCGCTGCCGGCGGCGCGCACGGCTCGCGGCTCGAGGCGTTCGGGCACGTCGTCGGCGTCTTCCTCGCGACCGGCGCGACCACGTTCAGCGGCGGCTACGTGATGGTGCCCGTGCTCGAGCGCCAGCTGGTGCGCACCGGCTGGATCGGCGCGCGTGAGTTCGTGGACGCGGTCGCGCTCGGCCAGATCACGCCCGGGCCGGTCGTGATCACCTCGACGTTCGTGGGCTACCGCGTCGCCGGGCTCGCCGGCGCGCTGTTCGGCACCGCCGCGGTCTTCGCGCCCGGGTTCCTGCTCGCGCTGGCGCTCGCGTCGTCGATGGAACGCGTGCGCGAGCACCCGGCCATGCGCGCGTTCCTGGCCGGGCTGCTGCCCGCGATCGTCGGCGTGATGATCGCCGCCGCGGTCGCGCTCGCGCGCGCCGGTCTGCACGACGGGCTCGGCTGGGGCATCGCCGCGGTGGCGTTCGCGGTGCTCGTGACGGCGCGCGCCGGCAACGGCACGGTGCTGATCGGCGCCGCCCTGCTGGCGGTGTTCGCGCGGCTCTTCGGGCTGCGGCAGTAGCGCGGCTGCGGCGCGTGGCGCCCCGGGAACCGGCACGCCACGAACGACCGCCGCGCAGGAAACGCAGAGGGCGGCGCCCTGAAGGGAGCGTCCTCCCTCGCGACTCGCCCGTTCAGGCGAAGTGCGTCACGACACCACGTGGGCCTGCGAGCGCTTGCCGTCGTTGCGGGTGGCGAGCCACCACACGAGCCACGCGAGGCCGACGATCGGCGCCAGCGGGAGCAGCAGGCCGAAGAGCACGGCGGTCAGCACGCCACCGCCGACGAGCACGGCGCCGAGGATCAGGAACGGCACCGCGAACAGCAGGCCCAGGAGCTTGAGCGTCCAGCCCAGGATCCGGAACGGGAGGGAGATCACGAACCCCAGGATGCTCGCCACCGCCACCACCACGCCCACGACCATCAGCGCGACGACGAACATGGCCCCGACGAGCAACGCGGTGAACACGGTCTTCCTCCTTCTCGAGACGTTGGGTGAGTCGCCGGCGGACCGGCGGGCCAGCCCCTGCGGCTGGCTTGTGCCGGACTTTACGCGCGTGCACCCCGGGGTGTTGCAGCCGACCCCACGAGCGGCGGCATAAGGGCGCCGGACGGCGTCCGCCGGAGGACGAACGGCGGCCGGGCGGGGGGTTCGCCGCCGGCGGCGAGCGGCTGCTAGATTCCGCGCGGAACGCGATCCCACTTCCAAACTTGCGGGGGAACTCCATGGCAGCCACGCGCATCACCGTTCGCAACAACGGTTCGCTCAAAGTCGAGGGCGACTTCGAGCTCGTCGACTCCGAAGGGCGGCCGTTCGGGCTGGCCGGCCGGACCAACATCGCGCTGTGCCGCTGCGGGCATTCGGCGAAGAAGCCGTTCTGCGACGCCGCCCACCGGACCTGCGGGTTCCAGTCGGTCATCGAGGCGTACGACCTCGAGCCGCCCGCCCCCAAGCCGGGCGCGTGAAGCTCCCCGGCGCTGCTCGCGGTGATCGCGGTGGTGGTGTTCGCCACCTGCGTGACCTGCGGCTTCTGGCAGCTCTCGCGCCTCGCGGCCAAGCGCGCGCTCAACGCCGAACGGCGGGCGGTGCTGGCGGCCGAGCCCGAGCCGCTGGCGGCGGACGCCGCGGGCATCGCCGCGCAGGCCGGGCGCAAGGTCGTCGCCTTCGGCGAGTACGACACGACCCGTCACGTGCTGCTCTCGGCGCGCTTCCACGACGCCGACCTCGGCGTGCAGCTGCTCACGCCGCTGCGCCTGCCGGGCGGCCCGGCCCTGCTCGTCGATCGCGCTGGACGCGCGCCGAGGACGGCCAGCACGCCGCGCCGGATGCGTTCGCCGAGCCCGGCCCGCGCCGCGTGGTCGGCTACCTCGCGCGCGTGCCCGCCCGTCCGGGCATGCCGCCGTGGCGGCGGCTCGAGGGCGCGGCGCCCGAACTCTGGTCCACGCACGAGCTCGACTCGGCTTCGGTGCTCACGCACGTTCCCGGCGTGCAGGCGAACGTGCTGCTCGTGATGCTGCCGGGATCCGCGGCGCCCGCGGGCCTGGCGCGCGAAGGCCCGCCCGAGTGGGACGAGAATGCACCTGTCGTACGCCGTGCAGTGGTTCTCAGTCGCGATCGTGACGCTCGTCGGCTCGATCGCGCTCGCGATCCGCTCGCGCCGCGCGCGCGCGGCCGCCGCGCCGGGGGCGCGCGCGTGACGGACGCGGCCCGCCGGCCCGCCGCCGGGGCGCCGGTCGGGGGCGCCGGGACCGCCGTTCACCGCCCGCCCGCCACCGTTCGCCGAATGGCGCGCGCGGCGCCGCCGGATCGTCCGTAACTTCCACCACGTGAACGGCGGCGCGCCGGGGTGGCGCGCGGACCGGCGAGACAGGAGGCGACGGACATGCGGAACTCCCGGAACAGCGACGACCGGTACAGCTCCCTGATGTGGGGCATCGGGCTGATGCTGGTCGGCACCGTGGTGCTGCTTCAGTACCTCGACGTGCTTCCCGGCGTGCTGTGGCGCCAGTGGTGGCCCCTCATCATCGTCATGGTCGGGCTCTCGCAGTTCCTGTGCTTCGGCAACGCGAGGCGCATGGGCGACGGCGTCTCGACCATGATGATCGGCGGCTGGTGCTTCATCGCCACGAACCACGTGCTCGGCCTGACGTGGTCGAACAGCTGGCCCCTGGCGCTCGTCGCCGCGGGCACGGGCATGGTGGTGCGGGCGCTCCTCGGCTACTTCATGCGCGACGATCGGGACGGCGTCCGCGAGGTGCGGATCGATGGCTGACGCTGCTCGCGGCACCCGGACCGGGCTGCGCCGCGCCCGTGAAGCGGCCTTCGCGCTGTGCACGTTGTGGCTCGTGATCCAGAACTGCGTCCTCGCGGCGCTGATTCCCTGGAAGCGGCTGCCCGAGATGGCCGCCGCGATCACGACCGTCCTCAAGACCGCGGTCCTCGTCTTCGGGCCGCTCTGGATCCTCGGCTCCGCCGCCATCCTCGGCTGGGCCTTCATGACGGCGCTCGCCCGCGAGCCGGGCGGCATCGCGAACGAGCGGGAATGGGAGATCGACCATGGACGAGCGCGCTAATCCCCTGAGCGGCCGGCTCATCATCGGCGTGGCGCTCGTCGCGCTGGGCGGCCTGTGGACGCTGGACAACCTCGGGCTCGCGAACGCCGGTGCGGTGCTGCGCTGGTGGCCCATCCTGCTGCTGCTCGTCGGCCTGATGAAGCTGACGGGCTTCGCGATGGAGAAGCAGGCGCCGCTCGGCGGCTTCCTGACCATCATCGGCTCGCTGCTGCTGCTGGGCGAACTCGACTTCGTGCACATCGGCTTCGGCATCATCTGGCCGCTGTTCTTCATCTTCATGGGCGTGATGATCGTGACCCGGGCGATTCGCGGGCCGGGGGACGCGCCGGCGCCGGGCACCGCGGACGAGGACGACTACGTGCGCTCGTTCGCGCTCATGGGGGGCGTGGAGCGCAACAACCAGTCGCAGTCGGTCCGCGGCGGCGAGCTGACCGCCGTCATGGGCGGCGTGCAGCTCGACCTCGACGGCGCGAAGCCCGCCGGCGGCCGGGCCGTGATCGACGTGTTCGCGATGTGGGGCGGCATCGAGATCGGCGTCCCCGACGACTGGCGCGTCGAACTCGAGACCTCGCCGGTCATGGGCGGCGTCGAGAACTCCGCCAAGCTGGCGCCGGACGTGGAGCCCGTCGGCACGCTCGTCGTGCGCGGCCTGGTCGTGATGGGCGGCGTCGAGGTGAAGAACGGTCCGCTCGACGGCAACCCGTCCGGCGTGATCATCCGCACCGGCCGGCGACGCGATCGCCGGGAGCGTGGGGACATCGAGCCGGGCAGCACGGTCGTGAAGGAAGTGCGCGTCGGGGTCACCGGCGTCGAAGTGCAGCACCGCGTCGTGCCCCCGCCGCCGCCGCCGCTCCCGCCGGCTCCGCAGGATCCGCAGTAGGCCATGCACCCGCTCTTCCGCCAGCGGTTGTGGCTCGCGCTGCACGTGCTCGCGTGGTTGCTCGCGGGGCTGCCGCTCGCACTCGTCGTGCGCGCGGTGGCGCCGCAGCCCGTGAGCGCGTCGCACGCGTTCGCGGTGCCGCTGGCGTTGTTCTACGGCTTCATCGTGCTCTCGGCGTGGTGGGTGTGCCGCGCCAATCCGGTGGCTTCACCGCAGCGGCTCGGCGCGGTGGCGCTGGTGCAACTCGGCGCGGCCCTGCAGGCGAGCGCCGTGTGGACGGGCATCGGCGCGGTGTGGGCGGCCGTGCTCCTGCGCCTGGCCGGGCCGGGGCCGGACCGCGCCGGCATCCTGGCCGAGCTGGCCGTGCTCTTCGCTGCCGGCGTGCCGCTCTACCTGCTCTCCGCCGTCGTGCACTACCTGGCGCAGGCGTTCGAGGCCGCGCACGCGGTCGAGCGCCGCGTGCTCGAGACCGAAGTCGCGGCGCGCGAGGCCGAGCTGCGCGCGCTGCGCGCCCAGCTGAACCCGCACTTCCTCTTCAACAGCCTCAACTCGATCGCGTCGCTCGTCGGCAGCGATCCCGAGGGCGCGCGCCGCATGTGCGAGCGCCTCGGCGACTTCCTGCGCCGCACGCTGGCGCTGGGCGCGCGCGACGCCGTCACGCTGCGCGAGGAACTGGAGCTGGTCGACCGCTACCTCGCGATCGAGCAGGTGCGGTTCGGGTCGCGGCTCGGCTTCGACCGCCGGATCGCCGACGGCGCGGAGGCGTGCGTCGTGCCGCCGCTGCTGTTGCAGCCGCTGGTCGAGAACGCCGTCAAGCACGGGGTCGCCGACCGCGTGGACGGCGGCACGATCGTGATCGACGCCCGCCGCGAGGGCGGCCTGCTGCGCATCGTGGTGGAGAACCCGCTCGACGAGGAGGCGCCTTGGCGGCGCGGCTCCGGGCTCGGGCTCGACAACGTCCGCCGCCGTCTCGACGTGTACGGCGCGCGGGAAGCGCGGCTCGACGCCGTGCGCGAGGGCGAGACGTTCCGCG
>JBGAOB010000297.1:0-5583 GCA_044222045.1 Candidatus Eiseniibacteriota bacterium
AGCCGCGACACGCTCGCGCTGTCGCTTTCGGAGGCGGTGTCGACCGCCGCGCGCACGAACGCGGACGTGCGCGTGTCGCGCAACGCGGTGAACCAGGCGCAGGGCCGAGTGCGCGAAGCGCTGGCCGTCGCGCTGCCGCAGGTGACGGGCTCGGTCACGTACAACCGCAAGCTGTCGTCGGTGTTCTCGGACTTCGCGAGCGACACGTCGCTCGGCGGGCTCGGCCAGATCTTCGCGAACAGCTCGTTCGCGGCCAAGAACACGTGGACCGCCGATCTCCAGGTGAGCCAGCTGCTGTGGTCGGGCGGCCGCGTGGGCGCCGCGCTCGCCGGCGCACGGGCGCTCCGGCGCGGCGCCGCCGCCGGCGCGCAGGAGACGCGCGCCGACGTCACGCTGCGCGTCACGCGCAGCTACCTCGACGCACTGCTCGCCGAGGAGAGCGCGGCCATCGCCGAGTCGGCGCTCGCGCAGGCGCGCGCGCACGTGCGGCAGGTGGAGCTGTTCCGCGCGCAGGGCACGCGCGCGGAGTTCGACCTGATCCAGGCGCGCGTGGACGCCGGCAACGAAGAGCCGTCCGTCGTCGCGGCGCGCAACGCCTCGGTACTGGCGCGGCTCGACCTGAAGCAGCTGCTCGGCGTGCCGCTGGAGCAGCCGCTCGTGCTCACGTCGCGGCTGGGCTTCGAGGGCGACCGCGTGCCGGTGCCGGTGTCGATGCCGCCGTCGGGCTCGGCGCGCGCGGCGCTCGTGCGCGCGGACGCGGCCGTCGACCTGCAGAAGCAGGTGCTGCGCGGCGAGAAGGCCGGCCGCTGGCCGAACCTGACCGCGTCGGCGCTGTTGTCGCACTCGGCGTTTCCGCAGGACGTCGCGCCCACGCGCAAGGAGTTCGTGCGGGCGATGGATGCCTCCCTCAAGCTGGAGTGGCCGCTGTTCCAGGGCTTCCGCACGTTCGGAGCCGTGGAGCGCGCCACCGCCGAGCTGCGGACCGCCGAAGCGCAGCGCGACCAGGTGCGGGCCGCCGTCGAGATCGAGGTGGAGCGGGCGCGACAGGAAGTGCGCCGGTCGCTCGCCCTGCTCGCGGCCCGTCGTGGCACCGCGGCGCTGTCGCAGCGCGCGTGGGAGATCGCGCGCGTGCGCTATGCGAGCGGCATCTCCACGTCGCTCGAGCTTTCGGACGCGCGCCTGCGGCTGCACCAGGCGCGCGTGGACGAAGTCACCGCCGTGCGCGACTACCGGTACGCGCTGGCGCAGCTGGAATACGCGGGCGGCCAGAGCCTGACGCTGGTGGAACGCCCCCTGAACGACTACTCGCTCGACGCGAGCGAAGGAGGACGCTGACATGGGAACGACGAAGCGGTGGATGGCGGCCCTCCTCGCCCTGGGCGTGATCGGTGCGGGCTGCGGCAGGAGCGAGGCACCGAAGGCGGGCGGAGACGCCGCGAAGGCCGCGGCGGCGACGGCCGATCCGAAGGGTGACGCGAAGGCCGCCCCGGCCACGGTGGACACCGTGATGCTCGCCCTGGCCGACGTGGACACGGCGGCGATCACCGACCTGAGCGCGGGCGTCCCGGTGTCGGGCACGCTCACGCCCGGCTGGGAAGCGCGCGTGACGTCGCCGCTCGACGACATCGTGGAGCAGGTGCTCGTGCGCGAGGGTCAGGCCGTGTCTCGCGGGCAGGTGCTGGCGCGCTACCGCTCGCTGACCGTGGCGGCCGACGCCGCGAGCGCCGGCGCGGCGCTGAAGGTGGCGGCGGCCGACTGGGAGCGGCAGAAGCAGCTGTTCGCGGCGGGCGCGGTGTCGGCGCGCGACGTGGAGGCCGCCGAGGCGCAGTACCGCGCGGCCGAGGCGCAGAACGCGATGGCGTCGCGGCGGCTCGGCGACGCCACGGTGCGCGCCCCGGGCGCCGGCGTGGTGGCCACGCGCTCGGTGCAGACCGGTGACCGCGTGGGCACGGGCGACCCGCTGTTCACGATCGCGAACACGTCGTCGCTCGAGTTCGAGGCGACGGTACCCAGCGAGTACGTGTCCATGGTGCGGCCCGGCTCGCCGGTCGAACTCGAGGTCACGGGCGCCGATCGGCAGGTGGAGGGCAAGGTCGCGCGCGTGAACACCACCGCCGACCCGGCCACGCGCCAGGTGAAGGTGTACGTCACGGTGCCGAACCCGGGCGGCCGCCTCGTGGGCGGCCTGTTCGCCTCCGGCGACGTGATCACGAAGCAGTCGCGGTCGGCGCTCGCGGCGCCCACGGCCGCGGTGCGGCACGACGGCGACGCGTCGTTCGCACTCGTGGTGGAGGGCGGACACCTCGCACGCCGCGCCCTGCGCACCGGGCTCGCGGACCGCACGCGCGACCGCGTCGAAGTGCTCGAAGGACTCAAGGCCGGCGACGTGGTGGTGACGGGCTCGATCGAGGGCCTCGTGGCCGGCCAGCCCGTTCGCGTGCAGGGTGGAGGCCGCTGACCGATGTTCCTCTCCGACCTTTCCATCAAGCGGCCGGTCCTCGCCACCATGATGATCCTGGCGCTGGTGGTGCTGGGCCTGTTCTCGTTCCGGCGCCTGAACGTGGACCTGTGGCCGAACGTGGAGTTCCCGTTCGTCGCGGTGACCACCGTGTACCCGGGCGCCTCGCCCGAGGCCGTGGAGCGCGAAGTCACCAAGAAGATCGAGCAGGAGGTGAACTCGATCGACGGCGTGAAGCGCATCTTCTCGTACTCGAACGAGGGCTACAGCCAGATCTTCATCGAGTTCCACCTGACGACCAAGGTGATGAACGCGATGGCGGACGTCCGCGCCAAGGTGGACGGCATCCGCGCCGACCTGCCGCGCGACATCGACGCTCCCGTGATCCAGCGGTTCGACCCGGGCGCGCAGGCGATCATGAGCTTCTCGGTCAAGGGCAAGGGGTGGTCGCTGCGCGACCTCACGCGCCTCGCCGAGGAGGACATCACGCGCCGCGTGCAGACCGTGCCGGGCGTGGGCAGCGTCACCGTGGCCGGCGGCGTGCGCCGCGAGGTGCACGTGCTGCTGCTGCCCGACCGGTTGAACGCGCTCGGCGTGTCGCCCGACATGGTGACGGCGGCGCTCCAGCGCGAGAACGCCGACGTGCCCGCCGGACGCCTGCAGCGCGGCGCGTCCGAGAACCTGGTGCGCATCAAGGGCCGCGTGGCCGATCCGAAGGACTTCGCGAACCTCGTGGTGACCGTGCGCGGCGGCTCGGCCGTGCGGCTGTCCGACGTGGCGCGCATCGAGGACGCGCAGGAGGAGGAGCGCGACGCGGCGTACGTCGACGGCGAGCGGTCCGTGGCCATCGAAGTGCGCAAGATCTCGGGCGGCAACACGGTGGAGATCGCCGACGGCGTGAACGCCGCCGTGGCCGAGCTCAACCGCACGCTGCCGCGCGGCGTGAAGCTGTCGCGGATCCAGGACAACTCGGTGTGGATCCGCCACTCGGTCGACGACGTGCAGAAGACGCTGGTCGAGGGCGCGATCCTCACGATCATCATCGTGTTCCTGTTCCTGGCGTCGTGGCGATCCACGGTGATCACCGGCCTCACGCTGCCCGTGTCGGTGATCGCGTCGTTCCTGGCGTTCAACGCGTTCGGCTTCACGCTGAACATGATGACCCTGATGGCGCTGTCGCTCGTGATCGGCATCCTGATCGACGATGCGATCGTCGTGCGCGAAAACATCGTGCGGCACCTGGAGCGCGGCGAGGACCACGACACCGCGGCGCGGCACGGCACCGCCGAGATCGGCTTCGCCGTGATGTCCACGAGCATGTCGATCGTGTGCGTGTTCGTGCCCGTGGCGTTCATGGGCGGCATCGTGGGCCGGTTCTTCTACCAGTTCGGCATCGTGGTCGCCTTCGCCGTGATCGTGTCGCTGTTCGTGTCGTTCACGCTGGACCCGATGCTGTCGTCGCGGTGGTACGACCCGCAGGCCGAGGGCAGCGAGCCGAAGACCGCGTTCGGCCGCTGGCTGCGCCGCTTCAACGACGGCTTCGAGGGCATCGGCCAGCGCTACCGCGGCGTCATCGTGTGGGCGCTGAACCATCGCTGGCAGACCATGGTGATCGCCGTGGTGGCGTTCGTGGGCGCGATCGCGATGGTGGTGATGGGGCTCGTGGGCGGCGAGTTCATGCCGCGCTCCGACGACGAGCAGACGAGCGTGAGCTTCGAGACGCCCGTGGGATCGTCGCTCGAATACACGCGCGCGAAGGGCCTCGAGATCGCGGGCTGGCTCAAGTCCCGGCCCGAGGTGGACTACACGTACCTCACCGTGGGCGGCTCGTCGCACAACAACGAGGTCAACCGCGGCGACGTGTTCGTGAAGCTGGTGCCGCGCCGCGACCGCAAGCTGTCTCAGCAGGCGTTCGAGACCGACATCCGCAGGACGCTGCCGCGCTTCCAGGGCGCGCAGGCGCGCGTGCTGCAGGTGGGCAGCTTCGGCTCGCAGGCGCCGATCGTCGTCAACCTGAACGGCCCCGAGCTCGCGAAGCTGCAGGAGATCTCGGACGCGGCGATCGCGCGCATCCACGACGTGCCGGGGCTGGTGGAGCTCAAGTCCTCGCTGTCGGGCCGCAAGCCCGAGTGGATCGTGGACGTGAACCGCGACCTCGCCGCGCAGGTGGGACTGTCGGTGGGCCAGGTGGGCGCGTCGCTGCGGCCGATCCTGTCGGGCGAGAAGGCCGGCGACTGGGAGGATCCCGCCGGGCTCTCGTACGACGTGCGCGTGCGCATGGCGCCGGAGTTCCGCACGAACGAGCAGGACCTGCTGCGCGTGCCGGTGGCCACGGCGCAGATCGACCCGCGCACCGGCTCGCCCGTGATGGTGCCGCTCGGCCAGGTGGCGACCATCCGCAAGAGCGGCGCGCCGGCGCAGATCGACCGCCAGAAGCTGCAGCGCGTGGCCACGATCGAGGGCAGCTTCCAGGGTCGTGCGCTCACCGACGTCACGCGCGACATCGAGACGCGGCTCAAGCAGATGGAGCTGCCGCCCGGCTACCGCTTCGATTTCGGCGGCGAGCAGGCGGACTTCGTGGAGACCGTGGGCTACATGGCGGAGGCGCTCGGCCTGGCGGTGATCCTGCTGTACCTGATCCTCGCCAGCCAGTTCGGCTCGTTCGTCACGCCGCTCGCGATCATGCTCTCGCTGCCGATGTCGCTGATCGGCGTGATGATCGCGCTCGCGCTGGCGCGCGGCACGCTGAACATCATGAGCATGATCGGCATCATCATGCTGATGGGCCTGGTGACGAAGAACGCGATCCTGCTCGTGGACTTCGCGATCAAGGCACGCGAGAAAGGCGCGCGCCGCGAGGACGCGCTCGTCGACGCCGGCCAGCTGCGGTTGCGGCCGATCGTGATGACCACGCTGGCGATGATCTTCGGCATGCTGCCCACCGCGCTCGCGCTGGGCGCCGGCTCGGAGTTCCGCGCCCCCATGGCGCACGCCGTGATCGGCGGGCTCATCACCAGCACGCTGCTGACGCTGGTCGTGGTGCCGGTCGTGTACACGTACCTGGACGACTTCGGCGCGTGGGCCGGGGCGCTGGCGAAGCAGTGGTTCGGCACGCCCGACGAGGT
>JBGAOB010000298.1:0-5569 GCA_044222045.1 Candidatus Eiseniibacteriota bacterium
ACGCGCGCGGCGGCGCGCAGGATCACGGGAATGTCGTACACGGGCTCGTGCATGCGCGTGCTCAGCAGCAGCCCGCGCTCGCGCGCGGCGCCGGGGCGGAACAGCGTGCGGTCGATGCCCCACGGCATCACGCGCAGCGCCTCGGGCCGCGCGCCCAGGTCGCGCGCGGCGCGGCCCAGGTTCACCGCGTCGGCCAGCACGAACCGCGCGCGCCGCAGCACGAATCGCGCGCGCACGCGCTGCAGCGGATCGCGCGGGCCGGCCAGCAGCAGGTCGCTCCCCCACGCCGCCATCGACAGCGGCGTGCGGCCGGCGACGAGCGCGCCGAGGAGCCCATAGTTCGGCACGAAGTGCGCGTCGATCACGTCGGGACGGAAGTCGGAGAGCTCGCGCGCGAGCGTCGGCGCGGCGAGCGGATAGCGCAGGAAGCCCGGCAGCGGCGGCGCCGGCAACGCGCGCGCGCCGAGGTCCGACGGGCCCGTCTCCAGCGACCACAACCGCACGTCGTGCCCGCGCGCCCGGAAGTGCTCGACCCAGCGGCGCGTGTGCACCACGGACGCGTTCGACAGCGTGGCGATCCTCACGCGGCGCTCCCGCGCGCGCGGCCCTGGCGCAGGCGTCGCTGCAGCGCCGCGACCAGCCGCGCGTGCGGCGGCGCGTGCGTCGCGCCGAGCCAGCGCACCGGGTAGCGGAAGTCCTCCGCGCCGAGCGAGCGCTTGAAGCTCGACACCGCGCCGAGCCCCGTGCTCGCGCCCAGGTTCACGCGCGCCCGGCCCCGTTCGGCGACCCACTCCACGATGGACCACAGCAGCACCGTGAACGCCTGCCCCGCGCGGCCGCCGGGGTGCGTGCCGCTCCACCACACGAACGTCTCGCGCGGCGAGTCCAGCGCGAGCGCGGCGCTCGCGAGCCCGCGCGCGTCGCGCAGCACGAACAGCCGCGCGGGCGGCTCGGCGCCGGCCGCGAGCAGCCGGCGCGACAGCTCCAGCGGCAGCGCACGGTGGCCCGCCCACTGGCGCGACTGCAGCAGGTGCATGCGGTACGCCGCTTCGAGCGCGCCCGGCGCTTCCTCGAACGCCCACGCTTCGCGCTGCGCGCGGAGCGACTGGCGCGCCTTGCGGTCCATGCGCTTGAGCGCCGCGTCGGTGCCGCCCGCCAGGTCCACGAGCGACGCCTCGAACCAGCGCGTCTCTCCCGCCACCGCGTCGAGCGCGGTCGCGTCGGGCTCGGGGCCCGCGGGCCGGTAGCACGCCCACTCGCCGCCCACGGCGCGCGTCTCGCGCGCGAGCGCCGCGAACGCCGCGCCCACCGCCGCGTCCACCTCGGCGTGCCGGCCGGGAAGCGCGAGCGGCGCGGCGGGCAGCAGCATCGGCAGCGCGTGCAGCCACACGAGCCCGGCGCGGCGCTCCACCAGCACGGGCGCGCCGCCGATCGCGTGCCCGGCTTCCTCCACCACGGCCACGCGCGACGCGAAGCCCGGCATCGACGCGGTGAACGCCGCCCACACCGCCGGGTCGTGCGACGCGCACGCGGACGGATCGTCGCGCAGCAGCGCACGCCACGCGTCGGGGGCCGCGTCGAGCCAGCGCCAGGTGGACATCGCGCTTCAGCGCACGACGACGAGGCGCGCGGTCGCTTCCGCGCCGCCGCCCTTCACGCGCAGGAAGTAGAGCCCCGGGCGCACCAGCATCCCGTCGTCGTCACGACCGTCCCACACCACCGAGCGGTTGGAGATGCGGTCGAATCGCCGCAGCCGCCGCCCGGTCACGTCGTAGATGTGCCCCTCGTACTCCGTCGCATCCCCCGTCAGGCGCAGCACGAAACCAATGCCGGTGAGTTGCACCGGGTTCGGATAGAGCCGCACCACCAGCTGGTCCACGCGCGGCGTGGGCGGCGGCGTCCAGTCGGGGTCGTAGCTGGCCACCCCACCACCCGTCGCGAACCAGAAGACCCCCGTGTCGGGATCCCGCGTCACCGAGCGCACGTTGTTGCTCGGCAGCGGCGAGTTCTCGATCGTGAAGTCCTCCCAGCGGGTCTTCGAGAAGTAGTGCCGCACGCCGGCCTGCGTTGCGACCCACGGCGTGCCATCCGCATCCACCTCCAGCGGGTGCACGGCGCCGGTTCCCGAGATGGCTCCCGCCATCTCGTAGGTCGGCGTGCCGCCACGGATGTTGAGGCTGTCCACGTGCATCAGCCGGAGCGCGTTGTCCGTGAGCACCCACAGCGAATCGCCCCAAACGCGCAGCCCGAAGAGATCGAGCGTGCCCACGGTGGACGCCACGTCGATCAGCGTCAGGTCGTTCGTGCCGATGTCGCGGATGTTCGCGCGATCGAGCCCGGCCCCGGCGTAGCCGATCCACAGCCGGTCGCGCGAGTCCACTTCGAGCGCGCGAATCTGGCCACTGTTCAGGCCCGCCTGCGGAAAGGCCCCGTCTCCGGTCTGGTACGAGCGCACCCACGCGCCCGTGGAGTCGTACATGTCGATCCCGATGGCCGGCCGCTCGCCGCGGCTGTCGGTGTCGAGGCCGACCCAGGTTCGACCGAAACGGTCCGTCGCCATGGCCCATCCGCGCGAATGCCGGGTCGGGTCGAAGATGCCGTCGACGATCGGCCGGTTGTCGACCACGGGAATGTCCCCGTCGTCACGGAAGCGGGAGATGACACCGCCCCACATGCCCGCCCACTTGCGACCGGTGCGGTCCACATGCAACGGAAGCGGGTACTTCGACCAGTAGAACGTCGTGTCGGCCACGTGCAGGCAGGTGTCGCAGGACTGGTTCCACGTTCGCCAGGCCCCAGCTCGCAATCGGGAGAGTCCCGTCTCGAGCGTGGCCACGTAAGCCGAACCGCCCCGTGACAGCGCGCACATCACGTCGTTCCCGCCAGGCCCCGGAGGGACGAGGAGGTTCCAGTCCGGCGCGATCTGCAGCCCGGCCGCGGGGGCCGCCAGCGCGATACCGTCGGGGTCCACCGCCACGGGCACGCCGCCATCCCCGCTCGGCGAGGTGCTCACCGGAGCGTTGGGAGCCTTGTTCCAACCGTTTCCGTTCCACTGGTACAGGCCCAGCGTGGAGATCGCGACGATCCCTTCGAACGCGCCCCGCACGCGACGGATCGAGCCGACGTTCGCGCCGTTCTGATCGGAGCCGAACGGGCCCGCCCACGTGGCGGTGCTGCGCCGCCACAGGTACGTGCCGCCATTCGCGAGCGCCACGATGTCCCGACCGTCGCGGGCCAGCCCCGAGCAGATCGTGCTGAAGAGTCCCGTGTTGACCGCCGTCCACGTGAGCAGGTTCTGCGACTGGCGCGCCATCCAGAGGCCTTCGGGCGTTCCCACCAGCACCGTGTCGCCGTCCACCGCCACGCCGGTGATCGCGTTGTTCGTGAACGGCGAGGGATTCACGCCGTCGGGCACCGCGCCCGAGATGGTGCGCCCGTCCCACAGCGCGAGCCCGCGCGGCGTGCCGATCCACATGCGGTCGCCCTCGGCGGTCAGCACGCTGATGCTGTCGGACGGCAGGCCGTCGAACGCGTTCAGCAGCGACCACGACGAGCCGTCGGCCGACAGTCGCGAGACGCCCTTGCCGTTCGTGCCCACCCACAGCCGGCCCGAGCGGTCGAAACTCAGCACCGACAGGTCGTTGCTCGTGAGCCCGCCCGGCGTGCGCAGCACCGGCTCGAACGCGTCGCGCGAGCGCAGGTAGCGCAGCAGGCCCGCGTCGGCCGTGCTCACCCACACCGTGTCGCGCAGCGCGAGCACGTCGCGGAAGCTGGTCGGCTTCACGTACACGGTCCACTTGCCGGCGGCGAACGCCGGCGCGGCGAACACGATCGTGGCCAGGACGATCGACAACGCGCGCATCAGGTGACGCATGGACTTCACTCCAGTCGGCCCAGCAGGTCCATCCAGCGCAGCCGCCACACCATGCCGGCGGCCTCCCAGATGATCTTGCGGCTCATCTTCGACACGCCCACGCGGCGGTCGGTGAACACGATGGGGATCTCCTTGATCCGGAATCCCCGGCGCCAGCACCGGTACGACATCTCGATCTGGAACGAGTAGCCTTCGGACTTCACGCGATCGAGCCGGATGCCCTCGAGCGCGCGCCGGCGGAAGCACTTGAAGCCGCCCGTCGCGTCGGCCAGCGGCATGCCGGTGATCAGGCGCGTGTACAGGTTCGCGCTGAACGACAGGATCAGCCGGCTCAGCGGCCAGTTCACCACCGTGATGCGGCGAAGGCCCTGCATGTAGCGCGAACCCAGCACGATGTCGGCGTCCTGGATCGCATCCAGGAACTGCCCGATCGCTTCCGGGTCGTGCGAGAAGTCGGCGTCCATCTCGAAGATGTACTGGGCACCGTGGTCGAGCGCGTAGCGGAAGCCGTCGCGGTACGCCGAACCCAGCCCCATCTTGCCCGGCCGCTGCAGCAGGTGGATGCGCGGCTCGGTCTTCATGCGCTCCTGCACGATCGACGCCGTGCCGTCCGGGGAGTTGTCGTCCACGATCAGGATGTCGAGCCCCCACGGCAGCCCCAGCACCTTGTCGAGCACGGGCCCGATGTTCTCGCGCTCGTTGTAGGTGGGCACGATGACGAGCTTGTCCATCACGCCCCTCCCGCCGGCGCCGCTTCGGGCGCGGCCTTCGGCTTGCGGCGGCCCAGCCACAGGCCGGCGCCGATCATCGCGAGCACGGTGCCGAGCGACGTCAACGACAGTCGCAGGCCGTCGAACACCGGCTTCGAGAAGAACGCGAACTCCACGGCGTGCCTGCCCGCCGGCACGACCACCGCGCGCAGCGCGTGGTCGGCGCGCAGCAGCGTGGCGGGCTTGCCGTCCACGCGCACGGTCCAGTCCGGGTACCACAGGTCGGCCAGCCGCACGATCGCCGGGCCGGGCGTGTCGACGTCCACCTTCACGTCGTGCAGGCCGTAGTGCGTGATCTTCGCGGTCCCTCCCGTGATCGGGCCCAGCTGCACGCCGGGGTCCTTCGTGACGAACGTGAAGCGCCCGATGTCGCGCGACGTGGTCTCCACCGAGTCGATCGCCGCGCGGCCCGTGTCGGGCACCACCGCGTAGCCGTCGCACAACGTCACGCGCGGCAGCGACGGCAGGTACTCGAACGCCGTGCCCGCGGTGCCGGTATACGCCACGCGGAAGAATTGCGCCGCCGGCCCCAGCACTTCGCCGAGCTGCTCCACCGTCAGCGCCTGCGGCATGACCAGGTACTTCACGTTCAGCAGCGCCCACCAGCGCGGGTTCATGATCAGCGGCGGGCTGCTGTTCTCGGGGATCAGGTCCTGGTAGAGCCGCGGCTTCGCGGCGTGGTAGCCGCCGAGCAGCGACACGCCGAAGCCGGCCATGCGGTTGTCGCGCTCGTACGGCGCGAACACGCGGAACGTGCCCCACGGCCCGGCCTTCTCGAGCCACTCCACGACGTCGTCGCGGCCGTAGTCGAGGCTCTTCTGCACCGGGTCGCCGATCACCGGCGCCATCACGCGCGCGCTGATCGGCCACGTGTCGAGCGCCAGCAGCAGCAGCAGCCCGAGCGAGGCGAGCGACGCCGGGAGGC
>JBGAOB010000299.1:0-5569 GCA_044222045.1 Candidatus Eiseniibacteriota bacterium
AGTACGGCCCGGACTCCTGCGCACCCCGCTGCAGCTCGATCGAGCGGAAGTGTGCCGGGTCACTGACCTGCCACTCGACGCGGATGCCCTCGTCGGTGGGTACGGCGCGGAACAGCTCGACCAGCGTGGGCACGGCCAGGTCCGGGCCGAGCTTGTAGATGATGCCACCCGTGCCGCTGGACGGCGTGTTGGTGACGAACGCGTACAGCTCGCCCGTGCCGTCCTGGCCGAAGCCGTGCACGGTGAGCCCGTTCGGCAGGCGGCCGGTCGCGAACTGCGGCAGCTGGAACTCGAGGATCTCGCCCGTGGCGAGGTCGGCGTAGAACAGCCGGCCGTCCACGCGCGGGGGAGCGTTGCGCAGCGCGAGGTCGCCGAAGACGTACTTGCCGTAAAGCTCCGGGATCGCGGTCCCGCGGTACATGAAGCCGCCCGTGATCGAGATGCCGTCGCTGTGGTCGTACTCGAGCGTCGCGAGCGAGCCGACGATCGGGTCGATCAGGCCCGCCGGCAGACCGGGGCTGCGGGCGCCGATCGTGCCGGCGGCGCCACCGGGCCCCGCGATCCGGTTGAACAGGAAGTCGCCTTCCTTGATCGCCCAGCCGTAGTTGCCGCCGAGCTGGACGAGGTCGATCTCCTCGATGTTGTTCTGGCCGACGTCGGCCACGATGAGTTGGCCGTTCAACCGGTCGAAGCTGAAGCGGTACGGGTTGCGGAATCCGTACGCGAAGATCTCGGGCACCTCGCCCGGACCCTGGAACGGATTCGTCGCCGGAATCCGGTACAGGCCGTTCGCGCTGACCGGGTCGGCACTGCCGGGCGTGAGCGCCGGATCGAGCGGATCGATGCGCAGCATCTTGCCCAGCGGGGTGACCAGGTTCTGCGCGTTGCCGGTGGGTTCGATGTGGCTCGGGCCCACGTCGTTCGCGTTGCCGCCGTCCCCGAGGCCCAGGTAGAGGTAGCCGTCGGGCCCGAACGTGATCGTGCCGCCGTTGTGGTTGTTCGCGTTCTTGCCGAGGGACAGGATCTCGCGGCGCGACGCCGGGTCGATCACGTTGGGATCGGCGGCGCTCACCTTCCACTCGTTGACCACGTTCTTGTAGCCCTGCGTGGCACCGTTCGGGGCGGCGTAGGTGACGAGCGTGCCCACCGGGATCAGTTCGCTGTTGTAGGTGTAGAGCGTGCGGTAGCCGGGGCTCGCCGGGTTGTTGAATCCCGGGTGGAACGCCAGGCCGAGCAGTCCGCGCTCGTCGTTCGCGTTCGTCGGCACGTACGGCGGCGACACGCGCGCCTGGATGTCCAGCGCCGGCGTCGGCAGGAGCGCGCCGTTGTTCAGCACGAGCACGAGGCCCTTCTGCTCGAGCACGAACATGCGATTGACCTCGCCCGGCGGCGAGATGCCGTACAGCGGGGCGTTCAGGCCGGCGGCCACGGTCTGGAGCGTGACGGACACCGAGCCCCGCTGGATGTCGGGAAGCGGGCCGACCTGCTGCGCGGCGGCCTGGGACCCGAGGGCCAGGGCCACGAGGGCGGCGAGAGGAGTGGACTTGTGCATGGGGCGAGCCTCCGATGGGTGGTGCGGTGCGGATCCGGTGTTGCGACACGCAGCGTCGTTCGCCGCAGGAGACCGCGGCAACGGAAAGCGCCCTGCGCCGCCCGGCGGACGTGTCCACGGTTGACCGCCGCTGAACGCTGTCGTGTTCCACGGGTGCTCCGCGAACGGGAAACCGTGCGATCCGCGCCGGTCTGGCATCGATGCTCCCGCGACGAGCCCGGCTGCGCTCACTTCGGGCTGGCAAACCGGCCGGCGGCCGCGGACACTGCGGACCGTCGTTTCGTTCGACCGAACCTCGATCCCCACCCGCGAGGCCCGCATGCCGACGACTCCGTTCCGACACGCCGCTCTCCTGGCCGCCGTCGCCGCCACCCTGACGTTCGCCGCGCCGGCCGCGGCCGCCGACTGGCAGATGACCAGCCTTCCGGTCGGCTACCAGTACCGCGTGGCCGTGAGCCCCACGGGGCAGGTGTTCGCATTCGGGGGCGGCAGCCTGCAGACGTCGCTGGACGACGGCGTCACCTGGAGCCCCGTCGGCCCGTTCGTGCTGCACGGTTTCATCCGCCGCTTCGCCTTCGCGCCGTCGGGGGCGATCTACGCTTCCGACGACGCGCTCGGCGTGTTCCGCACGACGAACGGTGGCGCGAGCTGGTCGTCGAGCCTCGTCACCGAGGGATGCGACGGACTCGGCGTGAGCGGTGACGGTGTGCTGTTCGCAGGGCTCACCTACACGGGCAACGGCAAGGTGCACCGCTCCACGGACGGTGGCTCGACCTGGCAGGGCGTGCCGCTGCCGGGAGCGACGAACGGATTCGCCACCGAGTGCATCGCGTTCGGCGACAGCGGCGAGGTGTACGCAGGCTCCATCGACGGCTTCTTCCGCTCCCGCGATCTCGGCCTGACGTGGGACTCGTTCAGTTCGAGCTTCCTCGGCCGGCACGTGCGCCTGATGGCGGTGGCCGCGAACCAGGACGTGTTCGTCGAGACGCTGTACCCGACGGCGTTCGACGGGCTGTACCGCTCGGCCGACCGCGGCGCCACGTGGCAGCGTGTCGCCGGCAGCGCACCGTACTTCTCAGCCCTGATCGCTTCGCCGACCGGTGACCTGTTCGGATCGAACGGGGCGACGGTGCTGCGGTCGAGCAACGCCGGCGTGCTGTGGACGAGCACGGGCACGGGCATCGGGACCTTCGAGAACCTCACCTCGCTCGCGATCACGCCCTCCGGGCACCTGATCGCGGGTGGCTCGCGCGTGTGGCGGAGCACGGCGGCCGTCGTGGGCGTGGCGACGCCCCCGGCGACAGCGGGCCGCGTGACGCTCGCCCCGGGTCAGCCCAATCCCACGTCGGGCGCCACGCTCGTCCGCTTCGCCCTGCCGCGTGCGGCGGACGTGGACCTCGGGGTGTTCGACCTGGCGGGCCGGCGCGTCGCGACGCTGGCCGCGGGGCCGCACGACGCGCGCGAGCACGCGGTGCGATTCGACGCTTCGGCGCTGCCGGCCGGGGTGTACGCGTGCCGGCTCGCCGCCGATGGCGTCACGCAGACCCGACGCCTGTGCGTGATTCGCTGACCCGGGGCTCGACAGGCGATTTCCCGGCTTTCGGTCCGCCCACGGCACAATATCCGCCGCGCTCGTTCGTCGACAGGGGTGGAGGCAGCGGACCACCGGGAGGCGGATGTCACACGACCAGGATCAGCGGATCTCCGAAGTGGTCGAGCGGGAGCAGTCTCGGTTGCGGAACTTCATCCGCCGCCGCGTGCCCGACCCGCGCGACGCCGAGGACATCCTGCAGGACGTCTTCCACGAACTCGTGGAGGCGAACCGGCTGCTGATGCCGATCGAGCACGTGACCGGTTGGCTGTACCGCGTGGCTCGCAACCGGATCATCGACCGGTTTCGCCGCCGCCGACCGGAACGGCTGCCGGCGGGCGACGTCGCGACGGACGGCGACGACCGGTTGCGCCTGGAGGATCTGCTGCCTTCCTCCGAAGCGGGGCCCGAAGCGCAGTTCATGCGCCGCCTGCTGCTCGAGGAGCTGGAGGCGGCGGTGGAGGAGTTGCCTCCGGAGCAACGCGAGGTGTTCGTGGCGCACGAGCTGGAAGGCCGCAGCTTTCGGGAGATGTCCGAGGCGACTGGCGTGAGCGTGAACACGCTGCTGTCGCGGAAGCGATACGCGGTCCTGCGGCTGCGCGAACGGTTGCAGGACGTGTACGACGAGTCGAGCGAGGACTGAGGAGAGACCATGAACCCGAGAATGGGACGCATGCTGATGCTGGCGCCGCTGGCGATCGTGGGCTTCGCGGCGTTCGTCGCGGCCGGCGGTTGGGTGGTGCAGCACCTGTGGAACTGGCTCCTGCCGACGTTGTTCGGCTGGCCGGTGGTGAGCTGGTGGCAGGCGATCGGGCTGCTGGCGCTGTGCCGGATCCTGTTCGGCGGGTTCGGCATGCACGGGGGACCGTCGTCGCGGTTTCGCGGCCGCATGGAGGACCGCTGGAATCGCATGAGCCCCGAGGAGCGCGAGCGCATGCGCGAGGGGATTCGGGGGCGGTTCGGCGGCGAGCCGCACCCCGGCGGCAGCGCTCGGGCCTGATCCGCCCGAGCGCGAACGGGGCGTCCACTCGGCGATCTCCGGCGAGCCAACGCGCGGTGTCGACCGTCGTCCGGCGCCCCGCGAGCGGGTACACTGCGCCGCCGTGCGCCGCGCGCGGCCGTCGCGCAGAAAGCGTTTACATGGCTGCGTTGCGCGCACTTTTCGAAAGGTGCGCCGCCGTGCTCCCTGGTGTGCTCGCTGCCCTTCTCGCGGGACTCTCGCTCGTGACCACGACCGCCGGTGCGGACCCTTCGCGCTGGAACATCGCGTATCCGGACACCGCGCCCGAAGGACTCGTGGGGAACGGCCGGACCGTGATGCGGGTGCGACTCGACGGCATCGACGCGCACGTGGGCGGTGACACCCGCGCGCGATTCCGGGTCGAGATCGGCGACACGACCTTCGATCTCGCCGCCGCTCGAGCGAGCGCGACGTTCTTCCCCGGAGGCGTGCGCTACCGGGCGACCGTCGGCGGAACGCACGTCGAGGTGCTGCACGGCACGCTCGCCGACGCGCCCTGGTTCGCCGTCTTCCGCGTGAGCGGCGCGCGGGCACCGGTCCGTCTCGAGGTCGATTCCCGTGGCACGCCGGCCGTCGCGCCCGCGGGCGCCGTCGCGATCCCGCTCGTGGACGGGGCCGGGGAGGTCGTGCTGGCCGTGGGCGGCGCGCTGCCCGCGGGATCCCTCGACGCCCTGGCTCGCCGGGTCGAGGCGCCGTATCACGCCGGGCTCGTGCTCGAGACGCCGTCCGCGGCGATCGACCGCGCGGTGCCGTTCTGCCGCGCGCTGCTCGACGTGGGCTTCGACGGGCGCATGCACGTTTGCGAGATGTTCCGCTGGCGCGACGTGTGGTCGCGCGACCTGGGATCGGGGCTGGCCGTCGGCGCCATGGCCAGCGGGCGGTTCGACGCGGCGGCCACGACGATCGGCTACGACCTCGGCCGGCACGCGAAAGCGGACCCGAAGGGCCTCAAGGCGACCGAGGATCCGTCGCAGGGCGGCACCGCCGAGGGCGTGGCGTGGCTGACGCGTGCGGTGTGGCGCCAGTACCTGCTCACGGGCGACACCGCGTTCCTGCGCGACGCCGAGCACACGCTGCGACCCTGGGTCGAAGCGTGGATCGACCGCGACCCCGAAGAGAGCGGCCTGCTCGTGGACGTGTCGGAGTGGATGGACCACTCGCGCTTCTTCCTGTTCCCGGACGGGGCGAGGGTCCTGTACTCGAACGTGCTGTTCGCCGAGCTGCTGCACCGCTTCTCCACGATCGAGACCACGCTCGGCGACACCGAGTCCGCGGCCCGCTACCGCGGGATCGGCGACCGGTTCGTGCTCGGGATCAACTCCGCGCTGTGGAACGAGCGCGCGGGGATGTACGACAACCTCACGCTCTGGGGCCGACCCGACGAGCGTGCCACCTCGGCCGAGAA
>JBGAOB010000300.1:0-5553 GCA_044222045.1 Candidatus Eiseniibacteriota bacterium
CCGCTGGGCGCGCTACTACTGGCGGCAGGTGCCGACACGACGCATCGCACACTGCCGCGAGCACCGCTGCCGCTACGCGTTCTGAATGCTCCGGGGCCCCGTCCGCAAAGGACGAGGCCCCGGCAACTGCAATCTTCCGCGCACAAGCCGACGATTGCCTACGCGGCCCGTGCCCGCACCCGGCCGAGCCCGCGCGAAAGCCGGCGAAAAGTCCCCGAAACGCGCACGCGGGCCTGTTCAGCGGCCCCCGCCGCACGCTAGACTTCGCTCGCCCTTCACCCCCTTCCACCGGGAGCCCCCGCCATGAACCGCCTGCGCGCCGCTGTCGTGCTGCTCCTGTCCCTGCTGCCGCTCGCCGCCCACGCCCAGGGACCGCGCCACGTGCGCGTCCAACTCGGGCACGGCATCGAGATGCGCCAGCTGCTCGAAGCCGGCCTCGACATCGTGCACAGCCACGGGAACCAGTCCGCCGACCTGTACGTGACGGCCGCCGACGAAGCCCGGCTGCAGGCGATGGGCGCGCAGGTCACGCTGATCGACACCGACCCGGGCCGCACCGCCGCGATGCGCTCCCTGCGCGACGCGCAGCAGATGGCCGCCGCCGGGCGCCGGCCGTGGGACGGCGCCGGGCCGCTCGCCGCTCAGTCCGCGCCGCCATTCGGCGGGGGCGGCTTCGCCGGCTGGTTCACGCTGCCCGAGATCAAGGCGCGCCTCGACGACTGGGTGGCGAACGACGTGAACGACGTCGTGGCCGACAAGATCGACACGCTCGGCTTCACCGTGCAGGGCCGCCCGGTGTGGGGCCTCGAGTTGAGCAAGCACGTGACGGGGCCCGACACGCGGCCGGTCGTCTACATCAGCGCGCTCACGCACGCCCGCGAACCGGGCGGCATGACGGCGCTCATGTACTTCGGCGACAACCTGCTCGCGTCGTACGACACGAACCCGGTGGCGCGCGCGCTGCTGGAGAACCGCCGGATCTACCTGTGCCCGGTCGTGAACCCGGACGGCTACGCGTTCAACAAGCGGATCTACGACAGCACGGGCACGTTCGGCCTGTGGCGCAAGAACCTCCGCGACAACGACCTGAACGGCCGCACCAACTCCGGTGACGGCGTGGACATCAACCGCAACTACGGCGACCACTGGGGCTTCAACAACGTCGGCTCCAGCGGCACGCCGTCGTCGGAGACCTACCGAGGGCCGAGCGCGTTCTCCGAGATCGAGACGCGCATCCAGCGGGACGTCGTGATCGCGCTGCGCCCCACGCTGGGCATCTCGTTCCACACGTACAGCGACCTGTTCGTGCATCCGCTCGGCTACACCACCGCCGGCACGCCCGACTCCGCGAAGTTCCAGGAGTGGAGCGACGAGATGACGCTCGACAACGGCTTCACCGCCGGCGCGGGGCCGCGGATCCTGTACGAGGTCAACGGCGAGTTCAACGACTGGACGTACGGCGACACGCTGAGCAAGCCGCGCGCGTTCACGTGGACGCCGGAGATCGGCACGCAGAACGACGGCTTCTGGCCGCCGCAGTCGCGCATCCTGCCGCAGGCGGTCGAGATGCTGCGCACGTGCTGGGTGCTCGCGGAGTGCGGTGGGAGCTGGCTCAAGGTGCAGGACGTGCGCATCACCGAGGGCGCACTGAACGCCGGCAACTCCGCGCACCTCGCGATCACGGCGCGCAACATCGGAGCGCGCCCCACGACCGGCCCGGTCACGGCCACGCTGTCGCCCATGGACCCCGAGGTCGCGGTGTTGTCGGGCCCGGTCACCTACCCCGCGATGCCGTCGCTGACGAACGCCGAAGCCGTGAGCAACGAGACGTTCTGGGTGGCGGCCGTCGACACGCTCACGCCCGGGCGGCTCGTGCGCTTCCGGCTCGACTGGAGCGACGCGAACGGGTTCTTCTCGCGCGACACCGTGAACGTGATGGTGGGCACGCCCACCGTGGCGCTGCTCGACCCGGCGAACAACCTCATCAACTGGAACGTCACCGTGGGCGGCTGGGCGGTGGTCTCGTTCGACAACGTGAACCACCCGAGCAAGTACTTCTCCGACAGCCCGCTCGGCCGCTACGCGGCCAGCGCGAACAACGCGATGACGCTGCGGGCGCCGCTGAACCTGTCGACCGGCGTGCACGCGTGGCTGCTGATGGAGAACCGCTGGACGTTCGAGAGCGACTTCGACTGCGGCCTGCTCGAAGCCAGCCGCGACAACGCGAACTGGACCGCGCTCAAGGGCAACGGCACGACGCTCAGCAGCTCGCTCAGCGCGGCGGGCGCGGGCAAGCAGGTGTTCGACGGCACGCGCTGGCGCTGGCGGCAGGACCGCGTGGACCTGCGCCCGTTCGCGGGCGGCGCGGCGAACGACTCGGTGTGGCTGCGCTTCCGCGTGGTGGCCGACGGCGGCTCCGAGATGGACGGCCTCAGCGTGGACTCGGTGCGCGTGCTGATCTACGACCCCGCACTGCAGCCGATGCCCGTGCGCGTGGATCATTCGCCCGCGGCCGCGCTCGAGTTCTCGGCGCCCGCGCCGAACCCGGCGCGCGGAGCGACCCGCTTCTCGTTCGCGCTGCCCACCGCGGGCCGCGTGAGCCTGGAGATCCTGGACGTGGCGGGGCGTCGCGTACGCACGCTGGTGTCGGGTGCGATGTCGGCCGGCCGCTACGATCACGGCTGGGACCTGCGTGACGACGCCGGCCACGCGGTGGCGCCGGGCGTGTACCTGGCGCGGCTCGCCACGCTCGACGGCGCGCGCGTGCGCCGCGTGGTGCTGCTGCCCTGAGTTTCGAGGAAGGTTCGACGCGTTGATCCCGTTCGTCCTCACGCACAGTTTCACGACTCGACTCCACGCCGCGATCGGGCGCCGGTGCCCGTTCGCGGCGTCGCCGCGCCGGCGCCGTGCGCCGCGCATGCGCGCCCTCTCCCACGAAAGCAGGTAGCGAAACATGTGCGGCATCGTCGGCTGGTACGCGCGAGGTGGTCGGGTGGTGGACGAGTCCGTGATGCGCGCGATGTGCGCCACCATCGTGCACCGCGGCCCCGACGACGAGGGCACGTACACCGACGGGGACTTCGGTTTCGGCATGCGGCGGCTGGCGATCGTGGACCTGTCCACCGGCCACCAGCCGATGACCAGCGAAGACGGCCGCTACGTGATCACGTTCAACGGCGAGATCTTCAATCACCCCGCGCTGAAGGCCGAACTCGAATCGCTCGGGCACCGGTTCCGCACGACGTCGGACACCGAATCGATCCTGCGGGGCTTCGCGCAGTGGGGCCCGGCGGTGTGGGCGAAGCTCGAGGGCATGTTCGCGGTGGCGATCTGGGACCGCCGCGAGAAGACCGTGCACCTGGCCCGCGACCCGCTGGGCATCAAGCCGTTCCACGTCACGTTGCAGAACGGCGGCCTCGCGTGGGCCTCGGAACTGAAAGCGTTCGCGCCGGTGCCGGGCCTGGCGTTCACGCCGAGCCCGTGCGCGATGGACGAGTTTCTCGCCTACGGCCACACGCTCGCGCCGCACTCGATCTACGAGCAGGTGATCAAGATCGAGCCCGGCTGCACGATGACGCTGGGGCCCACGGGTGACCCGCGCGTCGAGCGCTACTGGCAGTTCGCGTACAGGCCCGCCCCCGCGCGCAGCGAGGCCGACTGGATCGCGGCATTCCGCGACACGTTCGTGGCGAGCGTGAAGCGGCACCTGCAGGCCGACGTGCCGCTGGGCGCATTCCTGTCGGGCGGCGTGGACTCCACGTCGGTGGTCGCGGCGATGACGAAGGTGATGGACGAGCCCGTCCGCACGTTCACGATCGGCTTCCCGGTGCAGGAGTTCGACGAGTCGCCGTACGCGCGCCAGGTGGCCGCGCACCTGAAGTGCCGGCACACCGAGCGCGTGGTGGAGATCGACGACGCGTCCACCATCCTGCCGAAGCTCGCGCGCTGCTACGACGAGCCGTTCGCCGACCCTTCGGCGATCCCCACCTGGTACGTGTCGCGCATGGCGCGCGAACAGGTGACGGTGGTGATGTCGGGCGACGGCGGCGACGAGCTGTTCGCCGGCTACGAACGCCACATCAACGAGCGGCTCGTGCAGACGCGCGGCGCCCTGTTCGCGCTCGCGCGGCTGGGCGCGCTGCTGCCGCCGCTGCCGAGCGCGAAGTGGAACTACTTCCGCCAGCGGCTCGGCAAGGTGGCGCGCGACGCGGCGCTGCCGGACACGTTCCAGCGGTTCTTCAGCAAGTCGCAGCTCGCCCCGCGCGCCGTGCGCGCGAAGCTGTACCGCCCCGAGTTCCTCGCCGGGCTCGACGTGGACCACGAGCTGGAGCGGCTGGCCGCCACGTACTTCCCGAAGCCGGTGTCGAAGGACCCGGTCGAGAACCTGCTCTACGCCGACACCGTGGTGCGTCTGCCGGACGACATGCTGACCAAGGTGGACCGCGCGAGCATGGCGCACTCGCTGGAGGTGCGCGTGCCGTTCCTCGCGCACACGTTCGTGGACTTCGCCGCCACGATGCCGGTGGACCTGAAGCTCCGAGGCACCACGGGCAAGTGGATCGTGCGCAAGGCCGTGGAGGACTGGCTGCCACCGGGCTTCCTGGACCGCCCCAAGCGCGGCTTCGACGTGCCGCTGGCCGGCTGGGTGCGCGGCGACCTCGGCCGGTACGCCGAGAGCGTGTGGCGTGACTCGGGCGCCGACGCCGCCGGCGTGCTGGACCCCGCCGCGGTGGCCGCGCTGTTCGCCGAGCACCGCACCGGGCGCGTGGACCGCTCGCAGATGCTGTACGCGCTCGCGATGTTCGCGCTGTGGTGGGGCTCGCGACTGGGAGCGAAGCCCAAGACGGCCTGAGCGACGGGCGCGTCGGCGGGCCGAACGGGCGGCTTCCGTCCGGCTCTCTCCCGTCTCGCGTCCGACGCCGTGCGGCCATGTCCCGAACCGTGCTCCGCGGCTGCACTCTCCCGGGGGAATGCCGTCACTCCGCGGGAACCGCGAAGCGACGGCAACGGTAACCTCCTGACGTTCGTCCCTGCTCCCCAGCGCGTGAAACCGGAGGCTGCAATGCGTTCCATCCTCGTGCCCGCCCTGATCGTGTCGCTCACTTCCTCGGCGCTGGCTTCGCCACCCGCGTGGCTCGGCACGTGGGGGACATGCGACTTCGGTTCGCCCGCCGACTTCAGTCCGACAGCCGTCGCGACCGCACCGGACGGTTCCGTCTATGTCGTGGACGAGCCGGACGGGCGCGTCCTGCACTTCGACGCCACGGGAAGCCCGCTCGGCGGCTGGGGCACCAGCGGTTCCGGACCGGGCCAGCTTCACAACCCGCAGGGCATCGCCGTGGCGCCGAATGGCGACGTGTACGTGGCGGACACCTTCAACCATCGCGTCGCGCACTTCGACGCGGCGGGCGGCTGGCTCGGCGAATGGGGCACACTCGGCACCGGCGACGGCCAGTTCCACACGCCGCGCGGCATCGTGGTCCGACCGGACGGCCACGTGATCGTGGGAGACGCGACGTCGCACCTGCAGGAGTTCTCCGCGGACGGCGGCCT
>JBGAOB010000301.1:0-5526 GCA_044222045.1 Candidatus Eiseniibacteriota bacterium
CGGCGCCCGCCGCGAGGTCGGACTCCAGCGTCTCGCACGCCGCCACGAGCGCGGCGTGCGAGGGCGCGTCGAGCACGCCGCACTCGGCGAGCGAGGCGGCGTACGCGCGCGACAGGGCCAGCTCCTCGGGCCACAGGCGCTGGTCCACGGGCAGCGAGTCGTTCAGGGCCTGCGCGCGCGGGTCGAGCCCGCCGGCGAGCCGGCCCTTCCAGACGGCGTCAGCCACGGGCGGTCTCCGCCGGCTCCAGCTCGGGATCGGCCTTGCCGTTCCCGTGGGAGCCGTTTCCGTTCGCGCCGTTGCCGTTCGCGAGTTCGCCGCCGCCCTTGGCGCGCCACGCCGCCGTCGCCAGCGGCATGCCGAACAGGCGGATGAAGCCTTCGGCGTGCTGCGCGTTGTAGCCCGTCATGTCGAACGAAGCGAGGTCGGGGCGGTAGAGCGTGTGCGGGCTCGTGCGCGCCACCACGTTCGCGCGGCCGTGGAACAGCTCCAGGCTCACTTCGCCCGTCGCCGCCTCCAGCGCCGTGTCCACGAACGACTGCAGCGCGCGGCGCAGCGGCGAGAACCACAGGCCCGCGTACACGAGGTCGGCATAGCGGGGCGCGAGTTCCGTACGCGTGCGCAGCAGGTCGTGCGGCAGCACGAGCCGGCACAGGTCCTCGAGCGCTTCGTGCAGCACGGTGCCGGCGGGCGTCTCGTACACGCCGCGCGACTTCATGCCCACGAGCCGGCTCTCCACGATGTCCACGCGGCCCACGCCGTGGCGGCCGGCGATGGTGTTGAGCTCGCTCACCAGCTCCACCGGGCCCAGCCGGCGGCCGTTCAGCGACACGGGGCGGCCGCCCTCGAAGCCCACCGTCACGATCTCGGGCGTGTCCGGCTGGTCCCCGGCGTGCGCGGTGAGCTTGTACATCGACTCGGGCGCGAGCTCCGCCGGGTCCTCGAGCGGGCCGCCCTCGTGCGAGAGGTGCCACAGGTTCGCGTCGCGCGAATAGAGATCGCTCTTCTTCTGCGCCACCGGGATGCCGTGGCTTTCGGCGTACGCGAGCGCGTCCTCGCGCGACGTGATGTCCCACTCGCGCCACGGGGCCAGCACCTTCATCTGCGGCGCCAGCGCCATGTACGCCAGCTCGAAGCGCACCTGGTCGTTGCCCTTGCCCGTGCAGCCGTGCGCGAGCGCGTCGGCGCCCACGCGCTCGGCGCACCACACCTGCCGCGACGCGATCAGCGGACGCGCCAGCGACGTGCCCAGCAGGTAGCGGCCCTCGTACACCGCGCCCGCGCGCAGCGACGGGAACACGAAGTCGCGCAGGAACGGCACGCGCAGGTCTTCCACCACCACGTCGTCGGCGCCGATCCTGCGCGCCTTCGCTTCGAGGCCCGACAGCTCGTCACCGCCCTGGCCCACGTTGGAGCAGTAGCAGACGACCTCGCAGCCGTAGTGCTCCTTGAGCCACGGCACGATGATGCTCGTGTCGAGACCACCCGAGTACGCGAGCACCGCCTTCTTCACCTGGGGCTTCGTCATTGCTGCGCTCCTTTCGCTAACAGGTCGATGCGGAACCCGATCACTGCGTTGGCTCCCTCGCTCCTCGCTGCGACGTATCTGTTCGATACGACTAGCTCGTCACTCGGTCGCCGCCTTGTGCTCGGCTTCCTCATCGCCCTTCGTGCGCCGCAAGGGCGGCGTCCAGTTTTCCGATGGCGTCTTCCACTTCCACTTCGGTCACGACGAGCGGCGGAATCACGCGCACCGCGCGTTCGCCGCCGCGCACCAGCAGCAGCCCGCGCTCGCGGGCCGTGGCGATCAGCGCCGGCGCGTCGTACGGCGCGCCGGGCGCGAGTTCGATGGCGCGCAGCAGGCCGAGCCCGCGCGCCTCCTTCACGCCGGCGTGGCGTTGCGCGAGCGATTCGAGCGCGGCACCCAGGTGGCGGCCCACACGGCGCACGTGTTCGAGGAATGCCGGCTGCGACACGCGCTCCAGCACGAAGCGCGCGGCCGCCGCGGCCGGCGCGCCGCCGCCGAACGTGCAGCCGTGCATGCCGGGCTTCAGCGTGGCCGCCGCTTCCGCGGTCATCAGCACCGCCGCCACCGGGAAGCCGTTGCCGAGCGCCTTGCTCAGCGTGACGTAGTCCGGCATCACGCCGAAGTGCTCGGCCGCGAGCAGCCGGCCGGTGCGGCCCATGCCGGTCTGCACCTCGTCGAAGATCAGCGCCGCGCCGGTGGCCTCGGTGCGCTCGCGCAGCGCCTGCAGGAAGTCGCGCGACGCCGCGATCACGCCCGCCTCGCCCTGCACCGGCTCCACGATCACCGCGCAGACGTTCGCGTCGAACACGGCGTCGAACGCGGCGAGGTCGCCGAACGGCGCGAAGCGGATACCCGGCACCAGCGGCTCGAACGGCGTGCGGTAGTCGGGATGGTGCGTGGCGCTCAGCGCGAACGCCGTGCGGCCGTGGAACCCGCCGTGGAACGCGAGGATGTCGCGGCCCGGCAGCCCCTTCGCGCCGGCGCGCGCGCGCGCGAACTTGAGCGCCGCCTCGTTCGCCTCGGTGCCCGAGTTGCAGAAGAACGCGCGGCCCCAGCCCGTGGCCGCGAGCAGCTCGCGCGCGAGCTCGGTGGCCGGGCGGTTCGCGTACAGGTTCGAGCAGTGGCCGAGCGTGTTCATCTGCGCGGCCACCACCTCGGCGAGCCCTTCCGGTGCGTGGCCCAGCGCCAGCACCGCGATGCCCGCGGTGAAGTCGAGGTACTCGCGGCCGAGCACGTCCCACACGCGCACGCCCTCGCCGCGCGCCAGCTCGAGTCGCGGCAGCGGGTAGTTGGGCGCGAACAGCGCCGTCTCGTCGACGGCGAAGCCGGCGGGGATCGGAGCGGGGGCGGGCTTCGCCGCCGCGTCGGCGACGGGAGCCGCGATCGTCTCAGCCACGGACATCCTCCGAAGTGGCGTGCGCCGCCACGATGCGGGTGCCGGGCGCGTCGCCCGAGCAGACGGCCTCGAGCGTGGCGTCTCCCTGCCAGTCGGCGATGTGCACCACGGGTACGCCGCCCTCGATCGCGGCCCTCGCCGCGGCGAGCTTCGGCTTCATGCCGCCCGTCACGTCGGGCGACGCGATCGCGGCCGTCAGCTGCGCGCCGTCCAGCGCGCGCACGATGCGTCCGTCGAGCTTCACGCCCGGCGTGTCGGACAGCAGCACCAGCTGCGACGCGCCCACAGCCGCGGCGATCGCGGCCGCCGCGTCGTCGGCGTTGACGTTGAGCAGCGCTTCGCCCTCGGCGGCGAGGCTCGCCAGCACGGGCACGCGGCCCGCGGCCAACAGCAGCCGCAGCAGCGACGGATCGGCCGCCGTGGGCACGCCCACCGCGCCGAGCGCGGCGTCGGGATGGCGCCGCACCCGCAACACGCCGCCGTCGAGCGCCGACAGGCCCACCGCGTTCACGCCCGCCGTGCGCAACGCCGCGACGAGCCGCTTGTTCGCGAGCCCGGCCAGCACCGCCGCCGTCACCTCGAGCGTGGCGTCGTCGGTCACGCGCAGGCCGTGCTCGAAGCGCGACTCGATGCCGAGCCGCGCACACCAGTCGGTCACCTCGGCGCCGCCGCCGTGCACGAGCAGCGCGCTCGAGGAGCGGCGCGCGAGCGAGGCGGCGAACGTGGTCAGCGCTCCCGGCGCCGACAACGCCCGACCACCCAGCTTCAGCACCAGCGGACCGGCCGCCGATGCGCGCGCACGCTCCCCGCGGCGGGCGTCGAGCGCGCCCGGTGTCACGCACCGGGCCCCCCGCTCGTCCGCCGCCGTGGCGCCTGCTTCCGACACCGCCCGGTGCCCCCGGGGCGCCGTCGTCACCACGGCCTCCCGTGCAGCGGCAGTCCGGTGGCTTCCGGCAGGCCCAGCAGCACGTTCAGGTTCTGCACGGCCTGCCCGGCCGCGCCCTTGACCAGGTTGTCGATCGCCGCCGTCGCGAGCAGCGTGCGGCCGTCGTGCACAGTGGTCACCGCGACGTCGCAGCGGTTGCTGCCCTGCACCGCGTGCGTCGCCGGCCACTCGCCGGCCGGCAGCACGCGCACGAACGGCTCGTCGGAGTACCGGGCGGAGTACGCCGCATGCGCGTCGGCCGGCTCCACCGGTGAAGCCAGCGTCGCCGTCACGGTGGCGAGGATGCCGCGCGCCATGGGCACCAGCTGCGGCGCGAACGCCACCGGCACCGGCGCGCCCGACAGGCGCTCGAACGTGCGCGCCATCTCGGGCACGTGCGCGTGGCCTTCGCCCACCCTGTAGAAGCCCGCGCCGCCCGTCACCTCCACGTACGACGTGCGCAGCGTGGCGGTGCGGCCGGCGCCGGAGACCCCCGACAGCGCGACCACGGTGACCGGCCCCGCGACCCAGCCGCGCTCGAGCGCGGGAAGCGCGGCGAGCGTGGCGGCCGTGGGATAGCAGCCCGGATTGGCGATGCGCGCGGCGCCCGGGATCGAGGCGCGGAACGCCTCGGGGAGCCCGTAGGTCCAGCCGGGGGCCGCGCGATGGTCCTGCGACAGGTCGACGATGCGCGGCAGCGCCGCGAGCGCCGGGTGTTCCGCGAGCAGCGCCGCGAGCGCGCCGTGCGGGAGCGCGGCCACGAGCGTGTCGAACGCACCGCGCTCGGCGAGCGGCGCCAGTTCGGCCGGCGTCACCACCGGCGCGTCGAGCGCGCCGGGCGCCATGCCCGACAGCAGCATGTGCGCCGGAGCGCCCGCGTGCTCGCGCGAAGCGAGCGCCGCCAGCCGCAGCGCCGGGTGCGCCAGCGCCAGGCGCGCGAACTCCTGCCCCGAGTACCCGCTCGCGCCCACGAGCGCGATGCGCGCATGCGGGGACGCCGCGGGCGCCCCGGCGGCGAGGCCGGGGTGCATGCCGGTCGCCGTCGTCACTTCGCCGCGGTCCCGGCCGGGGTGCCGTGGGCGGACAGCGTGTCCAGTTCGCGCTTGAGTCGTCGCGCGGCGGTCGTGGACTCCATCACGCAGAGCAGCGTGTCGTCGCCGGCCACCGACCCCACGAAGCCGTCGTACTGCTCCAGGTCGATGGCGCGACCCACGGCGCTGGCGTGGCCCGGCGGCGTCATGACGAGCGCCAGGTTCTGCGCGACTCGGACCTCGTTCACGAACACCTTGAGGTCCAGCACCTGCCGGTGGCGGTCCAACGCCTCGGCGGCGTGCCCGGGCAGCGCGTACCACGACTCGTCCCCGTCGGCGTGCTTGACCACGCCGAGGCTGCGCATGTCACGCGAGAGCGTGGCCTGCGTGGCCTCCACGCCGGCTCGGGCGAGCGCGTCGGCCAGCTCCTGCTGGCTGGCGAAGCGCCGCTCGCCGATCAGGCGGGCGATCAAGGTCATGCGACGGCTGCGAGGAAGCGTCACGCGGTGTCTCCGGGACGGAAGAAGTGCTCGGGGGAAGTGTCGGCATGTTTATTCATGAGCGTGAATAAAAACACAGTCCTCGGGTCGGGCCAACGGTTTTTTTCGGCCGGGCCGCCGGCGGGAAGGTGGCGCGGGCGTGGCGGGC
>JBGAOB010000302.1:0-5485 GCA_044222045.1 Candidatus Eiseniibacteriota bacterium
GAGCCGCGCCTCGCTCACGCGCCGACCGCGCACGTCGACCACTTCCACGCGCACGCTGCCGCGCGCGCCCGTGCACGCGATGCGTGCTTCGCCCCGCACCGGGTTCGGCGACACCGCGAGTGCGAGCGGCACCGGTCGCGGCGCCGGAGCACCGACGGTGGCCAGTGGCTCGCCGATCAGGCGGAACAGCAGCGCGCGCGACGGCACGACGCTCCACGGCTGGCCGTCCTCGGTGCGCACCTGGCTCTCGCCGATCGCGCCGAAGTTCGGGTCCTCGCTCGCGGTGCGCGCGTGCGCGAGCAGCTTGAAGTTGTGTCGACCCGCGACCACGAGCCAGTAGTCGTGCCCGGGCTGCAGCGTGACGACCTGGTCGAAGTCGTTGTGGCTCGACCACTGGCGCGTGGTCGTGGACCAGCCGGGGAAATCGGCCGCCACGAGGGCGCCGGTCAGCGCCAGCGGCGGCGCAGCCTGCCCCTGCGCGTCGAGCACCGCCACCGTGCCCACGACCCACGGCGTCGAGGTGTAGTAGACGTCCGCCCCGAACTCGACCCAGCGCAGCCGCACGGCTTCGGGTACGCGAAAGCGCTGCGCGACGGCGTCCGCGGTTTCGGAGTACACGTCGTCCGCGTGTCCCACGGCCTGCACCACGCGCAGCGCCTGCAGCGCGGCATCCCCCGTGCACACGGTCTGCCCCATCACCGGGTAGCCGCCCGACACCGGCGCGTTCACCGGGCTCAGGAAACGGGCGGGCTGGAACTCGGCGGAGCCGGCGGCCGAGTACGTGAGCGAGTCGCCCGTGGTCGCGTAGACCCACGTGTTGCGCCACACCCACGCGGTGGTCGAGCGCGGCGGATCGGCCACGTGCGGCACCGAGCGCGTCACCACGGGCGGCACGAGGTCGAGCTTCGTCCATCCGTAGTAGAGCGCCGATCCGTCCAGGCCGCGCGTACGCAGCGCGATGTTGCCCGCGTCGGGCACGAGTCCCACCGGATCCCACTCGGTCACGGTGAGCTGAGCCGAGAAGTTGTAGCTCTTCCACAGCGCCGGCTGGATCGAGGCCAGGTTCACGGCGTCGGGCAGCGGCTGGGCCACGCTCGCGCCATACGGAATCGAGAGGCGCTCGCCACCGCTGGTGGTGCCCATGGCGTCCCCGCACACGGGGTAGACCAGCGCCGGTGTGCCGGGTGCGGGCCGTTCCGCGGCGTGGGCGGCCACGGCGAAGACGAGCAGTGCGAGCAGGGGGAGTACTCGCGAGGAGCGGAAGGCGGACGACGTCACGAAGGCCTCCTCGGAAGAGTGCGCGGTCGGGGGGGGCGCGCGCGGACCGAACAACAGGTTAGGCCCGCGGACGGGCCGGCCCCAAGCGGATTTCCGTTCGAAACGGGGCCGGATCGACGGGCGCGGCCCCGGCGCCGGGTGGATGCGTCTCCGGGCCCGGGGGGAGATCGTGTCGTGCGGCGGGCGGCTGCAAGGGAAGCGTGTGGCTCACCGGGCTCGGGCCGATAGCGAAAACTCGCCGACCGTTCGAGCGCACGGCGTCGCCACCCACGGCGCTCGCGAAGCGGCGCTACCGCGGCGCACCGCGCCCTGCCCCCCGCGACGTCACGCGCACCACGCAGCCGAGCGCGGTGTGCTCGCCGCCCACGGGGCCCGAGTTGCCGCGCAGCAGCATCCACAGCGCGCCGTCGGCCGCGAAGCGCAGGTCCACCGGGCCCGGCACCAGCGACACGCCGAACACGCCGTGCCGCTGCGGCTGCGCGGGATCGAGCCAGCGGATCTCGTTCCAGCAGTACTCGCCGAACAGGTAACGCCCGGCCCACGCGCGCCCGGGCGCGCCGCCCGAGCGCGGCACGAACGCGCCGCCGGTGATCGCGCAGCCGGCTTCGTGACCGTACGCGTACAGCGGCTCGCGATAGCGCTCCGCCGCGGACGGCCCCTCGAACAGCGGCCAGCCGTAGTTGCCGCCGCGCACGACGTCGTTCACCTCTTCCCACGCGTTCGCGCCCACGTCGTTCACGAACAACCGCCCGGTGCCGGGCTCGAAGTCGAGCGTGAACGGGTTGCGGAAGCCGCGCGCCCAGATGGCGCCGTGGTGTCCCGTGGTGTTCGCGACGAACGGGTTGTCGTCGGGGATCGCGCCGTCCCGGCGCAGTCGCAGGATCTTGCCGAACGTCGAACCGAGGCTCTGCGCCAGGTCCGCGCGCTCGTCGTCGCCCGCGCCCACGTACAGGCAGCCGTCGGGCCCGAAGCGCAGGGCGCCGCCCACGTGCGCGGTGGCGACGTGCGGGTCGCCCTCCCAGAGCAGCGTGTCGGAACCGGCCGCGGCGGTGTCGCCGTCGGCCGTGAAGCGCACGAGCCGCTCGCGGCGCGGCTCGTCGGCGCACGTGAAGAGCACGAACACGTGCGGCCTGCGGGCGAAGTCGGGCGCCACGGCCACGCCGAGCAGGCCTTCCTCCACCTCCGCGTGCGCCGGAACGGTCACGAACGGCCGCCGGAGCAATCGCCCGTCGCGAATCACGCGCACGCGGCCCGCCTGCTCGCACACGAACGCGCGGCCGTCGGGCGCGAGCGCGAGGCTCACCGGGCTGTCGAGCGAGTCGGCGACCACGGTTTCCACGAGTCCGGGGGCGAGCCGCGACACGAACCGCGCGCCGGCGATCACGCGCGTGGGATCCACGGCGCGGGAGGGTGCGTCCGCGGCCACGACCGGACCGGACAGCACCAGCGCGAGGCACGCGACGACGGACGGAACGCGGCGCACGACGAGGACTCCTCCGGGAACGGGGTCGAAGGGATCGGGATCGCGACGCAGTCTACGCCCGCCCCGGGGCGGCCGCGCGTTTGCGCGGGGCTCCGCCGTGCGGCAGGCTGCGCGCCTCCGTCGCACGATCGACCCACTCCGGAGCGAGCCGTGACCGAAACCAAGCCCACCTGGCGCTTCCCGCGCGCGTTCTGGACCGCGAACGTCTCCGAGTTGTTCGAGCGCGCGGCCTACTACGGCACCTTCATCGCCCTGCGCACCTACCTGCTGCGCGTGGTCGGACTCGACGACGTGCAGGCCGGCTTCGTGGCGGGGTTGTTCGGCGCGCTCATCTACCTGTTCCCGTTCTTCACGGGCGCGATCGCGGACCGGCTCGGCTACCGCAACTCGCTCCTGCTGGCGTTCGGACTGCTGGCGGTCGGGTACGCCTCGCTCGGCGTGGTGCACGCGTTCACGCCGGTCATGGCGGGACTGCTGTGCGTGGTGCTCGGCGGCTCGTTCGTGAAGCCGGTGATCACGGCCACCGCCTCGCGGTCGTCGGACGAGAGCAGCCGCGCACGCGCATTCAGCATCTTCTACATGATGGTCAACATCGGCTCGTTCACCGGCAAGACCATCGTGGCGCCGATCCGCATCGAGATGGGCGTGCAGAAGGTGCCGTTCTTCTCGGCGGCGGCGGCGCTGGTGGCGTTCTTCGTGGTGCTGTTCGCGTTCTGGCCGCGCGAGGAGAAGGACAAGCGCCCGCACGGCATCGGCGAGACGCTGCTCGGCATGGTCAAGGTGATGAGCAACCTGCGCTTCACCTCGCTCATCCTGATCACCGCGGGCTTCTGGGCCATCCAGGGCCAGCTCTACGCGTCGATGCCGGACTACGTGATCCGCATGGCCGGCGAGACGTACAAGCCCGAGTGGTACGCGAACGTGAACCCGCTGGTCGTGGTGCTGTGCGTGGTGGCGGTCACGCAGCTCGTGCGCAAGTGGGCCCCGGAGGCGTCGATCCTCGTGGCGATGGTGCTGATCCCGCTGTCGTCGCTCGCGATGTCGGCCGCGCACCTCTTCCACGGCAACGTGAACCTGCTCGGCGCCTCGATACACCCGATCACGGTGATGATGGTGGTCGGCATCGCGATCCAGGGCTTCGCGGAGTGCTTCCTGAGCCCGAAGTACCTCGAGTTCGCCTCCAAGCAGGCGCCGGTGGGCCGCGAGGGGCTTTACCTGGGCTACGCGCACATGAACACGTTCTTCGCGTGGCTGTTCGGGTTCGTGTTCGCGGGCTACATGCTCAAGGCGTTCTGTCCCGATCCCTCGACGCTGGCGCCGGACGTGCGCGCGCAGCACGCGGCGTGGCTGGCCGGGCAAGCCGCGATGCCGGAGGCGTACGCCCACGCCTACTACCTCTGGTACGCGTTCGTGGGCGTCGGCGCGATCTCGCTGGTCGCGATGGCGATCTTCATCGCGGTGACGCGCGCGGCGGACGCGAAGCGAGTGCGCGCATGAACGGTCGCGCTGCGCGGCCGCGGTGCCACGCTCCGGCGGCGAGCGTCGCGCTCGGACTCGTCGTGCTGCTCTTGTCCGCGGCGCCACTCGGGGCGGGCACGTGGCCGGATCGCCCGGACTCGGCGCTGGCCATCACACCGGACGACCGCAACAGCACGCTCATAGCGGCGTGCTCGGATGGCGCGGGGGGGCTGCTCGCCGCCTGGGCCGAACAGCGTGACAGCAATGTGCCCTCCCAGCTCCGCGTGGCGCGTGTGGACCTCCACGGGATACGGCGATTCCTCTCGCTCGATCTCCGGGATGGTTCGCCATCCGCCATGCTCATGGGTGTTTCGCCAGATGGCCGCGGTGGCGCGTTCGCGGCCGTGGGCCATTGGCGGACGTCCGGGAGCGACGTGTGCGTGATCCGGTTGGACGCCGCGGGAAACGAAGTGTGGCGTTCGCCGCCGACGCTCGCCCGCTCGACACTCGGCCCGACCGCCCGGCTCGTCACGCTCGGGTCGCCGACGGGGCCGCACTGCCTGCTGCAGTTCCTCGACCTCTCGACCCCGATGTGCGCGCGGATGCAGTACCTCGATGGTGCCGGCGCCCCCGCGTGGGGAGACTCCGGGATCGTCGCGTGGTCGTTCGAGTGGATCAACACGTCGCTCGTCGCCGACGACGGTGCTGGCGGCGCATGGCTCGCCGCGATCGGCGGCACGTGGACGAACGGCACCATCCATGTGCAACGCGTCCACGCGGACGGAGGGTTCGCGTGGGCGCCTGGGACCGAGGTCGTGCTACAGGTCTCGAGTCCGGGCCCGCCGTTTTGCCTGAGCGTGGATGCGGCGGGCGGAGCGTGGCTATCGTGGCGGGCAGCGCTCCCGACGGGCGGCAGTTGGGGGTTCGTGCAACGAGTGCGCCCGGACGGCTCCCTGACCTTCGCTCCGGCGGGACTGCCCGTACCGGCATCGCCCGGCGACGTCGGCGCAATTCCGAGCGTCTGCGCGACCGCCGATTCACAGGCGTTCATCGCCTGGGGCCTCGGCGGCGCTGGCAATGGTCGCTCTCTGGCCCAGCGCCTCGAAGTGACCGGACTGTGGCAGTGGCCCCTGCCCGCCATTCGCTCGACACCCGATGGATACGCCGGCGACGCAGTCGGGTTGTTCACCGACCCGCAGGGCGGCGTGAGCATTGCGACCTACCCGAGTTGGGACACTCCGGCAGCGCCCACGGAGCTGCCGTTGC
>JBGAOB010000303.1:0-5474 GCA_044222045.1 Candidatus Eiseniibacteriota bacterium
CTGGTGGCCGGTGCGCGCAGCGTGCTCGCCACGCGCTGGCCGGTGGGCGACCGCGCCGCGGCGCGCGGCATGGCGGTGTTCTACGACGGGCTGCGCGCGGGCCTCCCGCGCGACGAGAGCCTTCGTCGCGCGCGTCGCGCGCTCGTCGCGGAGGGCTTCCCGTTGCGCGACTGCTCGGCGTTCACGCTCACCGGGCTCGCCGACGCGCCGGTGCGCGCGTTGTCCGACGCCCGCGTGGAGTAGGTGGCCGCGCCGCCCTTGGGTAGACTGCGCGCGCCCGTCGTTCGACCCACCGCGCCCGCGAGGAAGCCATCGTGTCCGATGCCCACGACATCCGTCCCGAGTCGCTCGCCGTCCACGGCCCGCACCACGAGGCCACCGGCCCGGTGAGCACGCCCGTGGTGCACAGCGCCACGTTCTCGCACGCGAGCCTCGATGCGCTCGTGCACGAACAGAAGCTCGGAGCCGCGGGCTCGGTGTACCAGCGCGCCGGGCATCCCACGAACTTCGCGTGCGAGGAGCGGCTCGCGGCGATCGAGGGCAGCGAGGCGGCGCTGGTGTTCCCCTCGGGCATGGCGGCGATCTCGACCGTGTTCCTGGGCTGCCTGCGCGCGGGCGACCACGTGGTGTGCGTGGATCCGTGCTACGGCGGCACGCAGCAGCTGCTCGTGTGGGGGCGCGAGCGCATGGGCTGGGACTTCACGTTCGTCGACGCACGCCGCCCGGAGACCTGGGCCGCGGCGTTCCGCGCGAACACGAAGCTGCTGCACCTGGAGACCCCCATCAATCCCACGCTCACCGTGTTCGACCTGGCCGAGGGCGCGGCGCTCGGCCGCGCGCGCGGCGTGCTGGTGACGTGCGACAACACCGTGGCCTCGCCGATCGGACAGAAGCCGCTCGAGCTGGGCTGCGACCTGTCGGTGTACAGCGCGACCAAGTCGATCGCCGGCCACGGCGACGTGCTGGCCGGCGCGGTCATGGGCTCGCGGCGGGCGATCGATCCCGTGTTCCAGGCGCGCACGATCCTGGGGCCGATCGTGGAGCCGGCGGCGGCGTGGCTGATCGAGCGCAGTCTGAAGACGCTGCACCTGCGCGTGCGGCAGGGGAACGCGAACGCTCTGGAACTGGCCACGCGTCTGCAGCGCCATCCGGGCGTGGCGCAGGTGTTCTACGCCGGGCTGCCCACGCACTCGAACCACGCGATCGCGGCGAAGCAGATGCGCGAGGGATTCGGGCCGCTGCTGTCGTTCGAGGTGCACGGCGGCGCCGAGACCGCGCTGCGCGTGGTGAACGCGCTGCGACTCATCAAGCACGGCGCGAGCCTCGGCGGCGTGGAGTCGCTGTGCTCGCTCGCCGCGTACACGTCGCACGCCGTGCTCGGCCCCGAGGGGCGCCGGCGCGCCGGCATCCCCGAAGGGCTCATCCGCGTGTCCGCCGGCATCGAGCACGTGGACGACCTGTGGGCGGACCTGTTGCGCGCGATCGACACGGCGTTTGCCGGCGCCTGAGCCGCGAGGCCCGCGCCGGCGCCCGAACCGTCGCCCCGGTCACAGCGCTCAGCGGGAGGCGGCCGGAGCGACCGCGCTCGCCCGCGGCAGGCTGCGCGCGCGAACCGGCATGCGTGCGTGCATCACGAGCAGGCTCGCGAGGATCACCGCGAGGCCGGCCAGCAGCCCCGGTGTCGGGTGCTCGCCCAGCCACAGCGCTCCCCACAGCACGCCGAACGGGGGGATCAGGTAGCACACGGTGGACGCGCGCAGCGCGCCGACCGAACGGATGAGCCCGAAGAACAACAGGTAGGCGAGCGCCGTGCCCGCCAGCGCCAGCGCCACCACCGAAGCGACCACGGCGGAGGGCACGACCACGCGGGGCCACGTCAGCAGTGCGGGCACCGACAACCACGCCGCCGCGCCGAGCAACTGGCCGAGCGTGAGCGCGAGCGGCGACAGGTGCGACAGCCGGCGCTGCGCGTACAGGCTGCCGATCGCGTAGAGCGCCGACGTCACGAGCGTGGCCAGCATGGCGAGTGCGGCGCCCGGATCGAGCGGGCCGGGGCGCCAGCCCACGAGCAGTCCCACACCGCCGAGTCCCAGGGCGAGCGCCACGAGCATCGAGCGCGCGGGCCGCTCGTGGCGCGCGCGGGCGCCGAGCACCGCGGTCCACAGCGGCTGCGCCGCCATCAGCACCGCTGCCGTGGACGCCGTGATCCGCACTTCGGCCGCCGCGAGCAGCGCGTACGGCGCCGCCGCGTGCACGAATCCGAGCCACAGCAGCGGGACGGCGTTCGCGCGCAGCGGCAGCGGCTCGCGTCGCGCCCACGCCACCACTCCGAGCGCGGCGGCCGCGATCACCACGCGCAGCGCCATCAGCGGGAACGGCCCCAGCACCGGTGCGGCCACGCGGATGAAGAGGTACGAGCCGCCCCAGATCGCGCCCAGCGCGAGCCACAGGATCAACGCGTGGCCGCGCATCAGGCGTTCGCTCCCGCGGGCTCGCCGGCCGCGGGCACGAGCCGCGCCACGATCGACAGCCGGTTCCACGCGTTGATCGTGACCACCGCCAGCGTGAGTTCGGCCAGGTCCTTCTCGCCGAGCACCTCGCGCGTTCGCGCGAACAGCTCGTCGGGCGCGTGCCCGTCGGCGATGCGCGTGACGGCCTCCGCCCATGCGAGCGCGGCGCGTTCGCGCGGCGTGTACCACGGGCTCTCGCACCACGCGTCGAGGGCGTACAGGCGGTGCTCCGGCTCACCGAGCGCGCGCAGGTCCTTCCAGTGCAGGGCCAGGCAGTACGCGCAGCCGTTGAGTTGCGACACGCGCAGCCGCACCAGGTGCAGCAGCGGCTCCTCCAGCCCGCCGCGGGCGGTGCGCTGGTCCAGGGCGTCCATCGCTTCGTACAGGCCGGGCGCCACGCGCGGGTAGTCGAGACGGGCGGTCATGCGTGCTCCTCGTTCGGGCGGGGCGCGGCGCCGGCGGTCGCCGGCGGCGATCCGCCCCGCGATCGCGTGCAGGCAGGATCGCCCGAAAAAGGACTGGTCAATAGAGCCATTTTCCGCAAACATGCTGGTCCATTATGCCAAAGCGCGCGACCACACTTCCGCTCGCCCTGCCGCCGCGCCCGCGCGGCACGGGTGCGGCCCGCTGGTTGTACGTCTCGTTGCGCGACCTGATCCTCGGCGGTCGCCTGCGCGGCGGCGTGCGCCTGCCGGCCACGCGCGACCTCGCGCGGCAGTACGGCCTCTCGCGCGGCACCGTGGTGGCGGCGTTCGCCGACCTGGCGGCCGAGGGTTACGTCACGAGCGGCGTGGGCGCCGGCACGTTCGTGAACGCGTCGCTGCCCGAGGAACTCCTGCACGCCGGCCGTCCGCCGCTGCCCGCCGCGACGCGCGCCGCCGCGACGCGGGCGACGCCGCGGACGGGCTTCGCCTCGCGCCTGCGACTGCTCCCCGGCACCGAGACGTCGCGGGTCCGCGCGTTTCGCGCGAACCAGCCCGCCGTGGACCAGTTTCCGGTCGCGCTGTGGGCCCAGCTCGCGGCGCGCCGGCTGCGGCGCGTGTCGGCGTCGCACCTGCTGGGCTGCCCGCCGGCCGGGTACCCGCCGCTGCAGCGCGCGCTCGCGGACTACCTGCGCACGTCGCGCGGCGTGCACTGCGACCCGGAGCAGGTGGTGATCGTGTCGGGCGTGCAGGAGGCGCTCGACCTGGTGGCGCGCGTGTGCGTGGACCCCGGCGACACGGTGGTGGTGGAGGACCCCGGCTACACGGGTGCCACGCGCCTGTTCACCGCCCACGGCGCGCGCGTGATCCCCGGCGCGGTGGACGCGGAAGGCGTGGTGGTGGACCGCGCGCGCTGGCGCGCGGCCCGGCTCGCGTACGTGACGCCCGCCCACCAATACCCGCTCGGCGTGCCCATGAGCCTGCCGCGGCGGCTGGCGCTTCTCGAGTGGGCGCACGCGAGCGGCGCGTGGCTGTTCGAGGACGACTACGACTCGGAGTTCCGCTACGCGGGCCGCCCGCTGCCGGCCCTGCAGGGCATGGACCGCCACGGCCGCGTGCTGTTCGCCGGGTCGCTGTGCAAGGTGCTCTACCCGTCGTTGCGGCTGGGCTACCTGGTGGTACCGCCCGCGCTGCTCGACGCGATCGCGGCGGCGAAGTCGCTGCTCAGTCGGCACGCGCCGGTGCTGGAGCAGTCGATCGTCGGCGACTTCGTCGCGGCCGGGCACTTCGCGCGCTACATCCGTCGCATGCGCGAGGTGTACGCGGAGCGGTGGGCCGCGATGGCCGCGGCGTTCGGGACCGAGCTCGCGGGACTCGTCGACGTGTCGCCGATCGAGGCAGGGTTGCAGACGGTGGGCTGGCTCGGCGGCGGCCTCGGGGAAGCCGCCGTCGAGCGCGCCGCGGCCGCCGCCGGCGTCGAAGTGGTGCCGCTGAGTCGGTTCCACGCGGGGCCGTCGCGCCGGGCCGGGCTGCTGCTGGGTTTCGCGGCGATGGACGTGCGCGAGATCCGGCGTGGCGCGAAGGCGCTGGCCGAGGCGCTGGCGCCGCTCGGCTCGGGTCGTGACCACGCCGCGTCGCCACGCCGTCCGCGCGGCTCGGGGCGACGCGCTGGGGCCGGTTCTTGACGCTCCCTTGCCATGCCCGGCCCCGGGGCATCTGCTACACTCCCCGCCGCTTTCCACACTCCACGTCGCCTTCGGAGGACCCACCCGTGAAGCGCTTCGCTGCCCTCGTCGTCGTGTTCGCACTGTGCGTGGCTGCTTCGGCGCATGCCGCCGACAAGGCTCCGGCGCTGGTCGACAGCCTCGGCCTGCTCGAGAAGGCCGTCGCCAAGGACTCCACCAAGTTCGACAACCTGTATCGCCTCGGCGTGATGTACCTGGACCGCGAGAAGATGGCCGAAGCCGCGCAGGTGCTCGCGAAGGCCAACCGGATCAAGCCGGGCAACCACAAGGTGCAGGTCAACCTGGGTGTCGCGCTCGACGCGATGGGGCGTCCGGCCGAGGCGCAGGACTACTACAAGGGCGCGCTCAAGGCGATGCCCGGCGACTCCGTGGCCACGTGCCGCATGGCGAGCTCGCTCTACTCGCAGGCGAAGTACCAGGAGTCCATGGACCTGCTGCGCAACCTGATCGTGCAGAAGCCGAAGTCGCACTGTGCGTACTTCACGATGGGCGTGGCGTTCGCCGATGCGGGCCTGTACCGGGACGCGATCCGCCAATGGCGCCGGGTCGTGGAACTCGCGCCCGACTCGCCCGAAGCGGTGAGCGCGAAGGAGTCCATCGACGTGCTCGAGCGGTTCATCAACCAGAAGTAGCGCGCGCGCCCACCGGAGCCCCCCGCGGCAGCCGCGGGCGCTGGAACCGGGCCTCCGGGGCGAACATGATCTACCTCGACCACAACGCATCCACTCCGGTCCGCCCCGAGGTCGCCGAGGCCCTGTCGAAGGCCCTCGTCGACCTCGGGGCGAATCCGTCGAGCG
>JBGAOB010000304.1:0-5454 GCA_044222045.1 Candidatus Eiseniibacteriota bacterium
GCCGATGGCCGCGCCGCCTGGCGTGGTGAGGCCCTGCTCGTGCGCGCACAGGTTGGCGAACAGCGCCGCGAGCTGCCGGCGTGCGTGCGCACGGACGTCGCGATGGCTGTCCCAGCCCAGCGCGTCGCAGAACCCGGCGGTGCCGTCGAACGCGAGGCTCGTGGCGCGCGCGTCGACGCACGCCGCCACCGCGTCGAGCGAGGCGACGCTCACCTTCGGGCCGCGCGTGCTCGGCCGGCACTGGCGCGCCCACCACGCGGCGGTGCGCGGGCAGTTCGGCAGCGGATCGCCACCGCCACACGGCGCGAACGTCACCGTGGCGCTCGCCGCGCTCGTGCAACCGGTGACGGGGTCGCCGATCGCCAGCGTGTAGGTGCCGCTCGCGGAAACGTCCGCGCACGCCGTGGACGCGGTGAAGCCGTCCGGCCCGGTCCACGCGTAGGTCCAGTTGCCGGTGGGGCCGCACAACTGCACGGTCTCCCCATCGCAGCCGCTCGTGGGCCCGGTGATCGTGGGCGTGGCCGGCGCGGTGCCGGAGCCGAGCGTGGCCCCGCACGTGAACCACAGCCCGTTCATCCCGTCGAACGCTCGCACCGTGTAGGTGCCCGGCGCGGTCACCGTGACGCACTGCGTGCTGCCGGTGAATCCGTTCGGCCCGGTCCAGTGGAACTCGACGCCCGGCGAGGCGCACAACTGCGCCGGGCTGCCGGGACAGACGGCACTCGGACCCGACACGGAACACTGCGCGAATCCCTGCGCCGCCATCGTGAGCACACCGAGCACGACCAGCGTGCCGGCTCGAACGATTCGCTTCGACTGCATGTGGAACCTCCGCGTTGGCGGTTCCCCTCGGTCGATCCCGGACGAGAGGTCCCCTCGTGACACCCTCGTCGCGCCGGCGGCGTGGCGTGCGCGACGTCGGAATGGCCACGGTTCTGGCTGGAAGATTCGCGCCAGTTCCGCGACGCGACGCGGCGCCCGGGCAGGATGCGAAACCGCGCGACGCGCGTGGCGGAATCACTCACCCGGAGCCCGGGCGCGCCGCCGAGCGGGCGTCGTGCGCGGCGCGGCCGGGGCATTTCGCTTCGGCCGCCGCGCGGCCGGCGGCCCGCGCCGTGCAGGCCGCGGCGCGCGCCCTCGCACGTTGCGCGACGCCAGGCGCCCTGCCGGAGAACGCGTGCGCATCCGGGCCCACGTTCTCCCGCTTCCCGCCGGACGTCCGCGCGGAGAACGCACCCCCACGGGGGTTTGAATCGGCGCGCCGGCCTGCCTACTCTCCCGTCGCAATCCCATTCCTGCGCGACTCTCGCTCGGAGATCCCACATGGCCGTGCTCGGCATCGGCGTGGACGTCTGCAAGGTGGAACGCCTCGCCGAGTCGCTGGCGCGGTTCGGTGAGCGCATGGAGCGACGGCTGTTCACGCCCGACGAGCTGGCTTACTGCCGCCAGCACAAGGATCCGCTGCCGCACCTGGCGGCCCGCTTCGCGGCCAAGGAGGCGGTGTCCAAGGCGCTCGGCACCGGCATGGCCGCGGGCGTGGGCTGGACGCAGATCGAAGTGGTGCAGCCCGGGGGCCGCGTGCCCACGCTGCGCCTGACCGATCGCGCGCTCGAGATCTTCACGGCGAAAGGGGCGACGACGTCCCACCTGACGCTCTCGCACGACGGCGGACTCGCCGTGGCGTGCGTGGTGCTGGAGGGCTGATGGCCAGGCACATCCAACGCGTGCTGATCGCGAATCGCGGCGAGATCGCCGTGCGCATCATCCGCACGCTTCGCGAAATGGGTCGCACGTCCATCGCGCTGTTCAGCGAACCGGACCGCGTGGCCTTCCACGTGATCATGGCCGACGAGGCCTACCCGATCGGCCCCGGCCCGTCGCGCGAGAGCTACCTGAACTTCGAGCGCGTGCTCGAGACGGCCAAGCGCGTGAAGGCGGACGCGATCCACCCGGGCTACGGCTTCTTCGCCGAAAACGCGGTGTTCGCCGAGGCGTGCGAGCACGCCGGCATCGAGTTCATCGGCCCGCGCCCCAAGACGATCGGCGGCCTGGGCGACAAGCTCGCCGCGCGCGAGGCCGCGATCCGCGCCGGCGTGCCGGTGATCCCGGGCTCCCCGGGCCCCGTGTTCACGCGCGACGAGGCCAAGCTCGTGGCCCGCAAGATCGGTTTCCCCCTCATGCTGAAGGCGGCGGCCGGCGGCGGTGGCAAGGGCATGCGCATCGTGAAGAGCGAAGCCGAGCTCGACGCCGCGTGGGACCTCACGCGCGGCGAGGCGAAAGCCGCGTTCGGCGACGACCGCGTGTTCGTGGAGCGCGCGATCGAGAAGCCGCGCCACATCGAGGCGCAGATCCTGGCGGACTCCACCGGCCGCGTGGCGTTCCTCGGCGAGCGCGAGTGCTCGATCCAGCGCCGCCACCAGAAACTCGTCGAAGAGACGCCGTCGCCCGCTTTCGACGCGAAGACCCGCCAGGCGTTCGGCGAGGCGGCCGTGCGCGTGGCGAAGGAAGTGGGCTACCTCTCGGCCGGGACGGTCGAGTTCATCGCCGACGAGCACAACAACTTCTACTTCCTCGAGGTGAACACGCGACTCCAGGTGGAGCACCCGGTGACCGAGATGGTGACGGGGCTCGACCTGGTCGAGGAGCAGATCCACATCGCGGAGGGCAAGGAGCTGTCGTTCGGCGACGAGACGCCGCAACCGCGCGGCTGGAGCATGGAGACGCGCATCATCGCCGAGGACCCGACGAAGAACTTCATGCCCAGCGTGGGCCGCATCGAGCGCGTGCGCTTTCCGCACGGGCCGGGCGTGCGGGTGGACGGCGGCTTCTATCGCGGCTACGAGATCCCGCTGTTCTACGACTCGCTGCTGTCGAAGCTCGTCACGTGGGGCCGCGATCGCGAGCAGGCGCGCCGCCGCATGCTGCGCGCGCTGCACGAGTACGTGCTCGAGGGACCGAAGCACAACATCGCGTTCCACCTGTGGCTGCTGAATCATCCCGAGTTCATCGCCGGCCACCTGAGCACGAAGTTCCTGGAAGAGCATTTCCAGCCGTCCATGCTTCAGCCCGACGGGGACGCGCAGCAGTCCGCGCTGCTCGCCGCCGCGCTGCATCAGCGCGAGGAACGCCTGCGCACCGCCATCGGCCGCCGCGAGGACGCGGAGGGGCCGTCGGCGTGGCGCTGGGCGCCGCGCGCGCGGAGCTGACCATGAAGTTCTGGGTGACGATGCAGGGGCGCGACGCCGAGGTGGAGTGCGACGCGCGTGACGGCAAGGTGTTCGCGATCGTCGAGGGCAAGCGACTCGAGGCCGACTTCGTGCGGCTGCCCGACGGCGAGGTCTACTCGCTGCTGGTGGACGGCCGCTCGCACGAGGTGCGCGTGTCGCACCACGGCGAAGGCCTCGACGTGACCGCGAACGGCCTCACGATTCCGGTCGAGGTGCGCAATCCGCTCGAGAAGCTGCTGCTGCAGCAGGCCGGCGGCTCCCGCAAGAGCCGCGGCGAGACGATGTCCGCGCCGATGCCCGGCGTGGTCGTGGCGATCAAGGTGAAGGTCGGCGAGGTGGTGCAGCCCGGGCAGCCCGTGATCGTGGTCGAGGCCATGAAGATGCAGAACGAACTCACCGCGCAGACGGGCGGGCTCGTGACCGAGATCCTCGTCACCGAGCGCGCCGCGGTCGCCGCCGGGCAGGCGATGGTCAAGATGAAGCCGGAGGGCGCGTCGTGAGCGCGCGCCGTTCACGCGCCGGCGGCAGGCGGGCGACGCCCGCCCGCGCGCCTCGCGCCGCGCGGCCCGCGTCGGGCCCGCAGCCCGAGGTGCCGGTCAAGGTCACCCCGAGCGAACTGCCCGTGCAGCCCGTGTTCTATCCCGCCGACCTGCCGCGCGACCTCGCACGGCGCACGCCGCCGCCCGGCGAGGCGCCGTACACGCGCGGCGTGCACCCCGGCATGTACCGCTCGCGCTTCTGGACGATGCGCCAGTACGCCGGCTTCGGCACGGCGGTGCAGACGAACGAGCGCTTCCGCTACCTGCTGCAGCAGGGCCAGACGGGCCTCAGCGTGGCGTTCGATCTGCCCACGCAGATGGGCTACGACAGCGACCACGCCATGGCGCACGGCGAGGTGGGCAAGGTGGGCGTTGCGATCTCGTGCCTGGCCGACATGGAGGAACTGCTCGCCGACCTGCCGCTGGACCAGGTCACCACCAGCATGACGATCAACTCCACCGCGCCGCTGCTGCTGGCGTTCTACGTGGCGGTGGCCGACCGGCGCGGCACGCCGCGGGCGAAGCTCGGCGGCACGGTGCAGAACGACGTGCTGAAGGAGTACATCGCGCGCGGCACGTACATCTATCCGCCCGAGCCGTCGCTGCGGCTGATCTGCGACCTTTTCGAGTTCACCGCGCGCGAAGTGCCGCAGTGGAACAGCATCTCGGTGAGCGGCTACCACATGCGCGAGGCCGGCTGCACCGCGGTGCAGGAGCTGGCGTTCACGCTGGCCGACGGGCTCACGTACCTGGAGGCCGCGCGCGCACGCGGGCTCGACGCCGCGAAGATCGCGCGGCGCATCTCGTTCTTCTTCAACGCGCACAACCACCTGTTCGAGGAGGTCGCCAAGTTCCGCGCCGCGCGCAAGCTGTGGGCGGAGCTGCTCGGCGAGCGATTCGGGATCACCGACCCCGAGGCGCTGAAGCTCCGCTTCCACACGCAGACCGCCGGCTCGATGCTGACCGCGCAGCAGCCGCTGAACAACGTGGTGCGCGTGGCCATGCAGGCGCTCGCCGCCGTGCTCGGCGGCACGCAGAGCCTGCACACGAACAGCTACGACGAGGCGTTGAGCCTGCCCAGCAAGGAGAGTGCGAAGCTCGCGCTGCGCACGCAGCAGGTGATCGCGCACGAGAGCGGCGCCACCGACGCGGTGGACCCGCTCGCCGGCGCGTACTGGGTGGAGTCGATGACCGCCGACCTCGAGCGCCGCGCTCGCGAGCTGATCGCGCGCGTCGACGCGATGGGCGGCATGAAGGTGGCGATCGCCGAGGGCTGGGTGCAGCAGCAGATCCACGAGGCCGCGTACCGCTGGCAGAAGGACGTCGAGTCCGGTGCACGCGTCGTGGTGGGCGTGAACAAGTTCACCGAGCCCGAGCCGGCCCCGCCGGCCCCGTTCGCGCACGACCCGCGCATGGAGGACGAGCGCCGCACGCTGCTCGCCGCGTGGCGCAACGAGCGCGACGCCGCCGCGTGCAGCGCCGCGCTCGCTCGCGTGGAGCGCGCCGCGCGCGGCAGCGAGAACCTGGTGCCCGTGATCCTCGACGCCGTCGTCGCGCGCGCCACGCTCGGCGAGGTGTGCGACGTGATGCGCGGCGTGTTCGGCGTGTACGAGCCCGGAGACCGACTGTGAACCGACCGCTTCGTTCACCGGGCGCCGCAGGGGGCGGCCCCGTCCGCGCGCTGTCGC
>JBGAOB010000305.1:0-5479 GCA_044222045.1 Candidatus Eiseniibacteriota bacterium
TGGCGCGCCGAACTCGCCGCGGCCGACCCACGCGCGGACGTGCGCGTGTGGGCGCAGCGCGCCGAAACCGGCTTCCAGAACACGTCGTCGCTCGTGGCCGCCGGCCGGCAGGAACTGGGCGCCAGCCTGCGCGTGCCGCTCGCCACGGGCACGTCGCTGTTCGCGAACGCGCTGCGCACCGAGGAACTCGCCACCGGCGGGCGTCGCGACGGCGTCGAGGCCGGCGCGTCGCAGAAGCTGGGCCTTTTCACCGCCGAGGGCGCGTACCGCTGGGCCAGCGAGACCGCGTCCCGCGCCGTCACCGGCACCACCGGCGTGTGGCCGAGCGACGTCGGCAGCGTGCGCGGCAAGCTGTCGGTGTCGCCGGCGCTGCCCGGCGGCCGGCGCGCCACGCTGTTCGGCGAGTACGAGCAGGACCTGGACGTGAGCGCTCGCAAGCGCGGTGGCGGCGGCGCCGAGATGCCGATCTCGGCGCGCACGCGCGCTTACGTGAAGCACGAGGACATCACCGCGTTCGGCGGCCCGTTCGCGCTCAACACGCGCGAGCGCGTGTCGCAGACCGTGTTCGGCGTGGCCAGCGACGAGCTGCGCGACGGCCACGTGTTCAGCGAGTACCGCGCCCGCAGCGCGTTCGCCGGCCGCGAGGCCGAGGCGGCGATCGGCGTGCGCAACCGCTGGACGGTGGCGCCTGGCGTGCGGCTGGACGGCTCGCTCGAGCAGATCACCGTGCTGGAGAACCGCACCGACCGCACCCCGCCCTCGGGCGACGCCGGCACCAAGGGCGCGTTCGTGTTCGGCGCCGGCGTCGAGGTGACGCGCGATCCGCTCACCAAGGTGACCGGCCGCCTCGAGATGCGCACCACGAACGAGAAGAGGTACGGCCACCGCACCAGCACGCTCGGCACGCTCGGCGTCGCGCACAAGCTGAACCGCGACTGGACCGGCCTGTTCCGTACCAGCCTGTACGACGGGCTCGACCAGGACGTCGACCTGCGCACGCAGGCCGGCGTGGCGTGGCGCCAGACCGACCGCAACGCGTGGAACGCGCTCGCTCGCTTCGAGAATCGCGTGCAGCGCGGGGCGCGCGACTACTTCGGCACGCACATGCTCGACCACACGTCCAACATCCTCAGCGCGCACGCCAACCTCAAGGCCAACCGCCGGCTCACGCTGATGGGCCAGGCGGCCGCGAAGTGGGCGACGGACGGCAGCGGCGGTCTCGACACGCGCACCGACGCGCAGCTGCTGTCGCTGCGCGGCCTGTGGGACCTGAACTCGAGGTGGGACGCGGGCCTCGCGGCGCGCGCGCTCACGTCGCGCGACTTCGCCGAGAAGCGCTTCGGCGCCGGCGCCGAGCTGGGCCTGGCTGTGGCGCACGGACTGCGCGCATCGGCCGGCTGGAACGTGTTCGGCTTCCGCGACGCCGACATGGCCGACCTCGATCACACCGACCACGGGCCCTACGTGCAGATGGGCTTCAAGTTCGACGAACAGTTCCTTCGTTCCGCCGCCGGATCGAAGTGAAGGAGGTGAGCACGATGACCCGAACCACGGAACGTCCGCACAAGCAGCCGGCCCGCGCGCGAGGACGCGTGCGCACCCAGGTGCCCGGCGACCGCCACCACGCGCGCGGCGCCGAGCGGCCGCTGATCACGCGCCTGCGCCGGCCGCGCCGCTTCCACACCACGCTGATCGCGTGGCTCGTCGCGTTGGGCGCGCTGCTGGTGCTGGGGCTCGCACTGGCGATGACGGCGCGCGCCGACGGGCTGACGCCGCTGCGTGCGCGCACCAGCGACGAGGCCATCGCCCGCGACCTCGCGCGGATCGATTCGCTGTCGACGGTGCTCGCAGCGCAGCCCGCCACCGACCGCTGGCGCGTGGCGCGGGCCAGGGAACTCCTCGGCGCCGTGCGCACCGAGTACCTGGACAACGACCGCACGGGCTTCGATCTCGCGGCGTGGGACGCCGCCGCGCAGGCGACCGCGGCCGTCGCGCGCGGCGAGCAGCCGGTGACGCAGGCCGACGTGCCCGCCGCGCAGATGCTGACCGGCAGCACGAAGGTGCGCCCCGACCTGTGGGACAAGCTCGAAGCCATGAAGAAGTCCGCCGGCTTCGAGTGCGCCGCCGAGGACCTGGCGCGCCTGGAGGTGCAGCTGCTGTGGGCCGGCAACGAGCAGGTGGACCAGGGCGACTGCCGCACCAGCCCGCACGTGGCGCTGGCCGAGAAGCTGGCGAACGACGCCGCGGTGAAGGTGGACGCCTGCAAGCCCGCCGAGCCCGTGGCCATGACGCCGCCCGCACCGGTGATGACCAAGCCCGAGCCCGACCTGCCCGTGCCGCCGGTGGCGATGTCGCCCACGCCCGAGGAACTCAAGATTCCGCGCAACGTGCACTTCGCGCTCGACCGCTACTTCATCAGCCAGCGCTCCAACGAAGTCATCACCGGCATCGCGAACGTGCTGAAGAAGTACCCCAGCATCACCGTGCGGCTGGAGGGCCACACCGACTCGCGCGCGAGCGTGGCGTACAACATGCGGCTGTCGCAGAACCGCGTGAACGCCGTGCGCGACGTGATGGTGAAGCTCGGCATCGAGCCCGCGCGCATCACCACCGCGTTCAAGGGCGAGGGGGATCTCAAGGTGACCGAGGACTCCAAGGCCAACTTCGCGCGCAACCGCCGCGTGGAGATGGTGTTCGTGGACAGCGAAGGCCACGACATCAAGGCCGAGGACCAGGAAGAAGACCTGCAGCTCGAGAGCGACCGGCAGTTCAAGAAGGGCGGCAGCGACCCGAATCGGTGACAACCACACCGAGCAAGAGAGCAAACGCGCCGCGCCGGGGAGCGATCCCTGGCGCGGTCGGCGTTTCGGCTCGAAGCGGCCGCCGCGCGAAGGAGCCATCCAAGCGCGGCGCAACCATTCGCGCAGGCACCCTGCCCTACTCCTCCGCGCGGCTGGATGGCAGCGGGGAGCACCACGGCCAGAGGAAGCGGCGCCGGATAGGGAAAAGGCGCCGTCCGCCGCGAGTACGCAGGCCGGAGGCACGGGGGGCCTGATTCGGGGTAATCCCGGAAAGCGAAGGAGCCATGGACTGGCGGTCGCTTTCAGGCTCAGCACCCGGACTACGCAAGGCGTGGGATCGGGCCGCACCGGAAGCGTGTCGGAGACACGCCGAGGAGCGCCCCGATTCCGCAACGCAGCGGCCCGACGCCAGATCGCGCTCGCAGGCCGCCGGATCATGAATAGTCCGGGCTTAGGCCGGAGGCGGCAGGATGCCGCCGCAGGCCGGCCCCGAATCAGGCCCCCCGTGCCTCCGGCCCCCACACCCGAAGCGAGCCCGCGCACGCGTGATGCGACGCGCCCCCCCACCGCCGCTCCTTCCCGGCACTTCAGCCGCGCGCCCTTCCGGCCGACAACCCGCCCGGAGAACTCCTTCTCGGATCGCCCCCGCGGTGCGCACCGCGTCGGGCTCACGGGCGTCGCTCGATCCGGGAAACCGTCGCCTCGGAGGTCGTGCATGTCGTCCGCGGGTGCCTCGCGCTTCTGGCTCGATGCCGGTCGCGAAGCCGAACTGGTGATCGCCGCTCAGCGCGGTGATCCCGGCGCGTTCATGGAGCTGCTGCGCTCCTATCACGGAGTGCTGTGGCGCCTCTCGTTCGCGCTCACCCGCAACGAAGCCGAGTCGATCGCCGCGCTCACCGAGGCGTCGCGCCGTGCGTGGAAGCAGATCAACAGCCTGCCCGCGGGCAAGCTGTTCCTGCCCTGGTACGTGCGCCACCTGATGCCGCTGCTCGAAGCCAGTGGCGGCGCCGACGATCCCGCCGACGTGCCCGGCAGCCGCGCCGACTGGGCCGCGTTCCTCGCCAACCCGTCGCCGCAGGCGCTCGACCGCCATCGCGTGCTGCGCGAGTGGAACCTGCTGCGCGCCGACGAGCGGCTGCTGCTGGCGCTCGTGGTGCTCGAGCACATGCCCTACTCCGACGTGGCGCTGTTCACCGGCATCCTGCCGGGGCTGGTGCCCGAGGAAGTGGCGCACGTGCGCGATCGCATCCACCGCTCGCTTCGCCCCGAGGAGCCGGCCGCGTGAACCATCCCACGTTCACGCAGATCTCGGCGGCCCTCGACGGGCAGGCCACCGGCTCGCAGGGCGAGTCGGTGCGCCACCACATGGGCATCTGCCCGGGCTGCCGCGACTGGCGCGACCAGCTGGCCGAAGAGAGCCAGCAGCTCCGCGAACTGCTCGTGAATGAGCCCGAGCCCGAGTTCTTCGACGAGCTCTTCGACGGCATCGAGGCCGCGATCCGCGCCGACCTGCTGGAAGAGACCGGCCCCAAGCCCGTGGCGGTGAAGCGTTCGCTGCTGGGCCTCGGCCGCAAGAGCACATCCGACACGCCGTCGGGCCAGACGCCGCGCCCCAGTGGCGTCACGCCGCGGCCGAGCGGTGCGGCCCCACGCCCGAGCGGTGCAGCGCCGCGGCCCACCGGCGGCTCGCCCACGCCGGTGAGCGGCGCCACGCCGCGCCCGGTGGAGCGCGCCGGCCCGCGCGCCGACGCCGGCACCGCGCCGCAGCGCGACGGCAAGCGCACCGACGATCACGCGCCCGCGCCGCCGCGTCCCGCGCCGGCCGAAGCGCCGCGTGCCGCGAGCCCGCCCGCCACGCCGACGCGCGAAGCACAGCGTCCGCCGTCGGACGGCAGCGTGCGACCGCCGGTGATGCAGGTGCCCGCCGACGTGAAGCCCTCGAGCGCCGAGATCGTGCGCCCGGGACCGCCGCTGTACGTGCCGCCGCCTGCGCCGCCCACGCCCGCCGAGCGCGACGCGATCCCGTTCACGCACATCATCACGCCGCCGCACTCGCGCAACGATCTGCACAAGCTCGCCCCCGGCGACGACATCGGACTGCCCGAGCAGCCCACCGTGGAGACCACGCCCGCGTGGCCGCAGGCCGCGGACGACGTCGCTGCCACCGAGCTGCCGCCCACGCTGGCGCCGCGCATCGTCGACGCCCCCGGCGCGGTGACGCCCGCCACGCCGCACTCGCGCTCGTTCCCGCGCCCGCTGTCGCGCGGTCTGCCCAAGCCGGAGACGTCGGCGTCCATCCCGTCGCGCGCCACGCCGCGGCCCGACGAGTTCGGGCACACGCCCTCGCGCGCCATGCCGCACCCGGCCGCGCACGACGCGCCGGTGATCGAAGAGTCCGCGTACGAAGCGCCCTCCGCGCCGACGGCGCGACGCGCATCGCAGGGCGGCGAAGGCATCCGCATCACGTATCGCGAGCTCGTTGTGGTGCTGGGCGCGCTGATCGCGTTCACGCTCATCGGCCTCGGGGTGATGCGCTTCAACCGCGCGCGCAACGCCGAACGCGCGCGTCACCTGATCGAAGTGGCCACGCCCGCGCCCGCCGCGACCCAGCCGACCGAGCCCGTGATTCCCGCGCCCGCGCCGACGTCACGCAGCACGCGCGCCGAAAAGCCGCGCAC
>JBGAOB010000306.1:0-5559 GCA_044222045.1 Candidatus Eiseniibacteriota bacterium
AGGAACGGCCGCGCCGCGAGCAGCGCGGGATTGAAGCGCTCCACCTGCCCCACCTGCAGCACGCGGGCCGCGCGCTTCGCCGCCGCGATCATCGCGTCGCACTCGGCGACCGTGACCGCCATCGGCTTCTCGACGAGCACGTGACAGCCGGCCGCGAGCGCTTCCTCGGCGGCTTCGCAGTGGGCCACGGTGGGCGTCGCCACCGACACGGCCTCGCACTCGCGCAGCAGTTCAGCGGGCGTCGCGAACGCGCGCGTGCCGTACTGCTCCGCCACCGCGCGGGCCCGCTCGGGCGAGCGGTCGTACACGCCCACCAGCGCGGCCTCCGGAATCGCGCCGTACACCCGCGCGTGCTTCTCCCCCCACACCCCGACGCCCCACACACCGCAACGGACCGGCTGCACGGGTGGACTCCTTTCAGCGCGTGACGCCGCGCACGGACGTTTCGCAGAACCGCGCGAAGTGTTCGACGTCCGGGTTCCCCGGGAACCGCGCGCGGATCTCCTCGACGGCGCGGGTCGCGGTGAGCCCGTCGCGGAAGAACACGCGGTAGGCCTTCTCGATCGCGGCCACGGTCTCGCGCGCGAAACCGCGGCGCTCGAGGCCGATCGTGTTGATGCCCGCCAGGCGCGGCGGGCTGCCCGCCAGCTTCACGTAGGGCGCCACGTCCTGCGGGATGCGCGAGCCGCCGCCGATCATGGCGTGCCGGCCGATGCGCGTGAACTGGTGCACGACGGTGCCGCCGCCGACGATCGCCCAGTCGTCCACGACCACGTAGCCGGCCATCTGCACGGCGTTCGCGATCACGACGCGGTCGCCGACCTGGCAGTTGTGCGCCACGTGCGAGTACGCCATGAGCAGGCAGTCGCTGCCGATGCGCGTCGTGAAGCCGGGCTCGGTCGCGAGGTTCGCGGTCATGTACTCGCGCAGCACGGTGCGGTCGCCGATCACCAGGTAGCTCGGCTCGCGCGTGTACTTGAGGTCCTGCGGCGGCGAGCCGACCACGGCGCCGTGGTGCAGGTGGCAGTCGCGGCCGATCGTCGTCCAGCCCGTCACGAGCACGTTCGCGTCGATGCGCGTGCCGTCGCCGATCGTCGCGTCCGGGCCGACGACCGCGCCCGGGCCGATCTCGACGTTCACCCCGAGGCGCGCGGCCGGGTCGACGTGCGCGGCCGGATGGATCCGCGTCCCGCCCGCGCTCACGGGCGCTTGTCCACGACGGTGGCGAGCAGTTCGGCCTCGGCCACCAGCTGGCCGTCGACGTACGCCTCGCCCCGCATCTTCATGGTCCGGCGCCGCACGTTGAGCAGGCTGAGCTTGAAGCGCAGCTGGTCGCCGGGCACCACCGGGCGGCGGAACTTCGCGCCGTCGATGCCCATGAAGTACATGAGCTTGTTGCCCGGGTCGTCGACCGAGTTGAGCATGAGCATCCCGCCCACCTGCGCCATCGCCTCGAGGATGAGCACGCCGGGCATGGTGGGCTGGCCCGGGAAGTGGCCCTGGAAGAACGGCTCGTTGATCGTGACGTTCTTGAAGCCCTCGATGCACTGCCCTTCCTCGATCGACGTGATGCGGTCGACGAGCAGGAACGGGTAGCGGTGCGGCATCAGGTCCATGATCGCGGTCGTGTCCCACTCCTCGGGCGGGCCGCCCGGCCGGCGGCCCGGCAGCGGCAGCGTCTCCTTGAGCAGCTTCACGAACGCCACGTGGCCCTGGTGCCCCGAACGCTTCGCGGTCACGTGCCCGAGCAGCGGGCCGCCGAGGATGAACAGGTCCCCGAGCAGGTCGAGCACCTTGTGGCGCACGAACTCGTCCTGCCACTTGAGCGGTTCGTCGTTGAGCACGCGGTCCTTGCCGACCACGATCGCGCTCTCGATGCGGCCGCCCTTGATCCAGCCCGACTGGCGCAGGTGATCGAGGTCGCGCTCGAGCACGAACGTGCGCGCCGGCGCGATCTCGCGCAGGTACACCTCGGGCGTGATGTCCATGGACAGGTGCTGGACGCCGATGAGCGGATGGTCGTACTCGATCGTGAACGACAGCTTGAAGCCGCCGTACGGGACCGCGGTCAGCTCGGCGCGCCCTTCGGTCATGGACACCGGCTTGGTGATCTTGATGTGCCGGGTCGGCTTGTCCTGCTCGACCAGCCCCGCCGCCATGAGCGCGTTCGCGATCGGCGCGGCGCTGCCGTCGTGCCCCTCGGGCACTTCCATGCTGCTCACTTCGATGCGCAGGTTGTCGATGCCCAGGCCCGCCACCGCCGAGAGCACGTGCTCCATGGTGTGGATCTGCACGCCGTCCTGCTGGAGGATCGTGCGCCGCCCGGCGTTGGGATCGAAGTGGGCGTTCTCGGGGCGGACGCGGACTTCCGGGTGGCCGTCGAGGTCGACGCGCACGAACCGGACGCCGTGACCGACCGGCGCCGGCAGGAACTTCATGACGCCCTTCTCACCCGTGTGGAGCCCGACGCCCTCGATCGCCGTCTCGCGCCCGATCGTGCGCTGCATGCGTCCCTTCAACGAACCGCCTCCCTCTGCTTTTCCTTCTCGAGCTTGTCGACGCGCTCCTCGAGCGCCTTGGTGCGTTCGAAGAGCTGCGGTACGCGGCTGAGGTACGCCGTCAGGCGCTTCCACGCGTTGAGCGCGATCGCGGGGTACCCCGAGACCTTCTCGCCGCGCGCGACCGACTTGGTGACCCCGCTCTGGGCGCCGATCATGGCGCCCTGCTCGATGCGGATGTGCCCGACGAGCCCGGCCTGCCCGCCGATGGTGACGTAGTCCTCGAGGTGCGTGCTCCCCGAGATGCCGACCTGCGCGACGATGATGCAGTGCTTGCCGGTGACGACGTTGTGGCCGATCTGGACCAGGTTGTCGATCTTGGTCCCGTCGCCGATCCGCGTCGCGTCCGTGGTCGCGCGGTCGATGGTGGTGTTGGCGCCGATCTCGACGTCGTCGCCGACCACGACGATGCCGACCTGCGGCACCTTGTGGTAGCGGCCCGCGTCGAACGCGAAGCCGAAGCCGTCCGAGCCGATCACGACGCCCGGATGGAGGATGCAGCGGTCGCCGATCACGCACTCCTCGCGCACGGTGACGCGCGGGTAGAGCAGCGTGCCCGCGCCCACGGACGCCTGCACGCCGATGTAGCAGCCCGGCATGAGCACGGCGTTCGCGCCCACGCGCGCCCCGGCCTCGACCACGCAGTGCGCGCCGACCGAGGCGTTCTCGCCGATCGTGGCCGCCGGCGAGACGACCGCCGTCGGGTGCACGCCGGGGAGCGGCTGGTACAGCTCGGGGCGGAACAGGCGCACGACCTTCACCAGCATGGGCTGTCCACTCCGGCAGCGGCACGCGCCTGCGCGAGTCGCGCACGTCGCCGAGGCGGTCTGCGACAGGTGGCCGCCGTGGCGTTGGCGATGAACGTGATGTCGCCCGCCTGCGCTTCGCGAATGCCCGCGACGCCGCGGATCACGGTCGAACCGTCGCCCACGACGGTGCCGCCCAGCTCGGCGGCCAGCTCGGCGAGCGTCCGAGTGCTCATGCGGTCCTCCCTAGCGCGCGCCGGTCGAAGTCGTGGACGTCGCCGCGAGCTCGGCCAGCACCTCGCCGGTCAGGTCGAGGGTCTTGTCGGCGTAGACGATGTAGCCGCTCGCGGCGTCGAGCACGAGCTCGAGGCCCTTCTGCCCGGCGATCTTCTCCACGGCGGTGCGGATGCGCTGGACGATTTCGCCCGTGGCCCGCTCGTTCTCGGTGTAAGCGCGGCCGGTCGGGCCCCAGACGTCCTGGATGAAGGCGTCGTACTCCCCGATCGCGCGCTGCAGCGCCGCTTCCTTCTCCTGGCGGCGCGCCGAGGACAGGATGGGCGACTGGTCGCGCACCTCCTGGCGCAGCTGGGTGACGGCCTTCTCCTTCTCCGTCGCCTCGTCGCGCCAGCCGGTGACCATGCGGTCGAACCGCGCCTGCGCCTCCTGCGCGTCCTTGAACTCGAGGAAGATCCGCGCGGAATCGATGTAGCCCGCGCGCAGGTCCGCCGCGCCGGCCACCGCCACGCATCCGAGCGTGGCCGCGAGCGCCAGCGCGCCGATCCGGAACCACCGTCCCGTGTGTCGCATGCGCCCTCGTCAGAATCCGATGTTGCCCATCAGGAAGTGCCCCTGCCAGCGCGGGCCGTCGTCCCGATGGAAGCCGTAGCCGTAGTCGAACCCGATGTTGCCGAGGATCGGGATCTCCATGCGGAACCCGAGCCCCGCGCCCACCTTGAGGTCGAACGGGTGGATGTCGCGGACGCGGTTCCACGTGTTGCCAGCGTCGAAGAAAAGCACACCGTGAAGCGGGTGCACAATCGGGAACTGCTGCTCGGCGGTGAACAGCCCCATGTAGAGGCCGCCCGGGTAGCGCTGCCGCGTGACGATGTCGCGATACGACGTGTCGCGCACGCCCGGCGTCGTGACCGAGTCGATCGCGCTGATCACGCGTCCGGTCACCACGTCGCGCACGTTGCCTTCGGGCACCACCTGGTAGTCGAGGTAGCCGCGCAGCGGGTCGAGCGTGTTGCCGCCGCCGAGCCGGAAGCGCGCGTAGTCGGGCACCGTCTTGTCGAGCCACGGGTACTGCCCCATGAGCCCGACGCGCAGGCGCACCATGGTCGTGAAGCTCTTGAACAGCGACGGCAGGTAGGCGCGGCCTTCGTAGCGGTGCTGGTGGTACGACAGGTCGCCGCCGAGCGGGCCGCCGGTGAAGTCCTCGTTGGCGGTGAGCCGCGTGCCCTTCGTGGGATAGAACGGGTTGTCCGTGCTGTTGCGCAGGAAGTTCGTCTCGAACGAACTCGTGAGCTGGTCCACGCCGATCTTGACGCCGGTCAGCAGCAGCGAGTCGCGGACGTTGTTGATGCGCACGTTCTCGAGCGTGTAGCTGATCGAGCCGCGCGAGTAGTCGGGCCACGGCAGCGGGCGGCCGATGCGCGCCGAGCCGCCGCGCCGGCGCTGGTCGTACTCGGACAGGTTCGCGGTCGTGCTGTACGCCGAGAAACCGAGCAGCGTGGGCGAATCGTGGAACCACGGCTCGGTGAAGCTGAGCGAGTAGTCCTCGCGGCGTCCGCCGCGCTCGACGTGCAGGGCGAGCTGCTGGCCGTTGCCGAGGACGTTGTTGTGGCCCAGCTCGAGGAAGCCCGTCAGGCCGGTCTGGCTGGTGTAGCCGGCGCCGGCGGAGGCCGTGCCGACCTGCTTCTCCTTGACCTTGAACACCAGGTCCACGTCGGTGCTCTCGGCGGGCGTGAAGTCGGGGATCGCCTCCTCGAACAGGCCGAGTCGCATGAGGTCGCCCTGGCTGCGCATGAGCGCCGAGCGCCGGAACGTGTCGCCCTCGTGGATCGCCAGTTCGCGGCGGATGACGTTCTCCCGCGTGCCCTTGTTGCCGACCACGCTCACGAGCCGGATCTTGGAGGGTGCGCCCTCCGAGACCTGGAAGGTCACGTCCACCAGCGAGTCGCGGACCGTCTCGCGCGGCTCGACGCCCAGGTAGAGGTAGCCGTGCTCGGCGTACTCGCCGTACGCCCCCTGCA
>JBGAOB010000307.1:0-5615 GCA_044222045.1 Candidatus Eiseniibacteriota bacterium
GCAGCACGAAAAGCTCCTCGAACGCGAGCCGCCGGCGCGCCCCGGCGCGCGCCTCTTCGGAATCGGGAAAGTGGATCTGCCGCAGCGCCTGCCCGAGCGGCTCCAGATGGTGCGCCTTCGCCGCCTCGGGCGGCACCGGGTCGGGCACGTCGTCGGCCACCAGGTCGAGCGCGTGGCGCACCGCCGAGCGCATGCCGCGCGCGGTGACGCCCCTGGTGAGCGCGTGCACCGGCACCAGCCGACCCGCGTGCAGCAACTGCTCGATGTCGCCCTCGATGACCTCGAACATCGGGTTCTGCATGCGGCGTTCGAGCGGGTCGAGCTCGCCGCTCACGACCACGCGCGTGCCCGGCGGCAGCGTGCGCGCGAGGAAGCTCTGGCCGAAGAAGTACAGCGGCAGTACGCCCGTGTCGTCGACCAGCGTGGCCACGAAGTCGCCGCGGCCGCTGCGCGTGCGCAGCGCCGCCGAGTGCTTGATGGCGCCCGTCACCGTGAGCAGTTCGCCCGGCCGCAGGTCCTTCACCGGCACGAAGTGGCGCGCGTCGAGCCACAGCCGCGGGTAGTGGCGCACCAGGTGCTCGATCGTGCGCAGCTCCAACCGCTCGAACGCGATGGCCCGCTGCGGCCCCATGCCCGGCAGGAACTGCAGGCGCATGGACGGCTGCGGACGCGGGGCGACGGGTCTGGGCGCGGACATGGCGCCGCACCTTAGGAGAGGGCCTCGGGACGTGTCACGGAGCCCATCGGGACGCTCGGCGCCGGGTCGGCCGTCACCGGCCGCCTGGCGCCCCCCCCCAGCCCGGCCAGCCCCCCTCGCCTCCCGCCTTGCTCCGGCCACGGCCCCCCTGCTAGATTCCCCCGGCTCTTTCAACACGGGTCGCCCCTTGCGACCCCCTCTGTCCGGGTTCGGCCCGGCGAGCGGCGCCCTGCCGCATCGCGCCGCGGTTTCCGAGGAGATTCCGAAGATGGCGAAGTGTTTCGTCTGCAACCGTCAGCGCATGGCGGGCCAGAACGTCAGTCACGCCAACAACGTGACCAAGCGCGTGTTCAACGTGAACCTGCAGCCGGTCCGCGCGCTCGTGGACGGCAAGCCGAAGAAGGTCAAGGTCTGCACGCGCTGCATCCGCGGCGGCAAGATCCAGAAGGCCGTGCGCGGCACCGGCAAGGCCGCCACCGCCTGACCTCGGCAACCTGCCCACCGCGACTCGCCCACCCGGCGGGTCGCGGTTCGCGTTTCTTTCCTCTCCAGTCGGCCGCCCGCGCGGTCGAATCCTCCCCGCATGGACGCCCCTTCCCCGGCCCGGACGCCTGATCCCGCCCCGCCCCGCGCGCGCTTCGACCTCGTCGCGCTGCTGGTGGCGCTCGCGGTGGTGCCGACGCTGCTGATGCTCCGCGGCGCGCCGGTGGGCCAGCCGGTGCTCGACGACCACTGGTTCCTGCACCGGCTCGCGTTCGGCGGGCCGCTCGGCTGGCTGGACGGCATGGGGCACGAGTTCTACTGGCGGCCGCTCACGCGCCAGCTCGACTTCCTGCTGGTGGCGCCGCTGCTCGATCGCGCGCCGTGGGCGATCGCCGCGATCCACGCCACGCTGCTCGCGCTCGCGGGCGTGCTGCTCTACGCGGCGTTCCGCCGCGCGCTGCCGGCGCCGGCCGCGCCGCGGCCGCGGCCACGTTCCCGCTGATGCTGGAGGGCTCGCGCACGGTGCTCGCGTGGGCCAGCGGCATGCAGACCTGGGCGCGCTCGTGGCCGTGGCGCTGGCGCTGTTCGCCGCCTCGCGCGGGCGGCTCGCGGTGGCGATGGTCGCCGCGCTCGCGGGCCTGCTCGCCAAGGAGGTCGTGCTGCCGGTGCTGCTGCTGCTGCCGTTCGCGCCGTTCGGCTCGCTGAACGGCCGGCGTCGCCGCTGGGGCATCGCGATCGTGTCGCTGGTGCTGGCGTGGGGCGCGGCGTACGGCGAAATCCGCCGCCACGCGCAGCTCGCTTCCGTGGGCGACTCGCTGCCGGCGCTGCAGGCGCCCGGCACGTGGCCGGCGCTGTTCGCGCACGCGCTGGGGCTGGGCGTTCGCGACGGGTTGAACCTGCTCGACGCGCCGCCGCTCGCCGCGCTCGCGCTGTGCGTCGCGGCGCTGGCGCTGGTGGCGGCGGGCCTGCACGCGCTGCGGCGCGCGGAACACGGCGCGCGCGCGGCCAGCGCGTGGTCGGCGTGGGGCGCGATGGTGTTCGTGCTCACGCTGCTGCCGATGGTGGCGATCCTGCCGAACTGGGTGAACTTCCGGCTGCTCGTTCCGGCGATGGGGCTGGGCCTGGCGCTCGCGCCGCTCGCAGCGCTCGCGCATCGGCACGCGCCGCTCGCGCTGGTGGGCGTGCGGCTCGCGGGCCTGCTGTTGGCGACGCCGGCCACGGGCGTGCCGAGCGCCGCCGACACCGACGAGTCCGGCGTGTGGAACTACGCGCGCCTCGCGCGCCTGCAGCGGCTCACCGCGGAGACCCGCGAGGCGTTCCTCGTACGCAAGCCCGCGGACTTCGGCGGGGGCGCGCTGGTGCTGAACCAGTTCCCGCAGGGCGTGATGGTGTTCGTGGAGCACTCCTACGCGCCGCAGCTGTGGGCGCGCGACACCACCGTGCGCCACCGCACGATCGCCGAGTGGCGCGCCGCGGGCGCCCGCGAGCCGGTGGTGGTGCTGCAGTTCCAGCCCGACGCCTCGCACCCGGTGGCCGCGCTCGACGTGGCCGCGGTGCAGGCCTACGAGGCGGCGGTCGACTCGCTGAACGCGCAGCGCTGGGCGGGCGCGCTCGCCGCGCTCGACGCGGCGGCGGCGGCGCAGCGCGATCCGCGCGCGCTCGTGATGCTGGCGCAGATCGACGCCAAGCGCGCCGTGGCCGAGCACCACCTGGGCCGCGCGGCGGACGCGAAGCGCGACATCGCCCGCGCGCTCGCGCGCTACCCGGCCGGCAGCGATCCGCGTTTCGTCGCGGCGCAGCTCGAACTGGAGCTCAAGGGCGACGACGCCGCGCGCACGGCGGGCGCCGAGCGCTGAACCGGCGCCTCGCGCGCGGTCAGCTCTCGCGCGCGGTGGTGAGCAGCTCGCGCCACTCCAGCTGCTGGCGCGGCAGCGCATGCAGCGGGTCCAGCTCCAGCGCGCGGCCGAACGACACGTCGGCCTCGGTCGTGCGGCCCTGGCGCAGCAGCGCCCAGCCCAGGTCGGCGTGCGCCGCGGCGAAGCCCGGGTGCAGCCGCAGCGCCTCGCGCAGCGCCGCCTCGGCCTCCACGGGCTGCTCCAGCAGCAGCCGCGCGCGGCCCATCAGCGCATGCGCGTCGGCCCAGCCGGTGCGGCGGCCCATCAGTGGCGTCAGCGCCTCGACCGCCGCCGTGGGGCGGCCGGCCTCGATCTCGAGCGCCGCCAGCTCCAGCGCCGCCGCGTCGTAGAGCGGCGCCACGCGCAGCGCCTCGCGGTACGACGCGCGCGCCTCCTCGGTGCGGCCCATGCCGCGGCGAGCGCGCGCCAGCGCCATGTGCACGTCGGGGTACTGCGGCCGCATGGCCACCGTGCGCACGAGCCACTCCTCGGCGCCGGCGAAGTCTCCGGCATCCAGCAGCAGCAGCGCCGGCTCCAGGTCGCCGCCCGGCACCTCGCGGTCGCGGCTCAGGCCCTTGCGCACGGCGCGCAGCGCGTCGTCGAAGCGGCCGAGCGCGTGGTACACGAGCCCGAGCAGCCGCTGCGCGCGCGCGAACTGGCGGTTCAGCTCGGTGGCACGCTCCAGCGACGCCGCGGCGCCCGGCAGGTCGCCGGCGCGGAAGCGCGCGAGGCCCGCCCAGAAGTGCAGGTCGGGATACTCGGGGTTCTTGATCAGCGCCGCCGCCACGTGCGCCTCGGCGTCGGCCGCGCGGCCGCACTCGCGCTCGGCACGCGCCGCGAGCAGGCGCGCCTCCAGGTAGCCGGGATTGCGCTCCAGCGCCACCGACAGGTGCCGCAGTGCCTCGTCGGGCCGCCCGGCCTCGAGCAGCAGGCCCGCCAGCCGCGCGCGCAGGTCGGCCCAGGTGGGCTTCTCCTCCACCGCGCGCGCCAGTTCGTCGATAGCGCCCGCGAGGTCGCCCGCGGCGTGGCGCTGCATCGCCTCGTGCAGCGGCGGCGCCGCGGCGCCCGGCGGCGGCGGCGTGCCGCCCAGCAGCTGCTTCCACGCGTCGCCGCTCCACGTCGGGCGCGCGGGCGGGGGCAGTCCCGCCGGCGGCGCCCAGCCCAGTTCCAGCGCGGTGTGCAGCGCCGCCTGCGAGCGCGGTCGCTCGCCCCTCTGGGCCAGGCACACGGCCAGCAGCAGGTGCGCCTGCAGGTAGCGCGGGTGCTCGGCCACCGCGCGCTCCAGGTCGGCGATCGCGTCCTCGAGCCGGCCCGAGCGCTCGGCGATGCGCGCCCGGTAGTAGCGCAGGTCGGGGAACGTCGGGTTCTCCTCGAGCGCGGTGGTGAACTCGCGATCGGCGCGCGCGTAGTCGCCGGCGTGGAAGAACGCCAGCCCCAGGTTCGCGCGCGCCTCGGCGGCCTGCACGCGCGCGAGGCAGTGGTCGGGATCGTTCGGGTCGCGCCGCTCCTTGAGCACGGCCTCGAAGCACTCGGCGGCCTTCTCGAACTCACCGCGATTGAAGTGGAGCACCCCGTCGTTGTAGTGACGGGTGTGCCCCCACTTCACGAGCGCGGAGAAGAGCGGCATCTTCGTTCGCCCCGGCGAGGCCCGTGGGCCTCAGTCCATCTGCTTGCGCAGGAACGCCGGCACCTGCAGCGACTCGCCCCGCGAGCCGTCACGGCCCCACTGCGCACGGTCGCGGTGCCGCTGCCACGCCGGGCGGCGGTAGTCCTCGGCGTCGTCGCTCTCGTCGCCCTTCGCCGCCGCGGCGCGCGGGCGCTCGACCAGCTTGAGGCTCGGCGCCGACTGGCCGAAGCCCGTCGCGACCACCGTGATCACCAGCTCGCCGTCGATGTTCGGATCGATCACCGCGCCGAAGATGACGTTCGCGTCCTCGCCCGCCGCCTGCGTCACGACGTTCGCCGCCTCGTTCACCTCGTGCAGCGTCAGGTCGCGGCCGCCCGTGATGTTCACGAGCACGCCCTCGGCCCCGTGGATCGACACGTCCTCCAGCAGCGGGCTCGACACGGCCTGCTGCGCGGCCTCGGCGGCGCGGTTCTCGCCGCGCGAACGGCCCGTGCCCATGAGCGCGTTGCCGCGGCAGGTCATCACGGCCTTCACGTCGGCGAAGTCCAGGTTCACGAGGCCCGGCACGGTCACGAGGTCGGAGATGCCCTTGGTGGCCTTGAGCAGCACCTCGTCGCAGATGCCGAACGCCTCGGTGAACGACGTCTGCTTCTCGACCACGGCGAGCAGGCGCTCGTTCGGGATCACGAGCAGCGTGTCGACCTCGGCGCGCAGCTCGGCGAGGCCCTCTTCGGCCTGGCGCATGCGGCGACGGCCTTCGAACGAGAACGGCTTCGTGACCACGGCCACGGTCAGCGCGCCCAGCTTCTTCGCGACGCGCGCCACGACCGGCGCCGCGCCGGTGCCGGTGCCGCCGCCCATGCCGGCGGCGATGAACACCATGTCGCTGTCGGCGAGCGCGTCGGCGATCACC
>JBGAOB010000308.1:0-7906 GCA_044222045.1 Candidatus Eiseniibacteriota bacterium
CTGGCGACGAGCGCGGAGTCGTTCCTCGTCGCCAACACCGAAGGCACGTGGGTAGGCCGTTCCTCTCGCGCCTGGTCGTAGGCGCGCTCGCGCTGCAGGGCGACCAGCGGCAGGGCTTCGCCGCCGGCGGCGGCTGCGTGGACGCCGCGTCCTTCGCGGGCGAGCGCACCCCCGAGGCGATCGCGCTCGAGGCCGCCTCCAGCGCCGAGTTGCTGCTGTCGGCGCGCGACCCCGAGGCCGGCTCGTACCCCGTCGTGGTGTGCAACGGCTGGGGCGGCGTGATGGTGCACGAGTGCTTCGGGCACAGCATGGAGGGCGACACCATCCGCAAGGGCAGCAGCATCCGCGCCACGCAGATGGGCCAGCAGGTCGCCGCGAAGGGCGTGACCATCGTCGACTCGGGCCTGGTGCCGCACTCGCGCGGTTCGTTCCGCGTCGACGACGAAGGCACGCCGGCACAGCGCACCGTGCTGGTGCAGGACGGTGTGCTCACCGGTTACCTGTGGGACCGGCTCAACGGCCGGATCACCGGCAACGCGCCCACCGGCAACGGGCGGCGCGCGTCGTACCGCGACGTGCCGCTCTGCCGCATGACCAACACGTACATCGAGCCCGGCCCCCACTCGCACGACGACCTGATCGCCGCCGTCGACCGGGCCTGTACTGCAAGCGCGCCTCGGCGGCGGGTCGGTGAGCCCGGCCGACGGCAACTTCTCGTTCCAGGTCATCGAGGCGTGGCAGATCGAGAAGGGCAAGCTCACGCATCCCGTGCGCAACGCGACGCTGACCGGCAACGGCAACGACGCGATGCTCAAGATCGACGGCGTCGGCGACGACTCGGCGATCGACGGCACCCACCGGCTCGTGCGGCAAGGACGGCCAGTGGAAGCCCCCGTCGGCGTGGGCCAGCCGACCGTCCGCTTCACCGGCATCACCGTGGGAGGCACCGCCGTCTGAGGCCCGTCCCGGGCGGCTTTCCGCGTCTTTTCGGCTATGCTGCACGACCCGGCCGCGAGGCCGGGACGTGTCCTTCATTCGGAGGCTCATCCGCCATGCGTTCCCGACTTCTTCGTCCCGCTCGCCGCGTCCGCGCTGCTCCTGGGGGCGCTCGCGACCGCGGGTTGCAGCAAGGTGACCAAGGAGACCGCGCCCGAGGGCGTGCTCCATCCCTCGATCGCTTCGAAGCGACCTTCACGGCGACGGTGATCTTCCCGACCGAGCTGGTGGCCGGCTCCGAATCACAGCGCACCGCCACGCTGGGCGAGGCGCGACATGGACGATCCGGCGTAGTGCGCCCGTCGTCGCCACGTACGACCCCTCGACCGGCGTGTTCTCGCTGGTCAACGTGGCGGGCTTCCAGTTCCCCGGCAACAGCGAGAGCACCGTCGGCTACACGCTGTTCCAGGGTGACGACGCGCCGCTCTCGCCCGGCGTGGTGACGCTCGGCTCGACCAACAACGGCACCGCCCGCCGCGGGATCGCGACGTGGTCCTACCAGAACTCCGGCACGCACGCGTGGCACACGACCGACGCCGTGGGCGGCACGCTGACGATCCACTCGTACGACTGGGTGCACCACCTGCTGTGGGCGACCTACGCGTTCGACGCCGTCGACGGCGACGGCTACGTGCTCAAGGTGACCGGCTCTCGGTCGACCCGCGTCGGCGAACGCCGCCGGCGACCGGCGCCGCGCCGCGCCGGTCGCGGAAGGAGCGGCGCGTGAAGATCGCTCCGCACACGCTCGCCGCGCTCGCGCTGTGCTGGTGTTCGCCGCCCCGGTCCTCGCGCAGGACGCCGCCGCGCCCAAGCCGGACGCCGCGAAGCCCGCCGCGAAGGAAGGCGCCCGGAAGGAAGCGAAGCCCAAGGCCAAGGTGGTGAAGCCCGTCTACACCGCGGCTCCGTCCGGCTGGTACATGGAGGTGCGCGGCGGTCGCGCACCCCGATCTCGCCGATCCCGACGACGCGATCGACGTCATGCAGCGCTTCTCGGGCGAGATCGGCGCCCCCGGCCCGCTGCGTCACTTCGGCTGGCACGAGGCCGCGCAGCTCGAGATCGGCCGCCGCCACGGCGCGTGGTCGTGGGGCCTCGAAGGCGACTTCTTCACCCAGCGCGTCCGCACGTACGACGCCGGCAGCGTGACCGCGGGCCTGTCCGCCATCTCGCTGTTCAACGCGGTCGACGTGCGGCTCACGAGCACGTACCGCGTGCCGAAGCTGCTCGGCTTCGAGGTGGGCGCGACCGCCGGCGTCTCGCGCGCGCACTACTCCGAGGACTTCGGCTTCGACGTGTACGTGGATCCCGACCTGAGCGCGCAGTACTCCGGCACGTACGACTCCGGGATCACGCTCGTCGCCGGGCCGGTGCTCGGCTGGCGCCGGCCGCTGTACGGCAACTACTGGATCACCGCGCGCGGCATGTGGATGTGGCGCGACTACGGCGCGCTCGACGGCACGCGCGTCGAGAGCAACTCCGCCGGCCGCTGGACCGTGGACACCGACCTCGTGCGGATCCGCGACGGCGCGAAGGCGGACGTGGACGCGTCGGGCTTCGAGTGGACGCTCGGCCTGTCGCACACGTTCGGCGGCAAGCGGTGAGCGACGCCCAGACCGCGCGGGGCGGCCACGCCGGCCCCGCGCGGCTGCTGGACCTGGCCGCGCAGGCGCTCGCGGCGGCGAAGGCCGCCGGCGCCACCGACGCCGACGCCTGCCTCGAGAGCTCGCGGGCGTTCACCGCGAGCGTCCTGAACCAGCGGGTCGAGACGCTCCAGCAGAGCGGCACGCTCGGACTGGGCGTGCGGGTCATCGTGAACGGCGCCGTCGGCTTCTGCTCCGGCACCGACCTGACCGACTCGGGCATCGCCGACCTCGCGCGCCGCGCCGTGGCCCTGGCCGCGCACGCCACGCCCGACGAAGCCAACGGCGTTCCCGACCCGGCCGAGACCGGCGGCGACGCGACGGCCGACCTGCAGCTCTTCGACCCGGCCGCGGTCGAGCTGGACGCCGAGCGCAAGATCGAGATGGCGCTGGCGCTCGAGCGCGTGGCGCTCGGCGTCGACGCGCGCATCCAGCGCACCGACGGCGCGACGGTGTCGAGCAGCGCCGGCGCGTTCGCGATCGCCAACTCGCGCGGCGTCGCGCGCGCGTGGGAGGGCACCACGGTGAGCGCGTGGGTGGTGGCGCTCGCCGACGATCGCGACGGCCGCCAGCAGACTGGCGTGTACGGCATGACCAAGCGCCACCTCGCCGACGTGGCCGACATGGAGGCGATCGGCCGCGAGGCCGCGCGCCGCGCGCTCGCCCGCCTCGGCGCCCGCCGCGTGCCGACCGCGCGCGTCCCGGTGGTGATGGCGCCCGAGATCGCCGCCGCGTGGATCGCCGAGATGTACGACGCGTTCACGGGCGAGGCCGTGCTCAAGCAGTCGTCGTGGCTCACCGGCAAGCTCGGCGAGGTGATCGCCTCGCCGCTCGTGACGCTGGTCGACGACGGCACGCGCGTGCGCGGCCTGGGCAGCTCGCCCTACGACGCCGAGGGCGTGCGCACGCGCCGCAACGTGCTGATCGGCGGCGGCCGCTGCGAGTCGTTCGCGTACGACCTGTACCACTCGCGGCGCACCGGCGCGGCGCTGACCGGCAACGGCATCCGCGGGTTCGCGAGCACGCCCGGCATCGGCTTCCACAACCTGTTCGTCGAGCGCGGCGAGGCCCCTCGCCGGAGTCGATCGTGCGTTCGCTCGACCGTGCGTTCTACTACGACGACTCCGGCTCGTTCGGCTTCAATCCCGTGACCGGCGACTACTCGTACCAGGCGCAGGGCTGGTGGATCGAGAAGGGCGAGAAGGCCTTCCCGGTCGAGGGCGTGACCGTCGCGGGGACTTCGCTCGACATGCTCCAGTCGATCGCCGCCGTGGGCAACGACCTCGAGTTCCGTTCGTCGGTCGCCTGCCCCACGCTGCTGATCGGCGAGATGACGGTGAGCGGCGAGTAGCGCGCGAGGCGTTCACGCCGATTTCATGCGTTCGCCCCGGGGCCGAAACGGCGCCGGGGCGAATTCCTTCGCGGTGCGAAGCGATGCGGTGGCCGAGCGAGCGAAGGCACCGGCGGCACCCTTCGGGCGGAGCGTTGCGAGACTCTGCCCGCCGGATCAGGCAGACGACGGCGGCTCGCGCGCAGTGGCACGAGCCGTCGTCGTCGCGGGGCTACTCCAGCCACACCAGCCGCTGCGCGGCGCTCTCGGCGCCGCGCGTGAACCGCACCCAGTAGAGCCCCGCGCGCGCTCGGCCGCGCTCGCCCTCGCCCTGCCAGCGCACGCTGGCGCGTGCGCCGCCCAGCGCCGCGCGCCACACCACGCGACCCGCCAGGTCGTACACCGCGACGCGCCCCTCACCGCCCGCGGGCGCGACGAACTCGACGCTGCCACGCGCGACGCTCGGCCGGACGGCGAAGGCGAGCGCCGGCGCGGTGGGCGTCACGCCGGTCGTCGCCGGGCACTCGACCCCGCGCGCGCCGATCTGGTTGTAGACGCCCGTCGACGCGCACGGCGAACCCTGTTCGAGCCCGAGCCCCGCGACGCCCGCGGCGAGGTTGCAGAAGCGCGGGTCGAGCGTGAGGTTGCTGTCCGCGGGCGAGACCGCGTTCACGTACGCGCCGAGCGCGTTCGTCCACGCGTCGTTGAACGCCAGCGAACCGAACGCCGCCGCGGGCACGCGGAAACCGGCGCCGTCGTTGAATGCGGCCAGGTCGTGCTGCACGAGCTGCAGCGAGTCCTCGCCCGCGGCCGGTGCGTCCACGCGGAAGCCGTCGCCGCCGTTCGCGACGCTGGTGTTGCCCACGAGCCGGCTGCCGCCACCGGTCACGGTCGTCGCGCACGCGAAGCCGGCGGCGCCGTTGTCGTACGCGACGCAGTCGCTCACGTTCCAGAGCGCCGCGGTCATGCGCAGGCCGGCGCCACCGTTGTGCACGAACGCGCTGTTCGTGACCACGTTCGGCTGCCCGTAGATCGGCAGCGGCCAGTAGGTCGACAGGTTCTCGACGCGTACACCGTCGCCCGCGTTGTTCGAGAACGTCGAGCCCGTCACGGTCGCGTCCGGCGGACTGTCGCCGGGGCCCGTCATGGTGTGCAGGAACACCACGCCGTGCCCGCCGCTGCCGTCCACGATCGAGTTCGACACGATGCCGCGGAAGCGGCCGATCTCGACGCCGTTGCCGGTCGCGGCCAGCACGGTGTCGCGCAGCATCACGGGGCCGTAGCTCCCGAACGAGCTGTTGACGACCCAGCGCAGCGCCACGCCGCAGCGCTCGAACCGCGAGTCGTACAGCAAGAGGCCCTGCTGGTAACCCGTCGAGCCCGCCTCCATGTGCACGCCGTACGCCGTGAGATCGGTGAACCGGCAGTTCCAGATCTTCTGGTCGGACATCGACGGATTCATGATCGCGTCGCCGTAGGCCGCGTTCGCGAACGTGCACGACTGCAACGACACGTCGTCCGAACTGGGGAACGAGGTGAGCAGCGTGTCCGCCGGCCCCTCGAACGTGCAGTCGCGGAAGCCCGTCGGTCCGCTGCCGTCGTTGAGCACGGTGAGCGGCGCGGAGTGGAAGCGCAGCTTCTGGAACGGACCCGGCACGTACGCAGGGCCGTTGATGTAGCCGAGGTACGCCGAGAACCGCGTGCGCGCGTGGAAGTCGCAGTCCTCGAAGTTGCCGACGCCGCCGCTGCCGCCGTTCGCGTTCACCTCGGCCAGGAAGACGCAGCGATAGAAGTAGCTGCGCTTGAAGTTGGAGACGAACGTCACGGGCGCGGTGAAGGTGAAGCCTTCGACGCGATTCTGCTCGTTCGCCGGCCTGCCCCAGGCCGGGGCCGTGATCACGATCGACTGCGCGCTCGTGACCGCCGCGCCGCCGGTGCCGATCAAGTACGCCTGCAGTGCGACGGTGGGCAGCGTGATGGTCTCGGCGTAGGCGCCCGGCCACACCAGGATCGTGTCGCGGAACTGCACCCGCCGCTGGTTCACCGCGGCCTGGATGGTGGTGACGCCGCCGCCGCCGGCGTCGACGACGTAGTGTGTGGCGTGCACCGCGCGCGGCGTGGCCGCGGCGAGCAGCGCAAGAGACGTCAGGACGAGAGACGCCAGGCGCCGCGTGGGGGTCGCGGATCGGGCCGGCGCGAAAGCGAGGAGCCGCATGCGCCCTCCGTTGGAGCAGGTGCCGTCGCGGCCGGTGACCTTGGCCGGGCCGCGGCGGGCGCGGCCCCGGGCCGCGCACCCACCAGCTTCCGCCCGCGCGGAACACCGATTCAATGTCGGTGTTCCTGACGTTTCTCACCCGGCGGGCAGCGCGTTGCGCCACAACGGGCCGGGCCGCGGCGTCAGCTGTTGCGCCAGGTGCTCACGAGCGCCACGGCGCGGCGCGGGGCGGGGTCCGGCGGCTTCGCGTGCCCGAGCCGCACGAGCAGCAGCGGCTCTTCGCCCGTGGCGCCGAAGCGGCGCGACAGCAGCGCGCGGTGCTTTTCCGACTCGATCGGCGCGGTGAGCGGCTGCTGCGCGAGCCCGAACGCGGTCGCCTGCAGCGCGAATCGTTCGTACGCCTGCCCGGCCGCGATCGGCGTCGACTCCTGGCGGCGCACCGCCGTGATCAGCGCCAGCGCACCGCTCGAGCGGACGGCGTCCTCGGCTTCGTGCGCCCAGCTGCCCTTGGCCCAGCCGTGCACCTTGCTGCGCGGGTGCAACGAGCGCGCGGCCAGCCAGCCGAGCGGGCCGTCGAGGCCGATGCGGTCGGGCTGCACGCCGTCACCGGTGCGGCGCGTGGCGCCGTCGGTGAGCCGGATCCAGCCCCAGCGCTCGCGCTGGGCGTCGCGGTCGTCGGCGATCGCCTCGGTCGCCTCGCGCACGAGCCGGCCGATCTGCCGGATCTCGGCGCGGTCGTCGAGCCAGTGCACCCGCAGGTCCTCGGGCACCTGCGCCAGCAGCTGCGCGCGGTGCTGCATGGTGACCGTGCGGCCGTCGTAGTGGCGCGGGTTGGTGCGGCGCGAGCCGAGCGCGTCGAACAGCACGCGGTCGCGCGGCTGGTCGCCCGGCAGCCAGGTGATGCGCGCGGCCACCAGCGAGGCGCCGTGGCGGACGTGGGTGCCGAAGGGCAGGTACTGGACCGCCGGCTGCAGCCCCCAGGCGCGCGCGGCGACCAGCAGGTTCTCGAGCGCCGCGCCCAGCGACATCTGGGCGAAGCGCAGGTCGGGATCGCATCCGGGCAGCGTGCGCGCCGGATCGAGCACGAGCCGCAGCAGGCCATCGTCGTGCTCGAAGCGCCACGGCTGCGAGTTCCAGTGGCTCGGCGCGAGGATCGCGGCGCCGACCAGCGCGGCCACGCCGTCGTGCGGCGCCGCCGGCATGAACTCGGGCAGCGACCACGATTGCAGGGGCAATCGTTCGGAGGCCTTCGCCGCCCACGCGAACGCGGGAGGCAGGGCGGTGGCGATCGTCGCCCCTCCCAACAGGACGAGGAAGCGACGGCGATCGAGCGTGAGGGTCTGGAAGACGGCCCGTGAGTCGGACGGGCCGGATTCCGGCCGGAACTTCTTTGGCATGGCCGGGAAGGTGGCAGGCCGTGGGGCCCGGGTCAACGCCGCACTCTCAAGGCGCTGGCAAATGGTCGCTTGGCCGGGGTCGGGGCCGCCCGTTCCCCGCCGGAAGGCTTGTCGCGGGCCGGGGCCGCCACTAGTTTGCGCCCCATGTCACCCACCCGGTTCGTGACCGACGCGTCGCTCGCCCAGGTCGCCCGTCGGCTCCGCCAGCTCGGCTACGACGTCGAGCTGCATCGCGGCGCCCGCCTCGAGGAATTGCTCGTGGTGGGGGCCCGCGACGCCCGGACGGTGCTCACACGCAGCGCGCGGCGGCCACGGCGCTGGGCCGCGACA
>JBGAOB010000309.1:0-5372 GCA_044222045.1 Candidatus Eiseniibacteriota bacterium
CCGGCCACCTTCGCGACGAGCGAATGTGGCCGGCGCTTCGATGGAGGCAGTCGCTCCCGGCTCAGGCCTCCATCTCGTACAGCGGCCCCAGCACGCGTTCCAGCGCCTGCTCGAGGTCGCCGTACTTGAGCCGGTAGTCCACCTGCGAACGCGCGATGACCTCGCGCGCGGTGGCCGCGTCGTACACGCCCGACAGCTGCACGCGCGCGTGCGCCGTGCCGGGCATGTCCTTGTAGGTGAGGAAGTAGTGCTGGATGCGGTCGATCAGCACGGGCGGGCAGTGCTCGAGCTCGGTCCAGCCCTCGTACGTGGGGTCGCTCTCCAGGACGGCGATGATCTTGTCGTCCACCTCGTCGCCGTCCAGCATGCGCAGCCCGCCGATCGGGCGCGCGCGCACCACCACGCCGCCGTGATTGATGCTGCGCTCGGTGAGCACGCACACGTCCAGCGGGTCGCCGTCGCCCTTGAGCCCCGTGCGGCCGAGCGCCTTGCCCGCGAACGCGGCCACGTTGTCGGCGCACAGCGTGCGCGGCACGAAGCCGTACGGCTCGGGCGACAGGCTCGAGTAGCGCTGCGGGCGGTCGAGTTTCAGGAAGCCGCTGCGCTTGTCGATCTCGTACTTCACCGTGTCGCTGGGCACCAGCTCCACGTACACGGTGCACACCGCGGGCGCCTGCGCGCCGGCGCTCAGGCCGTGCCACGGGTGCGAGTGGAACAACAGGCCGAGCAGGCGACTGAGGTCTTCGGGATTCGGGTCCATGCGTGTCCTTCAGCGGCCCGTGGTGCCGGCCGCGGCGGTTCGGGGAGTCGTCGCGCCGGGGCGCGAGACGGGCATCGGTCGGGGCAACGGTCGCTCGGCGGGTTTCGGCACTCCGCGGCCCAGCGTCCAGCGCGTGATCCAGTCGTACTGAAACTGCGCGCACGCGCGCTGCAGCCGCGGCTCGCGCGGGCCGTGTGGCTGGCGCGGCAGCACCAGCAGCTGCGTGGGCACGTGGTTCTGCTGGAGCGCGTTCCAGAACTCGTACGCCTGCGACGTGGGCACGCGATCGTCGGCGCCGCCGTGCACGAGAGCGGTCGGCGTCTTCACGTGGTCGGCGTGGAAGAGCGCCGAGTGCTCCACGTACACCTGCGGATCCTGCCAGGGCCACGACTGGAAGTACGACTGGTTGAACTCGGGGATGTCGCTCGTGCCGGCCATCGACGTGAGGTTGGTCACGCCCGCGCCCACGACCGCGGCGCGAAAGCGATCGGTCTTCGTCACGATCGTCGACGTCATGTAGCCGCCGTACGACCAGCCGTTCACCGCCATGCGCGTGGAATCGACGAGCCCCAGCCGGATCAGCGTGTTCACGCCCTCCATGAGGTCGTCGTAGTCGCGGCCGCCCCAGTCGCGCACGTTGGCGGAACGGAACTTCTCGCCGTAGCCGCCGCTGCCGCGCGGGTTCGGCATCAGCACGGCCCAGCCGTCCTGCAGCAGCAGCACCCACGGCCACACCTTGCTGGGCGTGAACGTGTTCAGGTGCGAACCCGCGGGGCCGCCGTGGATGTTGAGCACGAGCGGCGCGCGCACGCCGGGCCTCGGCGACGGCGGCGACACCAGCAGGCCGTCGATGTCGAGGCCGTCGGACGACTTCCAGCGCACCACGGTCTTCGGGAACTCCAGCAGGTCGCGCACCTCGGGATTCGCGTCGGTGAGCCGGCGCGGCTCGCTGGCGTTCGCCTCGAGCACCCAGACGTCGGCGGGGTGCGTCGCGTCCTGTCGCACGAACGCGAGCAGCGTGCCGTCGGGGCTGCTCGCGGCGCTCGTCACCACCACGTCGCCGTGCGTGACGGGCGTCACGCGCGGGTCGAGCGCGGAGGCGCGGAACAGGTGGCAGCCCGTGCGCCACAGCGACTGGAAGACGATCGAGCGCGAATCGGCGGCCCACACCAGGTTGCCGCCCCCCATGCCGGGGCCGCTGCTCACCTCCTCGTCGAAGTCGGGCGTCAGGTTCACGGGCTTGCCGCCCGCCGCCGCGACCACGCACAGGCGGACGTTGGACCACCACTCGGTGTCGTGCCCGGCCTGCGACTCGAACGCGATCCAGCGCCCGTCGGGCGACCACTCGGGGTTCAGGTCGCGGCCGACCTGCTGCACGAGCGGCGTCGCGGACCCGCCCGTGGCGGGCGCCACCCACAGGTCGGAGCGGAACATGTCGGGGATGCGCGACGTGGGCTGTGCGGCGAAGCACACGCGCCGACCGTCGGGCGCGATCGTGAACGACGACACGTGCTGCGTGCCGTCGCTGAGCGGGGTCACCTTGCGCGTGGCGACGTCGATGCGGAACAGGCGGCCGTTCACCAGCACGCTGTCGGGGAAGAAGGCGTCGTCGCGATCCTTCTCCTTCTTCCGGCGCGCCTCGCTCTTCGGGTCGTGCGAGAGGAACACCACGAACGTGCCGTCGTGCGACCACGCGAACGAGGCCACGCCGCCCGGCGCGCTCGTGAGCGGCACGGCCTCGCCGCCGTCGGGGCGGATCGTCCAGATCTGCCGGCGGCCCTCCGGATCCTCGCCCTTCGCGTCGGGGCGCGGGCGATCGGACAGGAACGCGATCCAGCGCCCGTCGGGCGACCAGCGCGGGAACTCGTCGGCCACGGGCGAGGCGGTGAGCCGACGGGCTTCGCCGCCGGCGGTGGGAATCGTCCACACGTCGGCCTGGTAAGCGCCGCCGTCCTCCGCGAGTTCGCTCACCACGTACGCCACGTGGGCCGCGTCGGGCGAGACCTGCGGGTCGGTCACCGTGCGGACCTTCAGCACGTCGTCCAGCGTCCAGGGCTTCGTTCCGGCCCGCGCCGGCTGCGCGGAACACAGCGACAGCAGCGCGACGGCGATCGCGATGCGACGGATCATGGCTCACCTCCGGTGTGAGGATGGGAGACGCGCGCAGGATAGCACCGGCACTCGCGCCCACCGGTCGGCCCGACCCCGCTCGGGGAACGCGCGGCTCCGCGTTCGCCCCCGATCGTTCCGGACCCGCGATTTCGCGCGTGCGTGCCCCGAGCACGCCCCGCTATCCTGCGCCGCTCACGAGTCCGGCCCGGAGGATCGCATGGCCCTGAATCATCTGACCGACGAGCAGGTGCGCACGTGGAGCCGCGAGCAGAAGGACCGCTGGTGGCTCGACAACGTCTACCGCGGGGACACCCCGCAGCTCACGCTGCGCGCCGCGCTCACGGGCTTCCTGCTGGGCGGGCTGCTGAGCGCCACGAACCTGTACGTGGGCGCGATGACCGGCTGGTCGCTCGGCGTGGGGCTCACGTCGGTGATCCTGTCGTTCGCGCTGTTCAAGGTGTTCTCGCGGTTCGGCGTTCGCGACATGACCGTGCTCGAGAACAACTGCACGCAGTCGGTGGCCACCGCGGCCGGCTACATGACCGGCCCGCTCATCTCCGGGCTCGCGGCGTACATGTGGATCGAGAACAAGCCGCTGCCGTTCCTGCCCATGTTCGGGTTCAACGTGGTGCTGTCACTGCTCGGCGTGCTCGTGGCGTTCCCCATGAAGCGCCTGTTCATCAACGACGAGCAGCAACCGTTCCCGCAGGGCCGCGCGTGCGGCGTGGTGCTGGACACGCTGTACACGGCCGACGCGGCGGTGGGCCTGTTCAAGGCGCGCGCGCTGGGGTGGGCCGCGGTCGTCGCGGGCACGATCACGTTCGTGTCGGGCGAGAACTACATGAAGTGGATCCAGGAGCGCCTGCTGCACCGCGCGCACGCGTGGAAGCTGCCGCGCGAGCTGGACCAGTGGTGGTACGACCTCGTGGACAAGGGCGTGGCCGCCGTGCCGCGCCTGGCGAACGTGGACATCCGCCAGCTCGGCCTGCGCCCGGCGATGGACTTCGCCATGTTCGGCGCGGGCGGCCTGATGGGCATCCGCACCGCCTCGAGCGTGCTGCTGGGCATGATCGTGAACTTCGTGGTGCTGGTGCCGTGGATGATCACGATCGGCGAGATCGCGCCCCGCTCGGGTTCGGTGGCCGAGGGCACCGCGGTGTTCGGGCGCGTGCACGTGGTGAACGCGTGGTCGCTGTGGTGGGGCATCGCCATCATGGTGATGGCGTCCATGGTGTCGCTGTTCGCCAAGCCGCAGGTGTTCGTGGACGCGTTCGCCATGCTCTTCAAGCGCGGACGCCGCGCCGCGCCCGCGCGCACCGACGTGCTGGCGCACATCGAGCTGCCACTGTGGGTGTCGTTCGCGGGCATTCCCGTGATCGGCGGCGTCGGCGTGTGGATGGCGTGGTACTGGTTCGGCGTGCACCCGCTGTTCGGCGGGCTCGCGATTCCGCTGATCGTGGCGCTCACGCTGATCGCGGCGCGCAGCACGGCGATGACCAGCATCACGCCCACCGGTGCGCTGTCGAAGATCCCGCAATTCGGCTTCGGCGCCATGGACCCCACGCACCCGGCCACGAACCTGATGACCGGCGTGATGTGCGTGGAGGTGGCGTCGAACGCGTCGAACCTGCTCATGGACATCAAGCCCGGCTACATGCTGGGCGCCAAGCCGCGCCAGCAGGCGATCGGGCACGCCATCGGCATCGTGTCCGGCGCGCTCGCGTCCACGCCGCTGTTCTACGCGTTGTTCCTGTCCGACTGGAAGCCGGGCATGAGCGTGCAGGCCGCGATGGCGCCCGAGGGCGGACAGTTCAGCTTCCCGTCCGCCGTGCAGTGGAAGGGTGTCTCCGACCTGGTGACGTCGGTGTTCGCCCCGGGCGGCCACGGCACGTTGCTCACGCACTCGATCCTGGTGTCGATGATCGTGGCCGCGGTGGTCGGCGTGCTGTTCGAGGTGCTGCGCGTGGCCACGAAGGGCCGCTTCCCGCTGAGTCCGCTCGCGATCGGCCTGGGCGTGCTGGTGCCGCCGGAGTCGACCATGGCGATGTTCGCCGGTGCGTCGTTCTTCTGGCTGATGGACCGCGCGTACCGCAAGCGCCCCGCGAGCACGGGCCACAAGCTGTGGATCGAGACGCACGAGCCGGTGTGCGCGGGCCTCGTGGCGGGCGCGGCGCTGGTCGGCATCGGCGACACGCTGATCCGCGTGTTCCTGCTGAAGTAGGGCATGCGGCGACCTTCGGTTCCGGCCGTGCTCGCGACGCGCCGGCGCGCGCGGTGGCGCGCGCTCGTGGCGGCCGCGCTCGCGCTGTTCGCCGCGGCGCCCGGCGCGCGCGCGCAGGTGCCGCCTCGGGGAGCCTGCGACCTGTGGGCGGACTACGAGCCGCTGTCGCAGCTCGTGTCGGCGCCGTTCGCGCAGGTGCGCGAGGCCGTCGTCGCACGCCGCACCCGCGACGCCGACGACTTCATGGCGTGCTGGCTGATGGGTATCGCCGCGACGGGC
>JBGAOB010000310.1:0-5334 GCA_044222045.1 Candidatus Eiseniibacteriota bacterium
CTCCTTGAGGAGGCGCTTGGCGTCCTTCCACAACGCCACGAGTTGCCCGGACTCGACGTAGTCGACGAGCCCCGGATTGGGCTCGATCCACTCGGCCCGCCACTTGTTGCGGCGGATGTGTTCGATCGTCTTGACGCGCTGCAGGGGCACGCCTGGGCCGCGCTTCTCCCGGAAGGCGTACTCCTTCCCCGGCTTGATCTCGGCCTTGAGCATGGGCCAGTTCTCCTCGCGGAATCGGCGTGAGTGGTCGCTCAGGACGTGAGCCGGCCGGCTCAACTCGTGGTCGCCGATTGGTCGCCTGTTCAGAGTCCACTCCTGTCCATTCGTGCCCCTTCCTGACCACATGAAGAGACCCCGCCTGCGGTGCTAACCGCAAGCGGGGCCTTGCGCGACAACGGCTTCGGTGGTCGGGCTCACTTTCGACTGGAAGACTTAGATGAGATGAAGCGGCTGACCTCCGCCGGGCGTGGTACCCGTTGCCGGGTCCACCGGTAGTTCAACGCGGTCAGAGCCGCAAGAACGGGGAGGCCAGCCGTGGAGTACATTGGCATCGACGTTCACAAGAGTGAAAGCCAGATCTGCCTGCTCACGGAGGACGGTGAGATTCTCGAGCGACGGATCGCCACGCGTCGGGATCGCTTCGCTGAGGTGCTCGGAGGCCGGCCGCGGGCCCGAGTCGTCATCGAGGCCACGACCGAGAGCGAGTGGGTGGCGCGTTGTCTCGAAGGCCTCGGCCACGAGGTGGTGGTCGCCGATCCGAACTACGCACCGATGTACGCGACGCGGAGCCGCCGGGTGAAGACGGATCGGCGCGACGCCCAGGCACTGATGGATGCGTGCCGGCTCGGCGCCTACCGGCCGACGCACCGAACCTCCGATACCCAGCGTGAGGTGCGTGCTCTCCTCACGACACGCGAGACGCTCGTGCGGACCCGCGTGCGGGTGATTCAGGTCCTCCGCGCGTTGCTTCGGCGTGAAGGGCTCCGCGTCGGCACGGGGCTGTCGGTCAACTTCTCTCGACGCCTCGCGGAAGTGGAGTTGACGCCGTGGCTCAGGCCGCTTGTGGCGCCGTTGTGCACTGTCCTCGAGACGGTGAACCACGAGCTCGTGACGGTCGACAAGGCCCTGAAGCAAGTCGTCGAGAGCGATGCGAACGTCCGGCGGCTTTGCACCGTGCCCGGCGTCGGCCCAGTCACCGCCGCCGCCTTCGTCTCCACGCTAGACCGGGTGGAGCGTTTCCGGCGTGCCCACGAGGTGGAGTCGTACCTCGGCCTCGTACCTCGCGAATACAGCTCTGGCGAAAAGCGCGTGCTCGGCGCGCTCACGAAGGCCGGCAACTCGCGAGTCCGCTGGCTGCTCGTCGAGGCATCGTGGAGCGTCCTGCGCAATCGCGGCGAGCACACACAGCACCTGCGCGACTGGGCCGGTCGTGTCGCACTTCGCCGAGGACGGACGATCGCGACCGTGGCGCTGGCCCGACGACTCGCGGGGATCATGTTCGCGATGTGGCGCGACCAGCGAGACTTCATGTCACCGAAGATGCTCAAGTCAGTTCATCAGACGGTTGCGGCCTGATCTCCGATCAGGCGCTTCCCCGGCGACGTTCGAACAAGGGGACGGATGAGCGCGAGGTTTCCCATGGCTGCTGCCGAAGCCGAGCTTTAGGTGGCGCCTCCGTCCCACCGTACGATTCTCATGCGCCGACGACCAAAGGGCCGTCCTCGACGAGCGCGAACAGAAGGGTGATGAACCTCGCCAGGGCTTCGTGAAGTGCGACTTCAAGCATCGGGAGGTTCCGGACGACCAGCGCCCACACCAATCTCGAAACCCGCGCTTGACGGCGGGGGCCGCTTCACAGAGGGAAACCCCTGCTCTCGCCTACCTCACCCCCACCGCCAGCAATGTGAGGTCGTCGGTCGCCTTGCCGGCTTCGAACGCCTGCACGCGCGCGAGCACTTCGGCCACCACGCCCGCGGCGCCGGCGTCACGCGCCGCGCGCACCACCTCCACCAGCCGCTCCTCGCCGAACGTGCCTTCGTCGCCCTCGGCGTCGGTCACGCCGTCGCTGTAGGCGAGCAGCAGGTCGCCGGGCGCGAGCGCGACGCGGCCGAGCTGGCAGTCCCAGTCGTCGAACATGCCGAGCACGGTGGCGGTCGCGGCCAGCCACTCGACGGCGCCGTCGCGGCGCAGCACGAGCGGCGGGTTGTGGCCGCAGTTGATGTACGTCAGCCGCCGCGCGGCGTCCGACCACACGCCGAAGAACAACGTGGCGAACTGGCCTTCCCGCGCGGTCGCGCGCATCTGCCGGTTCACCTCGCGCAACACGCGCAACGGGTCCTGCGGTGCGCTCGCCACCTGGCTGCGCAGGTGCGCCTGCAGGTTGGCCATGCGCAACGCGGCGTGCACGCCCTTGCCCGAGACGTCGGCCAGCACGAGCCCGACCTGCCCGGGCGCGAGCGGCAGGAAGTCGTAGTAGTCCCCACCCCCCGCCCGCGCCTGCGCGCAGTGCGCGGCCAGCTCGGCGTTGGCCAGCTCGGGCGGCCGCTGCGGGAAGAGCTGCGACTGCACGTCGCGCGCGATCTCGAGCTCGCGGTCGATGCGCCGCGAGAAGTCCATGCGCTCGGCGAGCCGCTCGGCCAGCCGGATCACCTCGAACGCCACGCCGGCGTGCGCGGCGGCCGACACCAGACGCAGGCGGACGGCGGGTTCGTAGCCGGCGCCGGCGCCGGGTCCGAGCGCGACGAGGCCGACCGGATGATCGCGACGATCGGTGATGGGCACGAGCGCGGCGGGCGCGGCGCCCAGCCCGAGGCGCTCGCCGAGCGACGTGAGACGGTCGCCCTCCCAGTGCGGGCCACACCACAAGTGCTCGCTGGTCTCGGCGTCGGCGTCCAACTCGAGCGCGGCGGCCGCGTCGACGTGTTCCCCCGCCGCCACGAAGGCGCCGTCGGCGCGCCGGATCCACACCTCGAGCCACGCGGGCGCGGCGAGTTCGCGCAGGTGCGCGGCGAGCAGGCGCGCCAGTTCGGGGCGGTCCGATGCGGCGGCGGCGCGGCGAGTGAAATCGTCCAAGTGAAGATCTCCGGACTGAGCCCGGACCAGGTGCACCTCACGTCACGGCCGGCCGGGCGTTCGAGCGCGCACGATAACGCATCGCGCGCGCCGCGCGCCGCCCCTACGCCGCCGGCACCGCGCGCTTGGACATCGGGCGGTAGATCTCCTCGTCGATCTCGGCCAGCCGCGAAGGGTGTACTCGCGGGCCCATGCCATGGAACTGCTGAAAGCTCATGAACAGTGGCCGCCAGCGGTCGGGATCGATGCGGTTGGGCTGCCCGGGCACGAGCAGCGACTCCTCGACGTGCACGCGCACGATGGTGACCTCGATCGCCACCAGCTTGCCGGCGTCGGCCTCGATCCGCGCCGCGAGCGGGTGCACGCCGGCGAGCTTGGCCTCGAGCTGCACGGGACACTCGCGCACGCGCGGCGGCGCCACCGACTCGGAGGGGTCGGCGTGCAGGCCCGCGCGCGCGAACTTGTCGCGCACGTGCCGGTAGTCCATCGCCACCTTGTGCGGCGGCACCGGGTCCGAGCCGGTGGTCTTCGCGAGCCGGTCGACGGCGTGCACGAGGTCCACCGACGGCAGGTTGAGCACGCACTCGCCGGTGCGCAGCAGGTTCTGCGGCGTCTTCGAGCGGGCGCCGAAGCCGAGCATGCAGTTCCAGCCGAGCCACCACGCGGACGACATGGGCGCGAGGTTGGGCGAGCCGTCCTCGTTGACCGTGCTCACGAGCACGACGGGCGTGCCGAAGTACAGGATGGCGGGATCGATCGTGCGGTGCATCGCGGGCTCCTTCTCGGGAGGTGGAGTGCGGGTCGGGAACGTCCCCAACCTACGCACCCCGCGACGCGCGCGGCGGACGGATTCGGAAGTGGCAGCCGCCGGGGCGAGCGTCAGCCCGCCCGCTTCGCCCAGCGCAGCTTGGCGGGCTTGGCGCGCGGGTTGTCGTGGCGCTCCTGCGGGCCGGGACGAATCGGGTCGGGCGCGACCGCGGCATACGTGCCGTCGCGTTCGCCGGCCTGGAACGCCTTCTTCACGCGGCGGTCCTCGCCCGAGTGGAACGTCAGCACGGCCACGCGCCCGCCCGGCCGCAGGCAGGCCGGCAGCACGCGCAGGAACGCGTCGAGCGCGGCGAACTCCTCGTTCACCTCGATGCGGATCGCCTGGAACGTGCGCCGCACGCACGGGTCGATCTCGTCGCCGCGCGCATGGCCCTTCACCGCGGCGCGCACGGTGTCGGCGAGATCGCGCGTCGTGGCGAGGTGGCCGCGCCGCGCGGCGAGCGCCGCCGCGATCTCGGCCGCGAACGGCTCGTCGGCGTTCTCGCGCAGCGCCGCCTCGAGCTTCGCGGCCTCGGCGCGCGCGAGCCACTCGGCCGCGGGCTGGCCGCGCTGCGGGTTCATGCGCATGTCGAGCGGGCCGTCGGCGCCGAACGTGAACCCGCGCGCGGGATCGTCGAGCTGCATCGACGACACGCCGAGGTCGGCGAGGATCACGTCCGCGCCGTCCGCCCAGCCGGTCTCGGCGAGCGCCGCGGGCAGGCCGGCGAAGTTCGAGCGCTTCACGCGCACCGCATCGTCGGGCAGCCCCAGCGCGCGCAGGCGCGCTTCGGCGCGCGGCAGCTCGACCGGGTCCACGTCGAGCGCGAGCAGCGCGCCACCGGGCGAGAGCGCCTGCAGCAATCGCCGCGCGTGCCCGCCGTAGCCCAGCGTGCAGTCCACGCCGCGCTCACCGGGCCGGGGGGCGAGCACCTCGAGGATCTCGTCGACCAGGATGGGCACGTGCTGGCCGGCCGGCGTGCGGCCCTTGGCGAGCACGTGCGCCGTCATCTCGGGATAGCGCTCGGGCGCGCGCTCCTTGTACTTGTCCTCGAAGCGCGTCGGGTGCGTGCCCTTGTAGCGCGGGCGGCGCCGGCGCGGCGGGCCGGTATCGTCGGGGGGCGTGGTCATGGCGAGCACGCACGATAACGCAGCCCGCGCCCGGCCTCACTCCACCAGCACGATGCGCGTCGTCACCGTGCGGGCCTCGGCGGCGAACGACGCGAAGTAGAGCCCGGGGCGCACGCGCACCCCGTCGCGATCGCGGCCGTCCCAGGTGAGCCGGCCGGCTTCGCCCTCCCCCACGGGCAGCGTGCGCACCAGCCGTCCGCCGACGTCGAACACGCGCACCACGCGGGGCTCGGTGGCGCCGGGCTCGCGCTGCCACGAGAAGTCGACGGGCGCCGGCGACGGCCGGCGGTGCGCCAGCAGGGCCAGCCCGGGCCGGCCGGCGAGCAG
>JBGAOB010000311.1:0-5650 GCA_044222045.1 Candidatus Eiseniibacteriota bacterium
TGCGGCTGGCGAGGTTGCCGAGCTTGTTCGCGAGGTGCGAGTTCACGTGGTCCACGAACTGTTCGAGCGTGAACTCACCGTCGCGCCCGGTCGGGAACGAGTCGAGCAGGTAGAAGCGCAGCGCGTCGGCGCCGAAGCGCTCCGCGAGCTGCACGGGGTCGACCACGTTGCCGGTCGACTTGCCGAGCTTCTCGCCGCCCAGGTTCACGAAGCCGTGCACGTACACCTGGCGCGGCAGCGGCACGCCGGCGGCGAGCAGCAGCGCCGGCCAGATGATGCAGTGGAAGCGGCTGATGTCCTTGCCGATCAGGTGGAACGCGTTCGTGTAGTACGGGTCCTTGGTGCCCGCCCACGCCGCGCCCGGCTTGCCCTGGCCGTCGAGGTGCTGGAACTCGTCCTGGCGCGCGGCGCCGGGGCCGCCGACTTCCTTGGACTTGGCGAGCCACCACAGCGACGAGCGGCGCTCCGGCCAGCCCAGCGCCGACAGGTAGTTGAGCAGCCCTCGCCGCCCTCGAGCTCCCCGGGTAGCGGCACGCCCCACGTCAGGTTCGGGCGCGAGACCGAGATGTCCTGCAGCCCGCCCTTGATGACGTTGACCACCTCGTTGCGCCGGAAGGCTGGCACGACGAACTCGGGGTGCGCCTCGAGGTGCTTGAGCAGCGCCTCGTCGTACTCCGAGAGCCGGAAGAAGAAGTTGCTCTCCTTCACTTCCTTGGGCTTGCGCTTGTGCTCGGGGCAGTTCCCCTTCTCGTCGAGGTCCTTCTCGGTCTTGAAGCTCTCGCAGCCCTCGCAGTACAGCGCCTCGTACTCCGCCTCGTAGAGCACCGGCTGGCCCGTCTTGGGGCTGAGCGCGTCGTGCAGCCGGCGGAACAGCTCCTGCACGGCCAGTTCGTGGCGCTTGTCGGTCGTGCGGAAGAACTGGTCGTACTTCACGTCGAGCGCCGACCACGCCTTCACGAAGCGCTGCGAGACCTCGTCCACGAACGCCTTGGGATCCTGGCCGGCGTCGGCGGCGGCCTTGGCGATCTTCTGGCCGTGCTCGTCCGTTCCGGTCAGGAAGTAGGTGGCGTGCCCCTGCTGGCGGTGCCAGCGGGCGATGGCGTCGGCGAGGACCTTCTCGTACGCGTGGCCCAGATGAGGGGAGCCGTTCACGTAGTCGATGGCCGTGGTGATGTAGAAGCGGGTCACTGGGAGCTCCGTCGTTGGGAAATGCGCGGCGGAGTATAGCCGAAAAACGCCACCGGGCGCTCCCGGGGCGGCCCGGCGGGTTCGGCGCCGCGCCCCGGCCCACCGGGCCCGTGATACCCGCGGCGCCCGGCCGTATCTTCACCGGCATGGCCATGCACGAAGCGGTGATCGGACGGCTCTGGGTGCTGAACCCGGCGCGCGAGGAGGACTGGGACGCGATCTACGCGGAGCAGTTGCCGCGCGTCTACAACTTCTTCCGCTACCGGGTCGGTGACGGGCCCGTCGCCGAGGACCTCACCTCGCGCACGTTCGAGAAGGCGTGGCAGGCGCGGCATCGGTACCGGCGGGACGTGGCCGGCTTCGGAACCTGGCTGTACGCCATCGCACGCAACGTCGCCACCGACTACTTCCGCGCCCGGCGCGTGCACGCGCCCCTCGAGGAAGCGGTCCACGTGTCCGCGGGCGGCACGCCCGAGGAGGACGCCGAGCAGCGCTCGCAGTTCGAGCGGCTCGCGGCCCTGCTCGCGCTCCTGCCGGAACGCGAACGCGAACTGATCGCGCTCAAGTACGGCGCGGGCATGACCAACCGGGCCATCGCGAAGGCGACCGGCCTGGGCGAATCCAACGTCGGCACCATCCTGCACCGCACCGTGGTGCAGCTGCGGGCCGCGTGGGGCGAGAGGACCTGACCATGGACGACCGTTTCCTGGACGAGCAGCGCCGCGATCCGCGCCCGGAGTTCGCCCGCCAGCTGCACGCACGCCTGCGCGCGGCGGACGACGCCGCGGCCCCCCGCGGGGCGTTCCGGTTCCGGCCCGCGTTCGCGGGCGCGCTCGCGCTCGCGGCGTTCGCGGCGAGCTTCACCTTCCCGGCCGTGCGCGCGACCGCGCAGCAGGTGCTCGACCTGTTCCGCGTGGTGCTCGACCTGTTCCGCGTGCGCGAGTTCGCGATCGTGCACGTCGACGAGAGCCGGCTCGACAAGCTGAAGGCGGCGAACGTCGACGGCCAGAACCTGTTCGGCCCCGTCGAGAAGCTGCAGGACCCCGGCCCGCAGCGCGTCTTCGCCGACGTCGCGGCCGCCGAGCGGGCGCTGGGCCGGCCGCTGGCGAAGGCCGCCTACGCGCCGCCGGGCATGCACGCCGACACCGTGTTCGTGTCCGGCGAGGCCCGCGGGCGGCTCACGCTGCACACGCGGCCGCTGCGCGCGCTCATGGACCTGATGGAAGTGAACGACCTCGACCTGCCGGCGGACCTCGACGGCAAGACCGCCGAGCTGCACATGCCCGAGATGGTCGTGCAGACGTGGCGCAGCGAACGCCGCCGGCTCGCCTTCATCCAGGCCGCGAGCCCCGAGGTGGCGCTCCCCGCCGGGGCGGACCTGGAGCGGCTGGGCGAGATCGGGCTGCGCTGCATGGGCGTGGGCCGCGACGAGGCGCACCGGCTCGCGAAGACGATCGACTGGCGCAGCACGCTGGTCGTGCCGGTGATCGCGTCGGCCACCAACTTCCGCCAGGTGAGCGTGAACGGCGCGCGCGGCGTGCTGCTCGAGACGCGCGAGATGAACTCGCCGGACGGCCGCATGAAGGGCGGCGGCAGCGTGCTCACGTGGACGCGCGACGGCCGCCTCTACGCCCTGCTCGGCCGCGCGGGCGACATCGACCTGGTGCAGATGGCCGAGTCGGTGCGTTAGTTTCGCCGCATGACCGGCGCCGTCGTCGAAACTCGCGGGCTGCGCAAACGCTTCGGCGACAAGCTCGCGGTCGCGGATCTCTCCCTGTCCCTCGGGCCGGGAGAGATCTTCGGCTTTCTCGGCCCCAACGGCGCCGGCAAGACCACGTCGCTCAAGATGCTGCTCGGTCTGCTCGAGCCGAGCGGCGGATGGTGACCGCGCGGCGCGCCCGGGTCGGGTTCCTGCCCGAGCACTCTCGCTTCCAGGACTGCTCACGGCCGCTGCTGTCCACGGGCTGCGGGCCGGGCGCCGCGCTCTGCGCGCCGCGCCGAGGAGCTGCTGGCGCGCGTCGACCTGCTCGACGCGGCGCACCGCAAGCTGCGCGAGTACAGCAAGGGCATGCTGCAGCGGGCCGGAATGGCGGCGGCGCTGCTCAACGAGCCGCGCATCGTGTTCCTCGACGAGCCGACTCAGCCTCGATCCGCTCGGCCGGCGGCTCGTGCGCGACCTGATGCGCGAACTGAAGAGCCGCGGCACGACCGTGTTCCTCAATTCCACCTGCTCGGCGAGGTCGAGCAGACCTGCGACCGCGTCGCGTTCGTGAAGCAGGGCCGGGTCGTGCGCGAGCACGTGCTGGGCGCGGGCGGCGCGCTGGGCGCGCTCGAAGTGGACGTGCGCGCCGACGGCCTCGCACCCGCGGCGCTGGCCGCGCTCGCACGTCACGGTGAGGTGCGCGAATCCGGCGGCGCGCTGTGCGTGCGCGTGCCGGGTCCCGACGCGGTGCCGGAGCTGGCGCGCGAGGTCGTGGCGCACGGCGGGCGGCTGCACCACCTCGCGGCGCGGCGGACGTCGCTCGAAGCGCTGTTCCTCGAGGTGATGGGCGACGAAGGGCGGCCGGGATGAGCGCGTTCCTCGCCATCGTCCACCTGACGCTGCACGAGGCGTCGCGCCGGCGCGTGCTGCTCGCCGGCCTGATCGGCGCTGGCGCGTTCCTGCTGCTCTACGCGATCGGCTTCCACTTCATGGCGCGCGAGGCCGCGCGCGAGGGTGTCGGGTCGGCCATCCAGCAGCGCATGATCCTCAACATGTTCACGCTCGCGGGCCTGTACGCGGCCAACTTCCTCGGCGTGCTCTCGGCGGTGCTGCTGCCGATCGACACGATGTCCGGCGAGATCGCCTCGGGCGTCATGCAGACGCTCGCGAGCAAGCCGGTGCGGCGGTCCGCCATCGTGCTCGGCAAGTGGGCGGCCTACGTGCTGGTGTGCGCCGGCTACCTGCTGCTCGTCGCCGGCGGCGTGCTGGCGATCGCCGCGATCCGCGGCCACTTCGTGCCGCCGCGCCCGCTCGCCGGGCTCTCGCTCATGCTGCTCGAAGTGGTGTGCCTGGTGTCGCTGTCCATCGCCGGCGGCACGCGGCTGGCCACGGTCACGAACGGCGTGCTGGCGTTCGGGCTGTTCGGGCTCGCGTTCATCGGCGGCTGGATCGAGCAGATCGCCTCGTTCACCAACAACGTCGCGGCGCGCAACGTGGGCACGGTCGCGAGCCTGCTGGTGCCGACCGAGGCGATGTGGCAGCTGGCCGCGCACCTGATGCAGCCGACGATCCTGGCCGAGGTGCACGCGACGCCGTTCTCGCCGGCCGCGGTGCCGAGCCCGGCCATGGTGTGGTGGGCCGCGGGCTGGGCCGCGCTCATGGTCCTGCTCGCCGTGCGCGGCTTCGCGAAGCGCCCGCTCTAGGCGCCGCGCGGGCCGCCGCGCTCAAGCGTCCTTCGGACCGCCGCCCTTCTTCTTGTCCTTCTCGCCGCACTGGCAGTCGCCGCACTTGTGGTACGGGCCCGGCGGCAGGTCGTCCATGGCGATCCGGTGCTCGCCGCCCTCGTCGTCGCGCACCCACACGACCTCGGGGTACGGGTCCTGGCGGATCACGGTCACGACGCCCTTGCCCGTCTTGAGCTTGGTGCCCACGGGCGGGAGCTTCTCGACGCTGCCGCGGTACTGCGCCAGCTCGTACGACAGGCAGCACATCAGCCGCCCGCACGCGCCCGAGATCTTGGTCGGGTTGAGCGACAGCTGCTGTTCGCGCGCCATCTTGAGCGTGACCGGGTGGAAGCCCTTCATCCACGTCGAGCAGCAGAACGCGCGCCCGCACGGGCCGCAGCCGTCGAGGCGCTTGGCCTGGTCGCGCACACCGATCTGGCGCAGCTCGATCCGCGTCTGGAACTTGGCGGCGAGGTCCTTCACGAGCTCGCGGAAGTCCACGCGGTGCTCGGCCGTGAAGAAGAAGGTGATGCGATTGCGGCGGAACGCGGCCTCGACCTCGGAGAGCTGCATGGCCAGCTCGCGCACCTCGATCCGGCGCTGGCAGTACTCGAACGCCTCGTCCTCGAGCTTGAGGTTGTGGTCGTCCTGGTCGAGGTCCTCCTCGGACGCCTTGCGCAGGATCTCCCGCGTCACCGTTCCGGGGCGCTTCAGCTCGATGAGCATGGCGTTCTTGAGCGCCACCTTGCCCAACGTCTCACCGTGCTCGCCTTCCACGACGACGCGGTCGCCGAGCAACAGCTCGAGCGAGCGCGAGTTCAGGAAGAACTCCTTCCGGGTGCCGCGCAGGGCGACCTGGATGATCTCCGACATGACCGACCTCTATGCGCGCGGGGATGGGCCGCGCGGACGCCGGCAACACCGGCGGTGAAACTCGCAGGAGCGGCGCCAGAGCCGGGCGCCGTGCATCGGGGTGCTGCTATCGGGACAGGCCCGCCGTCGCGGGCTCACGTGGCCGGGAAGATAGCAGGTGCCC
>JBGAOB010000312.1:0-5293 GCA_044222045.1 Candidatus Eiseniibacteriota bacterium
CCAGGTGCTCGGCAAGACGCTCGACCTGATCGAGATGCAGCTGGCCGACGCGCAGGTCACGGTGACGCGCGAGTTCGTGGACGACCTGCCGCTGGTGTACGCCGACCCCGACCTGATGCAGCAGGTGATCCTGAACCTGTGCCTGAACGCGGTGCAGGCGATGCCCGAAGGCGGCTCGCTCACGCTGAGCACCGGCGTGCGCCGTTACCGCACGCGGCGCTCGCTCGTGGACCTGTCCATCCGCGACACCGGCGTGGGCATCCCGCGCGACCTGATGGAGAAGATCTTCGACCCGTTCTTCACCACCCGGTCCATGGGCACGGGGCTCGGGCTGCCGATTTCGGTTCAGATCGTGCGCGACGCCGGCGGCGTGATCACCGCGAAGAACAATCCGGGCGGTGGCGCCACGCTGCGCGTGTCGCTGCCGCTGCCGGCCGAACCTCCCGGCCGCACCGAGGACGTGACGTCATGAAGACCAGCGTGCTGGTGGTGGACGACGAGCTGCTGATCCGCAAGTCGCTCGCGAAGGTGCTGAGGGCCCGCGGCTACACCGTGGACCTGGCGAGCACCGGCGCCGAGGGGCTGGAGAAGGTGGTCGCGTTCAAGCCGCAGGTGATGATCCTCGACATGCGGTTGCCCGACACCGACGGCATGACCGTGCTCGGCAAGGCGCGGCAGGTCGACCCGCTGCTGCAGGTGATCGTGATCACCGCCTACGGCGACGTGCAGACGGCCGTGGACGCCATGAAGCACGGGGCCTGCGACTTCCTGCGCAAGCCGTACGAGATGGAGGACATCGTGCTGGCGGTGGAGGCGGCCGGAAAGCACTTCCGGCAGGCCACCGAGCTCGACCTGTACCGCCGCCGGGCGTGGCAGCACGACACCGGCGAGGAGATCATCGGGCAGAGCGGCCCCATGCAGGAGGTCCGCCGGCTGATCGACAAGGTCGTGCGCAGCAAGGCCACGTCCGTGCTGATCACGGGGGAGAGCGGCACCGGCAAGGAACTGGTCGCGCGCGCCATCCACTACGGCAGCGACCGCGCGCAGGCCCCGCTGATGGAGGTGAACTGCTCGTCGTTCCAGGAGACCCTGCTGGAGAACGAGCTGTTCGGGCACGAGAAGGGCGCGTTCACGGACGCCGGCGAGATGAAGAAGGGCCTCGTCGAACTGTGCGACGGCGGCACGCTGTTCCTGGACGAGGTCGCCGACATGCCGCTGCCCACGCAGGCGAAACTGCTGCGCTTCATCGACCACCGCAACTTCAAGCGGGTGGGCGGGGCGCACGACATCGCCGTGGACATCCGCATCGTGGCGGCCACCAACAAGAGCGTGGAGGAGGAGGCGCGGCTGGGGCGCTTCCGCAGCGATCTCTACTTCCGCCTCAAGGTGGTCAGCATCGTCCTGCCGCCGCTTCGCGACCGGGGCGACGACGTGATCCTGCTGGCGAAGCACTTCCTGTACGAGTTCTCGCGCAAGTTCCAGAAGAACTTCGTGGCGCTCTCCGAGGAGGCGCAGCACGTGTTCCGGCGGTACCCGTGGCCCGGCAACGTGCGCGAGCTGCGCAACCTGATCGAGCGGGTGGTGCTGCTCGAGGAGGGCGACGTGCTCGACGCCGAGCACCTGCCGCCCGAGCTGATGGGGCGTCGCAGCGCGCCCGGATCCGCGGCGGCCGCGGCCGTGCGCGACGTGCTCGGCATGCCCACGCTCGCGCAGATCGAAGCGGACCACATCGGTGAAGTGCTGCGACTGACCGCGGGCAACAAGAGCCGCGCGGCGCGCATTCTCGGCATCTCGCGGCAGGGACTCATCGAGAAGCTGCGCCGGTTGAAGATGGAAGAGGCGCTCGAGCGTCCAGTCTTTTGACACCCTCAACTTTCTGGACAGTCCAGATGAACTTCTTTCATCACAACGAGTTACTGGTTGTCGATCTCGTAAGATGCCGCTTTGTTGACAGTTAGACGGCCTCGCACCACGCCAGCATGCGCCCCTGGGTCCATCAGCGGACCCGGGGGCGCATGTTTATTTCGTTACAGCACAACGCAATGAGGCGTCTTGTCCAACCGCGATGCGCGTCGTGGCACGGTGCCTGCTGATACATAGTTCGTGAGGCACACGTGCAGCGCTCGGGCGCCGCGCGGACGCCGAAGGTCGTCTCCAGAGAGCGACCCATTCTGATGACGAACAGCGGGGCTTGCCCCGCACGAGCCTGATGCAAACCTTAGAGGAGGTGATCATCAATGGCTGCCAAGAAGAAGGCTGCGAAGAAGAAGGCCACGAAGAAGAAGGCCGCGAAGAAGAAGAAGTAACCGCTTTCTAGGACCTGGCACGTCCTGAGGGGCCGGCGGCCGCGTGTCGCTGGCCCCTCGTCTTTTTGTGTGGATCCCGCATCGCGTGCCAGCGGTGCGAAGCGAGATGGGAAACTCGGGGCCAGGGCCGGCGCCCGCTCCCGATCTCGGGCCGTGGTTCGTGCACGGACGAACGGACCACGCCGACTGTTCGAAGTGCTCCCGATCGTGCGCGCGCCCCGCGGTCCGGACGGCTTCGCGGCCTGTGCTATCGTGCCGCCTCGCTCGCCACCTCACCCGTCACCGGTTCGATCCCGCGCCGCCCACGCGATGGCCTCCACGAACGCTCCTTCGTCCATCCAGATCCGCGGCGCCCGCCAGCACAACCTGCGGGGATTCGACCTCGACATCCCCCGCGGCCGCCTGACGGTGATCACCGGCGTCTCGGGTTCCGGCAAGAGCTCGCTCGCGTTCGACACGCTGTACGCCGAGGGCCAACGCCGCTACGTCGAGTCCGTGTCGGCCTACGCGAAGCAGTTCCTGGACCGCCTGCCGCGCCCCGACGTGGAGTCGATCCACGGGCTGACGCCGGCCGTGGCGATCCAGCAGGTGGCACGGGCGCGCAGCGCCCGCTCCACGGTCGGCACGTCCACCGAGATCCACGACTACCTGCGGCTGCTGTTCGCCCGCGTGGGCACCGTGCACTGCGGCGCATGCGGCCGGGTGGTGAGCGCCGACAGCCCGCGGTCGATCGTGCGCGAGGCCACGAACTGGGCCACCGGGAAGCCGGTCACGGTGCTCGCGCACGTGCCGCTGTCCGCGAAGCTGTCGTGGGAGGAGCAGGCCGGCCACCTGCTGCGCGCGGGCTACACGCGGCTGCTCGTGGCCGACGAGGTCGTGCCGCTGGAGCCGCTGCCGAAGCTTCGGCGCGGCACCAGGGCCGTGGCCGTGATCGTGGACCGCTTCACGTGGGAGAGCGACGAGGCGCCGCGCCTGGCGGAGGCCTGCGAGGCCGCGTTCCGCCGCGGCGAGGGCCGGCTCGAACTGCGGCGCGCCGGCGCCGACGCCGAGCCGCGCAGCGAGCGCTGGGAGTGTTCGCACTGCGGCACCGCCGCGATGCGCCCGGAGCCCGCGCTGTTCTCGTTCAACAGCCCGCTGGGCGTGTGTCCCGAGTGCCGCGGCTTCGGCAACGTGCTCGCGTTCACGCCCGAGTTGATCGTGCCCGACGAGACGAAGACGCTGCGCGAGGGCGCGATCGACCCGTGGGCGCGGTCGTGGAAGTCCGTCGCGTGGCCGCGCCTGCAGAAGCTGTCGGCCGAGCGCGGCGTGCCGCTGGACACGCCGTGGCGCCAGATGACCGCCGCGCACCGCCAGCTCGTGATGCAGGGCGACAAGACGTTCCGCGGCGCGATCCCGTTCCTCGAGCGCCTGCAGCAGAAGTCGTACAAGGCGGGCAACCGCTTCGTCGTGAAGCGCTACCAGACGCCGCGCCCGTGCGCGTCGTGCGCGGGCGCTCGGCTGCGGCCCGAGGCGCTGCGCGTGAAGCTGGGCGGCCGTTCGATCGCGGAGGTGGGCGCGCTCACGGTGGACGGCGCGCTCGCGTGGCTCGACGGGCTCGGGCTGGCCGGCTCGGCGCGCGAGATCGCCAGTACCGCGATGCACGAGGCGCGCTCGCGGCTGTCGTTCCTGCAGCGCGTGGACCTGGGTTACCTGACGCTCGACCGCATGACGCGCACGCTGTCCGGCGGCGAGGCGCAGCGCATCGAGCTGGCCAACGCGCTCGGCGCGAACCTCGCCGACACGCTGTACGTGCTCGACGAGCCCACCGTGGGCCTGCACCCGCGCGACACCGACCGGCTGATCGGCATCCTCGAGGAGCTGGCCGGGCGGGGGAACACGCTGGTGGTGGTGGAACACGAGCCGCTCGTGATCGAGCGCGCGCAGCACCTGGTGGACCTCGGTCCCGGCGCCGGCGAGCGCGGCGGCGAACTGCTGTACGCCGGGCCCGTGGGCAGCGCCGGCCGCGCGAAGGGCTCGGAGACCGCCGCGTACCTGAGCGGCGAGAAGCGCATCACGCGCGAGCCCGTGGCGGGCGCGCCGAAGTCGTTCCTGTCCGTGGAAGGCGTGACGCACCACAACCTGAAGGACGTCACGGTGCGCCTGCCGCACGGCCGGCTGTGCGCCGTGACCGGCGTGTCGGGATCGGGCAAGAGCAGCCTGATCGAGGAAGTGCTCTACCGCGCCGCACGCCGCACGCTGGAAGGCCGCGAGGAGGAACCCGTCGGCGCGCACGCACGCATCCGCGGGCTGGAGCCGTTCCAGCGCGTGGTGATGGTGGACCAGACCCCGATCGGCCGGACGCCGCGCAGCTGCCCCGTCACGTACATGGGCGCCTACGCCGCGCTCCGCGAGGTGTACGGGCGCCAGCCGGCCGCGCTCGCGCACGGCTGGAAGGACGGCGCGTTCTCGTTCAACACCGCCGGCGGCCGCTGCGAGCACTGCGAGGGCGCCGGCTGGGTGTCGGTGGAGATGTACTTCCTCGCCGACCTGATGGTGCCGTGCGAGGTGTGCGGCGGTGACCGCTTCAAGCCGCAGGTGCTCGAGGTGCGCTACCGCGGAAGGAACATCAAGGAAGCGCTCGACATGACGGTGGACGAGGCGTTCGAGCACTTCGCGTCGGAGCCCAGGTTCACGCGGCCGCTGCACGTGCTGCGCCGCGTGGGGCTCGGCTACCTGAGGCTGGGACAGCCCGCGAACCAGCTGTCGGGTGGCGAGGCGCAGCGGCTGAAGGTGGCGCGCGAACTGTCCGAGCGAGGCGCCGGCGCCACGCTGCACGTGCTCGACGAGCCCACCGTGGGGCTGCACTGGTCCGACGTGCAGCGGCTGCTCGGCGTGCTCGACGACCTGGTGGCGCGCGGCGACACCGTGGTGGTGGTGGAGCACAACCTGGACGTGATCCGCTGCAGCGACTGGGTGGTGGACCTGGGCCCGGGCGGCGGCGACGCCGG
>JBGAOB010000313.1:0-6701 GCA_044222045.1 Candidatus Eiseniibacteriota bacterium
GCGTGAACCGCACCGTCCGGCAGCGGCGAGCACGCGCCCGAAACGACGAGCGCGTGCAGGCCGAGCTGCAGGACGGCCGCCCAGGCGGCGTCGGCTTTCGTCGCCGCGCCCTCCTTCGTGGCGAGGAGGCCGGCGAGCTTCCCGGCGTCACCGCCGACGTCGGCGATGTCCACGACCAGGCCGCTGGCGCCCTTCGAGCGCGTGCGCGGCGGACGCCGCGAGCGGCTGCGTTCCGCCGGCGGTGAGTTCCTTGGCGAGCACCGGGCACTCGGCGATCGCGATCTCCTCGAGCGCGCGCGACGGCGTCGGCTTCATCATGAAGCCGGACGGGTTCATCGGCCCGATGACGAGATCGGGCGCGATGTTCCACTCGCGCAGGTAGCCGAGCAGGTGCCCGAGGTTGTGCGTCTCGAAACCCGCCTTCGCGCCGTAGCGCGCGCGCAGGAAATGCGTGAGGTGGAAGAAGAACCGGCGGTTGCGCCCGGCGAGCGCGACGTCCGTGATCGCCGCGGCGATCACCACGCCCTCCAGCTTCGAGGTGCCGAGGCCGGCGGCCTCGAGCTCGAGCAGCAGCGGCACCATGCTCGCGAAGTCGCCGCCGACCACGCCGAGCGCGTGCTGCATGCCGGTGAGGCCGAGGCGCACGATCGTGCCGGGGCCGGCGCCCTTGACGCGCTTGACCGCGGCGCCGACGAAGCCGGCCTCCGGACGAATCGCGCACGAACGCGGGCACGTTGGGCAGCAGCGCCCACGTCGGGATCGGCCGTCCGGCGGCCGACAGCGCGGTGCGCACCGTGTTCGTGGGCGCGGCGAGCACGCCGTCGGCGCCCGCGTCCATGGCGCGCGCGAACTGCTGCGCGAGCGCGGCCGGGTCGTCCATGCGTGCCTGCAGATCGCGCGCGGTCTGGCGCGGGTGGCGCGTGACGCCGAGCATCGTCTCGGTCGAGAACAGCAGACGGGGCGCGCTCATCGGGCCACCTCCACTTCCGCGCCGTTCTTCTCGCACGACGCGTACAGCGCGGCCATCATGCGCTGCACGTCGAGGCCGAGCGCCGCGGTGCCGGGCGGCTCCGCCCCTCCGGCGACCCACGCCGCGAACGCGGCGTCCTCGAGCGTGTACGCCTCGCCGTTCAAGTCGAAGCGGGACGGCTGCGGCAGCTCGGGATGCAGCAGCTTCGTGCGCCCCGCGGGCCAGCCGGCGCGCGCCTCGCGCAGGTCCAGCTCCACCGACTCGTTGGTCACGGTGATCGTGCCGTTCGTGCCTTCGAGTTCGAGCGTCGTGGCCGACATGTTGTAGCCCTTCACGCTCCACGACGTCTCGAACGACACCTCGGCGCCGTTCGCGAGCCGGAACGTCGCCTTCACCTCGTCCTCCACCGCGCCGTAGAGCTTCTTCCACTCGCCCTGGACCGCGACGGGCTGGCCGAGGCACCAGCGCAGCACGAACAGCAGGTGCGACGAGATGTTCGCGACCACGCCGCCGCCGGACTTCGCCGGGTCCACGATCCAGCCCTTCTGCGGGCCGAAGACCTGCGACAGGAACATGCTCGAACGGCCGCGCTTCACCTCGCCGATCGCGCCGCTCGTGATGGCGTGCTGCGCGGCCGCGAAGCTCGGCCAGAACGCGAGCGTGTAGCCGCAGGCGACTCGCGCGCCCGGCCGCGCGCGCGAGCGCGGCGAGCGCCTCGGCGCTCGACGCTGTGCGCGAGCGGCTTCTCGACGAACGCCGCGGCGCCGGCCTCGACCACCTGGCGCGCGACGGGCTCGTGCGCGTGCGGCGGCGTGCAGATCCAGACCGCGTCGGGCTTCGCCTGCGCGAGCAGTTCGGTCACCGACGGATAGAACGCGCGAGGTAGCCCATCCCGCGCAGGCTCTTGCCGAGCGCGGGCGCGAGGTCCGAGACGCCGACGAGTTCCGTGTTCGGCACCATGGACAGCACCGCGGTGTGCGCGACCCCGAGCTTGCCGAGGCCGACGACGGCGACGCGCACGGGGCGCTGCGGACGCGGCATCGCGGCCATGAGCGGCGCCACCGGCACGCCGGCGCGGCCGGGCGCGATCGCGCCCTCGTCGCCGGGCTGCGGCTCGACGAGCACGTCGCGCAGGCCCTGATCGAGCTTCGTCCACGAAAGCGGGAAGTCGCGGAACGCGCCCTCGCGGTCGATCTTCGCGGGGCGAGGTCAGGCCGAGGACGTTGTCCTCGGTGATCGGGAACTTGCCGAGCAGCGCCTTGCCGACGTGCGCCGCGAGCAGCATCGGGCCGCCCGGCAGGTGCACGTAGGGCTTCTTCACGCCGATCTCGGCGGACAGCCGGTCGAGGAACTCGTTGAACGAGATGCGGTCGGGGCCGAGCAGGTCGTAGGCCTTGCCGAGCACGTCGTCGCGCGTCAGGCACTGCACGATGATCTCGTTCACGTCGTTCAGGTGGATCGGGTCGAGTTCGATCCTGCCGTCGCCGATCACGGGCACCGCGGGCAGGCCCGCAGGTATGCCGCGAGGTTCGCCACGAGGCCCACGCCGTGCGCGCCGTACACGAGCGACGGACGCAGGATCACGAACGGCATGCCGGACTGGCGCACGACCACTTCGGCTTCGAGCTTCGTCTGGCCGTACGGTCCGCGCTTCTCGCGCAGCGCCGAGAGCGTGGACGTGAACACGAGGCGCTTCAGCTTCGCGCGCGCGCACGCCGCGATGAGCGCGCGCGTGCCGTCCACGTTGATCGCGCGGGCCTTCGCCCAGTCGGTCACCGCGGTGGCGTTCGCGAGGTGCACGACACGTCGCATCCCTGGGCCGCGCGGTCGAGTGAGGCGGCGTCCGTCATGTCGCCCTTCACGACCGTGAGGCGCTCGCGCGGCAGCTTCAGTTCACCGCGCACGGAACGGACGAGCGCCACGACGTCGTGGCCTTCGGAAAGCAGCCGCTGCAGGAGCCGCGCGCCGATGAAACCACCGGCCCCGGTCACGAGGATCTTCATGGGTTGTCCCGGGACAGACCCGTCACCGAACCGCCGGAGCAGCGGGCCGATGATGGGCAGGTTGAACTCGGAAACCATCTTGCGGATACCGATGCCGTGCGCGAGCGGGCGAGCGTGTAGAGCACACCGAAGAGGAGCATGGAGCCGAGCATGCGGAGGGTGAGTCCACCGAGAGAGGCATCGGCCCCCGGAAGGTACCGCTCCAGTGTCCAGACGAAGGCGATCGCCAGCCCCATCGGGAGGTACAGACGGCCCACTCCCACCAGCACTTCCCGGCGCAGGCCCAGCCCGGTGAGCGCCATGGTGAGCAGCACGGCGCCGTTCATGGCGTAGGTGTCGCCACGCGACGCCCGTGATGCCGTAGCCAGCTTCACGGCCCCGAGGTCGAGCGCGGCACCCAGCATGATCGAGACGAGCGCCGTGGGCATGAGCATCGCCTGACGGCCGACGGTCATCAGCACCACCGAGGCGAAGTTGGCGAACGCGAGCCCCGAGCGCGCCGAAGGCCAGGGCGCGCAGCGCGCCGATGCCCGGGAGGAAGGCAGCAGCAGCCCGACGACCGGGGCCGCGGCGAGGAACACGATCCCCGAGAGCACGGGCACGAAGATCTCGTGCGCAGCACGCGCTGCACGACCTCGCGAATGCCCGTGGGATCGCCGCCGTCCTCGCCGAACTGCTTGAGGAGCCGCGGATACATGACGTACGTGACGGCGTCCGGCATGTAGAGCAGGAACGTGAGCGCCATCATCGAGATGGAGTAGAAGCCGAAGTCGCGGTTGCCGAGATAGCGCAGGATGATGAGGCGGTCGAGCAGGCGCATGACGAGCGCGGACGCCATGAGCACAGACATCGGGAAGCCGACCTGCACGAGGTCGAGGCCCTCGGGCGCCGGCACCGGCGACATGGGCGCGTTGTGGCGCGAGCGCACCGACGAGTACGTGAACGCGAACACGCAGCCGGCCGTCCAGCCCGCGAGCAGGCCCCAGCCGTGCAGCCACGGCGTGAGCGCGGCACGCCCGCTTCGCAGGGCGGCACGCCGGTGCGCGACACCTTCCTGCCGATCGCCGTGCCGTGGATCGGCGAGCGCGAGAAGCAGCTCGTCCTCGAATCGCTGGAGTCGGGCTGGATCACCACCGGCCCGAAGACGCAGGAGCTGGCGCGGCGAGTGGCCGAACTGGCCGGCGCGAAGCACGCCGTCGCCGTCAACAGCGCGACCGGCGCCCTCCACCTGGCGCTCGAAGCCCTGGGCCTGGGGCCCGGCGACGAGATCATCACGTCCGCCTACACGTTCGTGGCGACCGTCAACGTGATCGAGCACGTGCGCGCGACGACCGTGCTCGTGGACGTCGAACCGGACACGCTCAACCTGGACCCGAAGGCCGTCGAAGCCGCGATCACCCCGCGCACGAAGGCCATCCTGACGGTCGACTACGGCGGCCACCCGTGCGACTACGACGCGCTGCAGCGGCTCGCCGACCGCCACGGGCTGGTGATCGTCGACGACGCCGCGCACGCGCTGGGCGCCGCCTACAAGGGCCGTCCGGTGGGCTCGCTCGCGAGCGTCACCGCGTTCTCGTTCTACGCCACCAAGAACCTGAGCACCGGCGAGGGCGGCGCGGCGGTGACCGACGACGCCGCGCTGGCCGAGCGCATCCAGCTGCTCAGCCTGCACGGCATGAGCCGCGACGCCTGGAAGCGCTACAGCGACACCGGCTCGTGGTACTACGAAGTGGTCGCGCCGGGCTGGAAGTACAACCTGAGCGACGTCCTCGCCGCGATCGGCGTGGGCCAGCTGGAGCGGTTCGAGGCGTTCCAGGCCCGCCGGCGGGCCCTGGTCGACCGCATGCGCGCCGGGCTGGCGGGCTGCGACGCCGTGCGCCTGCCGGTCGAGCGCCCGGACGTCACGCACGCCTGGCACCTGTTCCCGATCGGCCTCGAGCTCGAGCGGCTGACCATCGACCGCGCCCGCTTCGTGAAGGAGCTGCGCGCCGAGAACATCGGCACGTCGGTGCACTTCATCCCGATCCACTTCCACCCGCACTTCCGGGACAGCCTCGGCCACGCCGAAGGCGCGTTCCCCGTGTGCGAGGACGCCTACCGCCGCGCGGTCACGCTGCCGCTGTTCCCGCGCATGACCGACCGCGACGCCGACGACGTCGTCGCCGCGGTGCGCAAGATCGCGGACGCGTTCCGCCGCTGACGCGGCGCGGGCTCGGGGGAAGCGCAGGTTCACGCGGGATCGTCCTGCGCTTCGCCGAGGTTCTTGAGCGAGAGTCCTTCGCGGTTGAGGAACCACAGCCCGACCGCGGTGATCGGCAGCCACTGGCTGAAGAAGTAGAACCAGCCGAACGCGCTCGCCGGGGTCTTGTCGACGCCGTAGAGCGCGAGACCCGCCGTGCAGGCCACGTTGAGCGTGCCCACGTAGCCCGGCGCCGCCGGCACCATGATGCCGATCGCGGTCACGACCAGCATGACCAGCCCGGAGTACCAGGGCACCGAGATGCCCAGCGACCACGCGGTGATCCACAGCGCGACCGAGAAGCTCAGGAACATCCCGAACGACAGCACGAACACCTGCAGCAGGCGCCCGAGGTCGCGGAGCAGCGAGAGCCCGTCGAGGAAGCGCTCCAGCAGCCACGCGCAGCCCCGGTCGCGGAAGCGCGCCGGCATCAGCCGGATCAGCGCGTGCGCGAACGCCCGGTTGCGCTCGGCCGTCACGACGAACACGGTGAGCACCGCCGACAGCACGAGCAGGATGCGCGCCCCGCCCTGCACCAGCCGGCCGGCCGGGGTGTTCTCGGCGATCGGCGCGACCAGCAGGGCGATGCCGAAGATGGCGAGCAGCGTGAGCATGTCGACGGCGCGTTCGACGACGATGGTGGCGAGCAGCATCGACTTGGACAGCCGCTCCCGCCGCGCGAGCGCCCACGGGCGCACGAACTCGCCGAGCCGGAACGGCAGCACGTTGTTCGCCATGAAGCCGATCATCGTGGCGCTGAACAGGCTCGCGGTGCCGATGCGGCGGTCGGTGCGCAGCAGGAACCGCCAGCGGATGGCACGCACCCAGAACGCGAAGATCGTGATCGCGCAGACCCCGGCGAAGCCGGCGTAGTTGGCGTTCCGCAGCGCGGCGGCGACCGCGCGGAGGTCGACCTCCTTCATCGACACCCACACGCAGACGGCCGAGATCGCCAGCGCGGCGGCCAGCTGGAGCGTGCGCTTCACCGGGCATCCTCCCCGCCGCGGGCGCGGCGCAGTTCGTCGAGTTCGTGGCGCAACAGAGCCAGATCGCGAGTCAGCTCGTGGTTCTCGAACCCGAGCCGCGACAGCTTGAGTGACAGGTAGAGCAGCATGGCCACCGCGAAGGCGAGGCCGAACGCGAACACCGTCGAGGCCTCACCGAGCACCCCGAGCGCGTGCGTGATCCAGACGAGCAGCGGCGTCGAGAAGCCGAGCACCGCGATCACGAAGCTCGCGATCACCCACAGCAGCGAATACTCCTCCGACAGTTTCCGGCGGCGCACCAGGTCGAGCACGTAGAGCGCCAGCAGCACCGCCCCGACGGCGGCGACGATCTGGGTCCGCGAAAGGAAGAAGTGCACGGGGGCCTCCGGGTCAGACGGGCCTGCGGATGAGCGCCATGAGCGACGCCAGCAGGTTCTTGTACGGGTAGTAGAGCTGCTTGCCGAGCGTGTAGAACGACCGGCCCGCCTGCCGCTCGCGCATCA
>JBGAOB010000314.1:0-5593 GCA_044222045.1 Candidatus Eiseniibacteriota bacterium
GCAGTGATGTCCCGGCGCGGCGCCGCCGCAGCACGCGCGACGCTCGCGCTGGGCCTGCTCGTTTCACTCGCGGGGTGCGCGGGCCCGCTGCACGTGGGCGCCGCGCGCCGGCACGCGCTCGACCACGCCATCTTCGTGCGCGCCGACGGCGAGCCGGCCTCGCTCGTGGACGAACGCGGCCGGCCGCTGTTCCCGGCCGACTCGCTCGGCAGCGACGCGGGCGCCGAGCCGTCGCGCCACGCACTCGCCCGCGCGAGCGGCTTCGAGCGCGCGCGCGACACGCTGCGGCACGCGGTCACGCCGGCGCCGCGCGCGGTCAACTACGACTACGGCCGCTACGTGGAGCGGCTGCTCGCGAACCTGCGCTCGGACCGCGGCGCCGACACGGTGGTGCTGTTCATCCACGGCGGCCGCAACCCGCTCGCGGGCGCGCTCAAGAACACGGTCAAGGTGGCGGACTCGCTCGCGGGCTCGCACCGCTGGCCCATCTGCGTGAACTACGAGACCGCCGACTTGAGTTCCTACGGCGAGCACCTCACGTGGGTGCGGCCCGACCGGCGTGGCTGGCTGGAGCGCCGCTGGGTGGAACTGGGCATTCCGTTCCGCGTGTCGTTCGACGTGAGCCGCGCGGTCGTGCGCACGCCGCTCACCTTGTACCAGGAGATCTCGCGCGAGTTCAGCGCGTGGCGCTACGTGCGCGGCCGCTTCCCGGTGACTCCCACGAAGCTCGACAGCGTGGCGGGCCTGCGCTACCGGCTGGGCGAGTACCACGAGGGCGGCGGCACGTCGTCGGCGATCGCCGTGGGCCTGCCCGTGGCGATCCCGCTGCGCACGGTGTGGAACACGGCGGTCGACGCGTTCGGGCCCGGCGAGTGGGAGAGCATGCGTCGGCGTTCCACGGCCATGTTCGATCCGGAGTGGTCGTACGCGCTGGCGGGTCGCATGCGCGCGCCACGCCCGCCACAGGGCGCGCTCGCGCTGCTGGTGGACGGGCTCGTGGCGTGGCAGGCCGAGGACCCGCGCCGCGACGTGATCCTGGTGAGCCACAGCACGGGCAGCATCGTGGCGTGCGAGCTGCTGGCGCGCTACCCGCAGCTGCGAGCCTCCGAGCTGGTGTTCATGGGATCGGCGTGCACGGTGCGCGAGTTCGTGGGCAAGGCGGTGCCGTGGATGCAGCAACCCGCGCACGCGCGCACGCGCTGCACCATCCTCACGCTGCATCCGGCGCTCGAGCTGCGCGAAACGCTCGGCCCGCGCTGGACGCCCCTGTTCTACCGCGGCTCGCTGCTGGTGTGGCTGGACGACTTCCTCGCGCCCACGGGCGGCGTGCTCGACCGCACGCTCGGGCGCTTCGACAACATCGTGGCCGCTTCGGGCCAGCTGCCGCCGGGTGTGCGCGAGCGCGTGTTCGTGCGAGGCTTCGGCAACCGAGAACACGAGCCGGGCCGGCTGGTGCCCACGTGGCACAGCGCGTTCGCGATGGCCGAGAGCCGATGGTGGGAGGGCAGCGAGTGGCAGGCGGTCGAACCGGAAGCGGCGCCGCGTTGAGCGGGCGGGCGGGAGTGCTCGCGGTGCTGGCGCTCGCGTGCGCGCTCGGCGCGGGCGGCGCGCTTGCCGCACCCGCGGTCACGAAGCGCCCGGCCGCGCGCCCGGCGGCGCGCGCCGCCGCCGGCGCGACGGACACGCTCGCGGGGGTCGGGGCCGCCGCGATCACGCTGCGCGACCTGCGGCAGCGCATCGAGCTGATGCCGTTCGCCGGCCGCGCCGGCGGGCGCGACGCCGATTCGGTCAAGGCGATGGCGCTCGAAGCACTGATCGCCGAGAAGCTGCTGGCGCGCGAGGCGGACGCGCGGCGGCTGGGCGAGCAGGGCGCGACGGCACCGCTGCCGCGCATGCGTGCCGCGCTCGAGAGCGCGTTGCTGCGCGACGCACTTTACCGCCGCGAGATCGCCCGTCGCGCGCAGGCGACGCCGGCGCAGGTCGACTCGCTGCTGCGCACGTGGCCCGCGCGCGGCAGCGCGGCGCGCCGCCGGCAGGCCGCGGCCGACACGCTGCGCGTCACGAACGAGGAGTCGCTCGCGCGCGAGTTCGCGGCGCGCGTGCTGGGCCCGCAGCAGGCGCGCGTCGAACAGGAGCCGTTCCTGCGCCTGTCCGACACGCTGCGCGCGGTGATCGCCTCGGCCGACAGCGCGCACCGCGTGCCCGGCGGCTGGCGCATCACCGGCGACGACCTGGACGCGGCGATCGCCCGCCTGCAGCCGTGGCTCGGCGTCACGCTGGTGCGGCTGGGCGCCGACAGCCTTTCGTTGGGATCGGGGCTCGAGAGCATGCGGTTTCAGCGCTTCACGGTGGAGTCGCTCGGCCGCCGCGCGTTCGCGATCGAGCTGAACCAGGGTTTGCGCGCGGTGGTCGAGGGCGAGCTCCTCGCGCGCGAAGCGCGCCGGCGCGGGCTCGCCGCCGACCCCGAGCTGCAGCGCGAGCTGCGGCTGTGGACCGACGCGTGGAAGGCGCAGCTGGCGCGCGCCGCGCTCGCCACCGACGTGCTCACGAGCGACGACGAGGCGCTGCGGTGGTTCGCGCGCACCGACCCCGGCCGCGCGCTCGAAAGCTGCGAGCTGGACGTGCAGGAGGTGCTGTGCGCGGGCGAGCCCGAGGCGCGCGACGTGATCGCGGCGCTGCGCGCGGGCGCGCCGTTCGATTCGGTGGCGCGCGACCGCACGCGTCGCGCGGCGTGGGAGGCCACCGGTGGACGCAGCGGCTGGTTCGCCGCCACGGAGCACCGCGAGCTGTCGCGTCGCGCGCTGGTGGCGCCGCTCGACTCGCTCGCCGGTCCGGTGCGCCTGGCCGAGGGCGTGAGCGTGTTCCGCGTGCTCGGGCGGCGGCTCGCGCTGTCCGGCGGCGGCTCGGTGCTAACTTTGGCCCCCCTGCGCGACGCGCAGATGCGCGACGACCGGGCGGCGCGCGCCGACGCCGCGGTGGCCGACCTCGTCGCGCGCGCCCTGGTGCGTCGCGACCTCGCGCGGCTGCGCGCCGCGACGGTGTCGAACGTCAACATGCTCACCATGCGCTCGCTCGGCTTCGGCGGCGAGATGCTGGCGGCGCCCATGCTGGTGCCCGTCCGCATCCGCGAGCTGCGGCCGGCGTTGCCCTGATGTCCGTGCGGAGGAAGCGATGAAGCACTGGCTGCTGATCTACGAAGTCGGCCCCGAGTACATGGAGCGCCGCGGAGTTCCGGGGCGTGCACCTGAAGCTCGCGTGGGAAGCCGCCGATCGCGGCGACCTGCTGCTGGGCGGCGCGCTGCAGTCGCCGGTGGACCGCGCGATGCTGCTGTTCCGCGGCGAGGGCCCCGAGGTGGCCGAGTCGTTCGCGCGCGTCGATCCGTACGTGACGAACGGCCTCGTGCAGCGCTGGTCGGTGCGCGAGTGGACCACCGTGGTGGGCGAGGGCGCGGCGAACCCGATCCGGCCCTAGCGGCGCGTGGCGACCCGCTTCAGACGCCGGCGCCCACGCGGCGCACGATCTCCACGCGCTCGCGGGCCCACGGCCAGCTGAAGCGCGCGCCCAGGGCCTCGCGTTCGGCGCCGACGTGCCATTCGACGCGCGCGGGCGCTTCGCCGCGCAGCGCGTCGGCGAAGTCGGGATCCACCGCTTCGGCCGGCAGCACCCACGGCTCGCCGAGCGGCGCCTGCGCGCGTCGCACCGGCGGGCGCACCGTGCGCGCCCGCGCGAGCTGGCGGCCGAGCCAGCCCGCCATGCGCGGTCGCAGGTCGCCGAGCACGTTGAAGCAGTCGTGCCCCGCGCGCGGGTAGAACACCAGCTCGCGTTCGCACGTGGCGCTCTCGAAGATCTGCTGCGCCTCCTCGGCCGGCGTGATCATGTCGTGCCCGCCGCCGGCCAGCAGCAGCGGGCGGTCGAGCTGGTCCAGCACGCCGTCCAGCGTGATGCGGTTGATGAAGCGGTCCATCTCGGCCACGTCGCGGCCGTAGAGCGCCGCCAGTTCCTTGCGCAGGCCCACCAGCGTGACGTTCCAGTACACGTCGGCCGAGTACGGCGGGCTCACCGCCGCCACGCAGCGCACGCGCGGGTCCTGCGCGGTCATGCGGATGGCCATGTAGCCGCCCAGGCTCATGCCGAGGAACGCGATCGCGTCGGGATCCAGCTCGGGATGGCGCTCGATGTGCCCGATGATCGCGTTGCCCACCGGCCGCGGCTCGGCCACGTACGTGAGCCGGTGGAACGTCTCGCCCAGGCCGGGGCCGTCCAGCGTGATCACGGCGAGGCCGCGCTTGAGCATCTCCTCGCCCCACCAGTGCAGCTCTTCCTTCACGGCGTTCGTGCCGTTGAACGCGACCACCACGGGACGCGGGCCCTCGCCCGGCGGCACGCGCAGCACGCCGCGGATCACGCGCCCGCGCATGGGCGCTTCGAACGGCACGCCGGGGACGTCCCAGTGCGGCATCGCGGCGCGGTAGGCGCGCACGCACGCCTCGTGCAACTTGCGCTTGCGCTCCACGTCGATGAACACCACGTACTGCGCGAAGTTGTAGGCCGCGCTCGCGGTGAGGAAGTGCTCGCCCGCCGTGCGTGCGAGTTCGCGGGTCAGCGTCGGGCCCGCGGCGTCGGGCGCGCGATGGTCGGTGGCGAAGTCGGCCACGGTGCCCGTGGTGTTCCAGCCGCCGGCGGCGAGCGCCGCGCGACCCTTCGCCTCGTGGGCGCGGCCGAGGCGTTCCCACTCGTCGACCCAGCTCTCGAGCCCGCCGATGCGGCCGAGCACGTGTTCCAGGTCGGGCGCGGAGACGCCGGTGCTCGTGAACTGCAGCTTGGCCCACGCGGGCATCAGCCGGGCCAGGCCCAGCCCCAGGCTCATGCGCACGAACTCGGGCCGCAGCAGCTGACTGCGCAGCATGTGCGGCACGAGCAGTTCGAGCCTTCCGCCCTTGACCTGCATGGCGCCTCCCGAGGGCCCGGCGCGGCCCCGCGTTTCGGGGCGGCGCTGGTCAACCCGTGAGGAACTGCACGCCGCGTGCCACGGACGCCGTCCTTCGCGACCCCGCAACTGGCGGCCGCCCATCGCCCGTTCGGGCGCCGGCGCACGGTCGGCGGGGGCGGACCTGCCACGGGTGACGCGAGGCTGCCGTGCGTGGCGGTGCCGGCGGGGGCAGCCGGCCCGGCGCTGGGGGAGTTCGCGCACGCGGCGACCGCCGGCGGCGCCCGCGGTTCCGCGACGCCGCTACGCCCGCGTGCACGCCTCGCGGTAGGCCTCGCGCAGCCGCAGACCGATCTCGCGCGAGGGCATCGGCGCGCCCGCGAGCACGCCCACCGGCAGCACCTGCTGCACCGAGTTCGTGAGGAACAACTCGTCGGCGTGGCCCAGGTCGTCGCGCCGCAGGTCCGCCTCGCGCGCCGGCACGCCCAGCCGCGCGCACAGCGCCAGCACGTGCGCGCGCGTGACGCCCGGCAGGATGCCCGCCGCGAGCGGCGGCGTGCGCACCTCGCCGCCGAACACCGCGAACACGTTGCTCGCGCCGCCTTCCAACACGTGGCCCGCGGGCGTCACGAGCAGCGCCTCGTCGGCGCCGTGCGCGCGCGCTT
>JBGAOB010000315.1:0-5252 GCA_044222045.1 Candidatus Eiseniibacteriota bacterium
CGCACCTGGTGCTGCGCCCCGGCGCGTGGCGTGGGCGACTCGTCGCCGGCCTGCTCGCGGGCTTCGCGGTGCTGACGCGCTCGAACGCGCTGTTCCTGGTGCCGTGCGCGCTGCTCGTGCTGGCGACGGGCGCGGGCCGTGCGCGCGCGCTCGCCGCGTACGCGGGCGGCGCGACGATTCCGCTGCTCGCCTGGCTGCTCGTGGCGCGCGCCGCGGGCGGACTGCCGCCCGATCGCAATTACCTGAACGTCGCGTGGGAGCTGTACGGCCGTGGCCTCGCGTGGGACCAGTTCCAGCTCACCACCGGTTCGCGCTTCCACTCGCTGTGGGACGTGTTCACGTACCAGCCGGGCGTAGCCGCCGCGCGCGTGGCGGGCAACCTCGTGGGCCAGCGCCTGGCGGACGTGCGCGAACTGCTGATGCCGTGGATGGCGGTGTTCGCGCTCCCCGGCGCGGTGCTGCTGCTGCTGCGCCGCGAGGCGCGCGGGTGGCTCGTGCATGCGGGCGCCTGCGCGCTGGTGCTGGCTCCGGTGTTCTACAACCCGCGCTTCGCGCTCTACCTGCTGCCGCTGCAGCTGGCCGCGTGCGGGCTGGCGCTGGTGGAGTTCGCGCGCGTGATCCGCGACGCGCTGCACACCACGCCCGCCTCCCGGCTCGTGCCGCTCACGGCCGCCGCGCTGGTGCTGGGCTCGGCCGTGGTGGCGGCGCGCGAGAACACCGCGCGGCTGATGGACGCTCCGCACGAAGCGCGGCTCGCCGGCCAGGCGCTGGCGCGGCTCGGCGCGCGCGGCGATCGGATCGTGGCGCGCAAGCCGCACGTGGCGTGGTACGGCGGGCTGTCGTTCGTGCCGCTGCCCGCCGACCGGCCGCTGCGCGAGCTGCCCGGCTGGGCGCGTGCGCAGGGTGCGAAGTGGCTGTTCTTCTCGGGGCTGGAGCAGACGCACCGGCCGATCTACGCCGTGCTCGGCGACTCGGGAGTCGCGCTGCCGGGGCTCGAGCCCGTGTGGTGGCTCGACCGGCCCGGCGGTCACTTCGCCGCCCTGTACCGCGTGACCGGCGAGTCGGCCGACTCGGCCACGTTCACGCGGGCGTACGTCGGGGCGCTCGAACGCTTCGAGCGCCGGCGCGGGAGTTCGACGTGGGGCCGACTGTTCGTGGCCGCGCAGTACATGGACATGGGGCTGGTCGCCGAGGGCCGGGAGCGGCTCGAAGCGCTCGCGCCGTCGGCCGCGAACGACGCGAGCGCGCAGCGCCTGCTGTGCACGGCGCGCCTGCGCGACGGCGACGTGGACGGCGCCGCCGAGGCGTGCGAGCGCGCGATGCAGCTGGAGCGGCCCGGTGCGTGGCACTGGTCGCAGCTCGGGCAGATCCGCGCGCTGCAGTCGCGTCTCGACGAGGCGCGCGACGCGTTCACGCACGCCGTGGAGCTGGAGCCGGCGAATCCCGCGTACCTGGAGCTGCTCGGTCGCGCGCAGTTGGCACGCCGCGACTACGCCGCCGCGGGCCTGGCGTTCGACCGCTGCGTGCGGCTGGAGCCGCGCAACGCGTCGCTGCGCGTGATGGCGATGGGCGCGTGGCGGCTGGCCGGCGACGAGCGCCGCGTGCGCGAGCTGTACGACGACGGCCTGCGCGCCGGGATCCAGGCCGCCGCGCTGTCCGGCGGCGACGCCCCCGCGCGCTGACGGCGCCGGGGCCGGCGTGTGGCCCGCGGCGCGTTCAGCGCACCACGGTCACGCGTCGTTCGAGCGCTTCGCCTCCCGATTCGAGCCGCAGCACGTAAACCCCCGGTGACAGTCGCGCACCCTCGCCCGCCGGCAGCACGTGCGCCCCCGCGGTGAGCGCCTCCCACCGCCGATGGAGCACGCGTCGGCCCGCGACATCGAACAGCGCCATCGCCGCGGCGCCGTGGCGCGGCAGCACGCACCGGATCGCGAAAGTCGAACTCGTCGGGTTGGGTTCGACGCTCGACAGGGTGAGCCCGGACGAGCCGGGGACGTCGACCCACGCTTCGGGTGAATCGGGCTCGCCGCTCCCTGGCGACACGAGCCGGTATCCGTAGCGTCCGCCGGGCGCCACGTCGCGGTCGAGGTACGCGTAGATGCCCCGGCCGTCTGCGGAACACGTCGCGACGTCCGTCCACGCCGCGTCGGGGCTTCGCCGCTGCACCCGGCGCGAAGCTCCCGCCGCGTCGGCCGCGAACCACCGCACGTGCACGCCATCGCTGAGGCTCTCCACCCCGACCAGGGAGATCTGCGTGGAAACGACGCCGTCGCTCTGGCAGTGCACCATGAGAATGGAGCGGTCGCCGGAACTGCGTCGAGCGAACTCCGTCCACGCGATCAGCACCCCGCCCAGGCCGTCCGTCGTGCTCCGGGGCCCGAGAACGAACTCGCCCCAGTGCGGGATCTCGCGAGCGCCCGTCGTGAACCCCGGTGCGAACTGGCCCGTACCGAGCACGTGCCGCAGCAGCAGGTGGTCCGGTCCGCTCGCCCCGTCGTCGACCTGCGTCACCCAGAGCCCGCCCGCTCCGTCCGCCACGGGGTATGTGCGATCGCGTGTCGGGCCGGGCATCACGAGCAGCGGGTTCGTCGGCCAGTCCGACGACGCGACGCCGGCGCTGTCCACGCGCAGGGCGTACGTGCCGGGGGCGCCGCCCTCGTCCGACCACTGGACCACCACGCCACCGCCCGCATCCGGCACCAGCCCCTAGGCGTCCTGTCGACCCGGCCCCGAAAGCACCTCGCGGTGAGCGTCGCCGAAGCCCGTCGGGATCGATCCGTCGGCGCGCACGCGCGTGAGCCAGACGTCTTCGGAGTCGGTGGGCGCGTCGCTCCACGTGATGAACGCTCCGCCCGTGCCGTCGGCGAGCAGGCCCGAATCCCCCGGAAGCCACTCGTCGCCCGGATCGTGGCCCAGTGAAACCCCGTTGAGCGGCCAGCCCGGGGCGAGCGAGCCGTTGCCGAGGACCCGCATCGCGTAGAGATCGAGCGATCCGTTCCGGCGGTCGGACCACGCCACGATCGCACCGCCGGTGCTGTCGGCGATCATGCGTGGCATCGAGTAGACGTCGCCGATCGCACACAGCACGACCGGCGTGCCGCTCCAGCCCGGACTGTGCACGCCCCCATGGGTCCAGCGATCGCAGACCAGGCGACGCTGCCCTGCGGACCGATCGGTCCAGCAGACGAATGCGCCACCTGCGTCGTCCGCCGCCAGCGCCGGCACGACGAGAGTGCTGTCGAATGGGCCGAGGACGATGCCGTTCGAGGGCCAGCCGGGTGCGATCGCGCCGTTGCTCGACACCTCGACCAGCACGGCCGCGGGTGGGTTGGAGCGGTCGTCCCGCCAGGCGAGGTACGCGCCTCCGTCGCCATTCGGCGCCACCTGGGGGGCGAGCTGCGCACCCGGCAGGACGCAGACCAGGGCGCCCGTGCTGTCCGGCGTCAGGCGTTGTCCGAGCGGCCCCACGTGTTGCAGGGACACGTCGGCATTGTGGTTCCGGAACTCCATCATCGACACGAACGCGCCGCGAGCGAGGTCACTGCAGACCTGGTAGAGCTGCGGCTCGGCCGGGGGCACGACCACCCGCGTACCCTGCGCGAGCCACAGCGTGTCACTCTCGACGCGGGCCGGGGCCGCCGCAGCCCGTGCGGTGAGGCCGGCGCCGAGGAGCGCCGTGACGACGCACGTGCGGAACGCGTTCCGGTGAAGCCGCGGGATCCGGATCTTCATGCCTCGGATGCTCCAGCGTTCGGGGACATCGCGCAGCGAACGCGGGGCAGCCTACACCACGCTCGCGCACCATGGCTCGCTCGCGCTCGGCCGCGCGCCGGGGCCGGCCCGCGGCTCCGGGCCCCGCCCGCCGCGCGGATCGGGTATCTTCCGCGACCCATGATCGTGTTCGACGGAGTCTCGAAGCAGTACGGCCGCCAGGTGTTGTTCGTGGACGGCTCGTTCCAGATCAATCCCGGCGAGAAGGTGGGCCTGGTGGGCCCGAACGGCGCCGGCAAGACGACCGTGTTCCGGCTGATCGTCGGCGAGGAGTCCCCCGACGAGGGCTCGGTGACGCTGCCGAAGCGGCTGAGCCTGGGCTACTACCGGCAGGACATCGGCGAGATGTCGGGCCGCAGCGTGCTCGACGAGGCGATCGCCGGCAGCGGCCAGCTCGGCGAGCTTCACCACGAACTCGAAGCGCTGCAGCACGCGATGGCCGACCCCGACCGCGCCGGCGAGATGGACGCGATCCTCGACCGCTTCGGCCACGTGCAGGAGGCGTACGCGCAGGGCGGCGGCTACGACCTCGAGTCGCGCGCCCGCGAGATCCTGCACGCGCTCGGCTTCGAGGACGCGCAGGTGGACGGCGACGTCGGCGCGCTCTCGGGCGGCTGGAAGATGCGCGTGGGTCTCGCCCGCATCCTGCTGGGCCGGCCCGACGTGCTGCTGATGGACGAGCCCACGAACCATCTCGACATCGAGTCCATCCTGTGGCTGGAGCAGTTCATCCGCGCCTACCCGGGCACGGTGATCATGACCTGCCACGACAAGGACTTCATGAACCGGATCGTGGACCGCATCCTCGAGATCAACGGCGGCGAGTTCACCACCTACACCGGCGACTACGACCACTACGTGCGCGAGCGCGCGCTGGCGGAGGCGAACCGCGAGGCCGCCTACGCGCGCCAGCAGGCCATGATCGCGAAGGAGCAGCGCTTCATCGACCGCTTCCAGAAGCACGCGGCGAAGGCGGCGCAGGTGCAGAGCCGCGTGAAGAAGCTGGAGAAGATCGAGCGCGTGGAGCTGCCGCGCCAGCGCAAGGTGGTGGAGTTCCGCTTCCGCCAGCCGCCGCGTTCGGGCGAGGACGTGCTCGCGCTGCGTGGCCTGCGCAAGGCGTACGGCGAGCGCGTGGTGTACGACGGGTTCGACTTCGACATCCGCCGCACCGAGCGCTGGTGCGTGATGGGCCGCAACGGCGCCGGCAAGACCACGCTTCTGAAGATCGTGGCCGGCGTCACCGCGGCCGACGCGGGCACCGTGAAACTGGGCGCGAACCTGCGCGTGGGCTACTTCGCGCAGCAGTCGCTGGAGCTGCTCGATCCGGAGCTCAGCGTGCTCGAGCAGATCCAGAAGGACTTCCCCTTGGAAGGCCAGGGCGTGCTGAAGAACCTGCTCGGCGCGTTCCAGTTCTCGGGCACCGACGTGGACAAGCCGATCCGCGTGCTGTCGGGCGGCGAGAAGTCGCGGCTGGTGCTGGC
>JBGAOB010000316.1:0-5244 GCA_044222045.1 Candidatus Eiseniibacteriota bacterium
GTCCGCTTCGCTCCACGCGAGCACGGCACCTCCCGCGCCGTCGGGGCCGACGAAATCGAAGCCACCCTCGCCGACGGGCGACGCCGCGACCACGCCGTCGGCGGGCCAGCCCGGCGCGGGGTTGCCGTCAGCGCCGAAGTGCAGCAGGCGGAGCGAACGCTGCCCGACGCCATCGACGTCACGCCGCACCACGAACACGCCGCCGGCGCCGTCGGCTCCGATCTCGGCGTACCGGGAACCGGTGGACGGCGTCGGCAACAGCAGCCCGCCGCCCGGCCACGCGGCGCGTGCGACGGACGGGGCGAAGGTGGCGAGCAGGGCGGCGATCACACACCGCGCGGCGAGGCCGGCGGCGAAACGGGCGCGCGGAGCGCGCGGAGGGGCGGTACGCACGGGCGGAAGTGTCCACCCGCGCCACACCACATCTCAACGCCCGAATGCGAAACCGCCCCGGGGGATCGCTCCCCCGGGGCGCGTGACACCGCCCTTCCCCTTGCCCTGGCACCTGTGGGCGATGCCCTCGTCGGTTCGCCTCTAGCCGCGGACGTTGCCGTTGTGCTTGAGGCGGTAGATGTGCCGGCTCTGGCGGTTCTGCGCACGGTGCAGGTGCGCGCGCTCGCGGGCGCTCACGAACCCGTCAGCCTTGGCGCGGCGCTCCATGCGGTGGATGTGGCGCTGCCCGGCCACCAGCCGGCGCGTCTCGCCGCGCGTCAGTTCGCCACTGCGCACGCCCTGCTCGATGCGCGCGTGCTGGCGCGCTTCGCGGCGGTCGACGCGCGGGGTGACGGGGTGGGCGGACGCCAGCGTGGCGGTCAGGGTGGTCGCGGCCACGGTCAGCAGGATCAGCTGGAACGCCTTCATCGTGTCCTCCTCGAGGTCTCGCCTCGCCGGTGGGGCCCGGGGGCCCGGTCGCTTCGCTTCACTCTCGCTCGCGGGCCCATGCCCGCTTCGCCGGAGGACTACTGCAGGCGCTGTGCCGAACGGCCCGGCACGCGGCGGAGGCGCGGTTTTGGCGGGGTTTGATCGTTCCCGGACGCGCCCCGCCCCGTGCGAGTGAACCCACGGGTGCACCCGGGTGCGCGCGGCGTGGCCGGATCGGGGCACCCGGGCGCGGCACGCGGCCGGCGCCTCACACGGTGATGACGCCCTCGAGGTAGTCGACCGCGTGGCCCGCGAGCGTCACGCGCTCGCCGCGCGCTTCGCACCACAGCTCGCCGCCGCGCGCGGACACCTGGCGCGCGAACAGCTCGCGCTTGGCCAGGCGCTCGGCCCACCACGGCACGAGCTGGCAGTGCGCGGCGCCGGTGACCGGGTCCTCGTTGACGCCCGCCTGCGGCACGAAGTAGCGCGACGCGCAGTCGCTGCCGTCGCCGGGCGCGGTGGCGATCACGCCGAACGCCTCGATGCGGTTCACCTTGCCGAAGTCGGGCGTGAGCGCGCGCACCTGCGTCTCGCTCGCGAACAGCGCCATCATCTTGACGCCCAGCCACGTCTCGAGCGGCTCGGCGCCGAGCGCCTCGACGAGCAGTGGCGGCGTGTCGATGCGGCGGCTCGGGTAGGCCGGCAGGTCCAGCGCCAGCCGCTCGCCCTGCCGCGACACCACCAGCGGGCCGCTGCGCGAGGCGAACGTGACGCCGTCCAGCTCCGGCCGCAGGTGGTTCAGCAGCACGTGCGCCGACGCCAGCGTGGCGTGCCCGCACAGCTCGACCTCGATCGCGGGCGTGAACCAGCGGATGCGCCAGCCGTCCGGCTCGGACACGAAGAACGCGGTCTCGCTCAGGTTGTTCTCGGCGGCGATCGCGCGCATGAGCGCGTCGTCGAGCCACGACTCGAGCGGCACCACCGCGGCCGGGTTGCCGGCGAGCGGCCGCGAGGTGAACGCGTCGACCTGCCACATCCGGAGCTTCATCGCAGCACCGCCTCCAGGGAATCGGCGAACGCTCCCGCTTCGCGCGCGACGCCGCGCAGCACGCGCTGCACCGGCGGCTCGTGGCGGTGCGTCCACGCCCACCACAGGAACGCCGCGAGCGCCAACGGCACGAGCGCGGCCACCACCTGCGCGACGCGCATCACGACGAGCGCGGTCCACGCCCACGCGGGCAGGTCGTCGCGATGCCAGGGCGAGCGCGCGCGACCGCTCACACCGAGCCCACGCCGCCGCCCGGTCCGGCGACGAGCGCGCACAGCTCGTCGAACTCGACGGGCTTGCTCAGCACGTGGTCGACCCAACGACGCGCCTCGAGGTCGTCATCGAGGAACGGCCCCCAGCCGGTGACGAGGATCACGCGCACGTCCGGCGCGGCCTCCTTGACCGCGCGCGCCACCTGTCCGCCGTCGACGTTCGGCATGCCGAGATCGGTCACGACCACGTCGAAGCGCCGGCCGCCCGCGAGCGCGGAGCGGAACGCGACCAGGCCCGCCTCGCCGCCGCGCTCGAGGCGCACGTCGTGGCCGGCGGCGCGCATCATCGCCTCGATGGTGTCGCCCACGACAGGCTCGTCGTCGATGCACAGCACGCGGCGCGGCGCGTCGGCGGCGGACGCCGGCGAGCCGGCCTCCTTGCCGGCCGCGGGCAGCGGCGCCGTGGCCGGGAAGCCGAGGCGCACCGTGGTGCCCGCGCCCGGCTCGCTCTCGATCTCGAGTACGGCGTCGTGGCGCCGCGCCGTGCCGTGCACCATCGCCAGCCCGAGCCCCGTGCCGAGCTCGCCCTTGGTCGTGAAGAACGGTTCGAGGCAGCGCTCGCGCACTTCGGGACTCATGCCCGCGCCGGTGTCACGCACCTCGACGGCGAGGCCTGCGGGCCCGTGCCGCCGCGTGGCGATCGTGAGCCGCCCGCCCGCGGGCATGGCGTCCACCGCGTTGATCACGAGGTTCATGAGCGCTTCGCGAATCTCCGCCTCGTCGCCGTACAGCCCGGGCAGGCCGGGTTCGGATTCGACCACCACGTCGATGTTCCGGCCGTGCTGCTGCGGCGCGTCGAGCCAGCGCGGCTGCGTCACCGTGAGCACGTCGCGCACCGTGCGGTCGAGGTCGAACGCCGCGAACGTCGCGGCTTCGCCCGGCGGCCGGTAGAAGGTGCGCAACCGGACGACCGAATCGGCGATCCCGCGGGCGGCGGCCTGCATGGTCGTGAGCCGCTCGCGCACGGCGGGCGGCAGCGACGCGTCGCGCTGCAGGAGGTCCGCGAGCGAGAGGATCGGCACCAGACCGTTGTTGATGTTGTGCCCGATGCCGCTGGCCATCTGGCCGAGCGCGCGGAAACGCTCGTCGCGCACGGCGGCCTCGCGGGTCCGCCGCAGCTCCTCGATCGCGTCCGCGAGGCGGGCGTGCGACACCGCGAGCCGCTCGAGCATGCCGTCGATGTCGCGCGCGAGCTTCCCGATCTCGTCCCGGCGGACGTACCCGATCCGGGCGCCCGGGTCCTCGACGGCGCCGATCTCGGCGACGCGCCGCCCGAGCTCGACGAGCGGCGTCAGCACGAAGCGGGAGAGCGACACGAACAGGGCGAGCCCCGACACGAGCACGAAGGCCAGCAGCGCGGTCGTCAGGAGCCGGCCGGCGGCGACGCCCTGCGCGTGGATCGGCCGCGGCGCCTGGACGGTGAGGCGCAGCGCCTCGCGCCCGCGCAGGTCGGCGAGGATCGCGCTTCCCTCGAGCTGGTCCGCGCTCGCCGTGCGCACGGCGAACGTGGATTCGGAATGCGCCGCGGGCGCGAGCGCGTCCCGCGCCGCGGCGAGCGGGGCGAGCCGCAGGTCGAGCCGGGTGAGTTCGGCGAGCCGCCGAACGCGCTCCGCCGAATAGAAGCGCAGCATGAGCATCGTGCCGTGCACGGGGCCCGTCTCCATCGTCGTCAGGATGGGCGCCGTGACGAGCAGCGCCGGCCCCTCCGCGAAGAGCACGAACCCCGAGCGGATCGCGTGCGCGGCGTCCGTCTGCAGGTACTCCGGGCGCAGCAGCTCGCGGCGCAACTCCGCCGACAGCGGCGAGCGGGTCTTGCTCGCGGCGTCGTAGCGCTCGCCCCACACCACGGCGCCGGCCGTGTCCGCGTACACGATGGCGTCCATGTTGGTGGTCAGGAACGTGGACTCGACCAGGTTCGACTCCACGTAGGTCGGGTTGCGGTCGACGACCCAGCGGTACGTGTCGTCCCAGCAGGCCCAATCGAACGCCCGCTGCTCCATCTCGACGCGCTCCTGCCGGATCGCGGCGACGGCGCGCTCGAGGTTGGCGCGCATGCCGTCGGCCTCGATCGCGTCGAAGCGCGTGAGCACGACGGTGCGCAGCAGCACCCAGCACGCCACCGCGAGGACCGCGAAGGTCACGCCGACGGCGAGGAGCACCCGCGCCCGCAGGGTCACGACGCCACCACCGCGGCCAGGTCCAGCTCCATGTAGCGCACGCCTTCGAGCGGGTTGTGGTAGTAGGGCGGGATGTCGCGGAAGCCGAGCGATTCGTACAGGCGGTTCGCGGCCGCCATGCGGTCGCGCAGCGTGTCGAGCCGCATGACGCGATAGCCCGCCGCCTTCGCCTCGGCGACGAGCCGCTCGGCGAGCGCGCGGCCCGCGCCGCTTCCGCGCGCCACGTCGCGCACGTACAGGCGCTTCATCTCGCACGCCTCGGCGTCCAGGGCGCGCATCGCGATCGCGCCCGCGATCCGGCCGTCGATCTCGGCGATCAGCAGGCGGCCCGCGGGCGGGGCGTACTTGCCGGGCAGCGCGGCCACTTCCCGGTCGAAGTCCTGGAAGCACAGGCTGAAGTCGAGCCCGGCTGCGTACTCGCGGAAGAGCGCTCGGATTTCGTCGAGGTCGGCCGCCGCCGCCGCGCGAATCGTGGGAACCGTCGCCATGGGCCGAAAACTAGCACCCGACGTAGATCCGTGCAGGCGGAATCGGCGGAGCCGGAATGCCCCTTCAGTTCTGCAGCCGTCGCGCCCGCCCGAACCACGCGGCCACGGCCAACGCGGCCGCGAGCACCGCGTACGCGACCCACAGCTGCGGCGAGCGCGGCGCGGTCACACCGGTGTAGTCGAGCTCGGCGACGTGGTGCATGGGGCCCATGTACCAGGCGAACAGCACCAGCACCTCGAAGAACTTGGAGCCGCCCGTCCACGTGCCCAGCGCGAGCGCGAGCAGCGGCACGAACGCACCGCCGAGCAGCCAGCCACCCGCGTAGCCCCACTCCCCCGCCGCGGCCAGGCGCAGCAGCGCGGGCGCGCCGAGCGCGACGTAGAGCAGCACGCCCGCC
>JBGAOB010000317.1:0-5206 GCA_044222045.1 Candidatus Eiseniibacteriota bacterium
CCCCGTTCAACGCCTGCGCGCTGTTCGACTGCTGCGGCACCCACGTCGAGCCGCCGTTCAGCGTCTTGAACACCACCCCACCACCGTTCGCCCCCACCGCGTAACCCGTCGACGCGTTCACGAACATCACGCCGCCCAGGTCGTTCGCCGCCCCGAACGTGCCCGCGCTCCACGCCAGCGAGTCCGTCGTCGCCGCCGTCGCCAGCTTCGCGCCCGACGCGCCCACCGCCCACGCCAGCGTGTTGCTCGCGCGCCACACCGACGTCAGCCCCAGCCCCGTCACCGACGGCTGCACCAGGTACCAGCTGCGGCCGCCGTCGTGCGTACCCAGGATCGTCCCGTTGCCGCCCACCGCCCAGCCGTTGGACGTGTCCGAGAACGCCACGCCGTTGAGCGTCTGCGCCGTCGGGTGCGTCCGCGACCAGCTCGCGCCGGCGTTCGCCGTGCGCACCACCACGCCGCTCGAGCCCACGAACCAGCCGTGGTTCGCGTCCGCGAAGCGCACGCACATCAGGTTCTCGCTCGCGCCCACCGTCAGGTCGCGCGTCCACGTCGACCCGCCGTTGGTCGTCTTGAGCACCGTGCCGGCGTCGCCCGCGATCCAGCCCGTGCTGGCGGACGTGAACCACACGCCGTGCAGGTCGTTCGTCGTCCCGCTCGTCACGTTGTTCCACGTCGCGCCCGCGTCGGTCGTGGACACGATCGTGCCCAGCGCGCCGACCGCGAAGCCCTTGCGCCCGTCCGGCAGGAAGCACACGCCGTACAGGTTGCGCGCCGTGTTGCTCGTCTGCGCGTACCAGCCGTTCTGCGTGTACACGAACACGGTCGCCGTGTCGGCCTTGCCGCCGCCCGAGGCGATCACCATGGCCGTGCCCTCGCTCACGGCGAGCGCGACACCGTTGCTGCCCACCGTCACGACCGCGCTGTTGCTGCTGGTCCACGTCAGCGACGCACCGTCGACCACTCCACCCGACGTGTCGTACGCGACGGCGGTGAACTGGCGCGTGCCGCCGACGGCGAGCGAGTCGCTGACCGGCGTGAGCACGATGCTCGAGAGCGGCGGCAGCGGCGGCGGCGGCGCCACGGTCTTGCTGCTGCAACCGGCGGCCGCGACGAGGAGCGCGGCGAGCCCGGGCGCGCAGGCGCGCCGGACGACGGCCCGGATGGGGCGAGCGATGTTCATGGACTGGGATCCCCTGACGTGGCGGAAAGCCTCGGCACCCTTCGGGGTGTCTCACCCGCCGGCCGGACGGGTGCAGGGCCTTCCTATCGGAACGGCCGGGTTATCGGCAAGAACCGGGCGCGACATGACCGTCGTGTCGCGGCGGCCCCGCCCGCGCCGGACGGCCGCCCGGGGCGGCGGCGAGCGCCGCTCCCGGCAGTGGTTCCGGGCCCCCACCGGCGGGTGAGCGCGGGCGGGGAGCCACGACGATTCGTCCCCCGCCCGCGACCGTCCGGCGCATTCCCGGCCGCGGCCGGCGCTCGCACCTTGAGCGCGCGCGGCGGGGGCCCTAACGTGCGCCGTCGCGATGCCACCCTCGGGCGGGGTCCGCTCCTGCGGCCCCGGTCGGCACGCCGGTCCGGGCGAACGCCCCGGCCGCAGGTTTCGGTCGCGCCCGCCATCAGGAACGCACCTCCCATGCTCGAAGTCCGCAGCGTCCGCAAGGTGTACGACGAGCGCACGGTCGTGAACGACGTCACGTTCGACGTCCAGCAGGGCGAGATCTTCGCGCTGCTCGGCCCGAACGGCGCGGGCAAGACCACGCTCATCCGCATGATCACCGACATCGTCCGGCCCGACGGCGGCAGCATCCTGCTCGCCGGCAAATCCGCGAGCGACTCCGGGCGGCCGCGCATCGCGTACCTGCCCGAGGAGCGCGGGATCTACAAGAAGATGCCGGTGCTCGACGCGCTCGTGTACTACGGCGAACTCGCGGGCCTGGGCACCTCCGGCGCGCGCAAGGCGGCGGTCGCGCTGCTCGAGGAGTTCGAGCTGGCCGCGTGGGCGCGCAAGCAGGTGACCGCGATGTCCAAGGGCATGCAGCAGAAGCTGCAGCTCTGCAGCGCGCTCATCGGCAACCCGCAACTGCTCATCCTGGACGAGCCGTTCACCGGCCTCGATCCGGTCAACGTCGCGCTGCTCGAAGACGTGCTCAAGCGCCGCCGCGCCACCGGCACGACGGTGCTGCTCTCCACGCACCAGATGAACAAGGTCGAGGAGCAGTGCGACCGCGCGCTGATGATCAACCGCGGGCACATGGTGCTCTACGGCAAGGTGGGCGACATCCGCCGCCAGTACGCCGAGCACGCGTTCGACGTCGAGGGCGGCGAGATCCCGGCCGGCGTGCCCGGCGTGCGCGCACGCGACCGCGTGAACGGCGCCACGCGCCTCGTGGTCGAGCGCTCGGTGCGCCCGGCCGAAGTGCTGCGCGCGCTGCTCGACCGCGGCGTGCCCGTGGAGTCGTTCACGCGCGTGATCCCGCCGCTCGAGGACATCTTCGTGCACGTCGTGCAGACCGGCATCGGCCTGGACCAGGGCAAGAGCGGCCCGCCCACCGTGGACCTCGACCCGTCGCTCGGAGGTGTGCGATGACCTTCTCCCTGTCGCGGGCCGTCACGATCGCGCGGCGCGAATACCTGACGACCGTGCGCCGCAAGGCGTTCGTGTTCTCGCTGCTGCTCACGCCGGCGCTGATGTTCTTGTCCGTGATGCTGTCCAAGTCGGGCAGCGACGACGCGCGCGCGCACGCGCGGCAGTCGCGCATCGTGGCGCTGGTGGATTCGTCGGGCGCGCTCGCCGGCGCGCCGGCGCACTTCACTTCCGGCGCGGTCAGCGTCAACCTCGGCCGCAAGAACCGCTTCCTCGCGCCGGACAGCTTCGCGGTGCCGCTCGTCGCGCGCCGCTTTCCCGCGCTCGCGCCGGCCCTCGACTCGCTCGGCCGGCACGGTCAACACGGTGATGGTCGTGCCGCCGGACTTCCTCTCGACCGGCCAACTCCGCCGCTACGAGCACGACACGCGCACGCTCACGGAATCCGGTGACGACCGCGCGGTGCGCGTGTGGCTCACACGGTCGATGCTGCGCGGCTCCTCCGATTCGTTGCACGCGGCGCGCGTGATCGACCTCGGCCGATCGACCGATCTCTACGTGCCCGGACGCGACGGGAACTACGCGCTCAAGGACGACATGCGCGAACTCTGGTCGTTTCTGGTGCCGTTCGTGATGGCGCTCATCCTCGGCATCGCGATCATCACCGGCGGCCAGTACCTGCTTCAGGGCGTCTCCGAGGAGAAGGAGACGCGCATCCTCGAGTCGCTGCTCTGCACGGTCACGCCGGACGACCTCATGGTCGGCAAGCTGATCGGCCTGGGCGGCGCGGGCCTGACGCTGGTCGGCGCGTGGATCGTGGCGGCGCTCTACTTCGCGGCGCCCACGATGGGCATGCTCCAGATCTCGATCCCGCCGGTGCTCGTGGTGCTGGCGATCGCCTACTTCGTGCTCGGCTACCTCTTCTACGCGAGCCTCATGACCGGCATCGGCGCGATCGCGAACAACCTGCGCGAAGCGCAGCAGCTCGCGATGATCTTCACGATCACGAACTTCCTGCCCTTCTACGCGATCGCCAAGATCCTCAACAACCCGCACTCGAGCCTCACGGTCGGGCTGTCGCTGTTCCCGATGACCGCGCCGACCACGATGATGCTGCGGCTCGCCACCAGCTCGATCACCGGCGCCGAGGTTCCGCTCTGGCAGTTGGCGACCTCGCTCGGCCTGCTCGCCCTCGCGGCCTTCGTCGCGCTCAAGACCTCGTCGAAGGTCTTCCGCATCGGCCTTCTGCTCTACGGCAAGACGCCGAACCTGCCCGAGATCCTCGCCATCCTCCGCCAGAAATGACGCGAGCCGGATCCGAACGTCGGTCGCGCCCGGCGCGGGAAGCTCCTTCCCGCGCTGGCGCGTGTTTCCGCCGATCGCGCTCGGCGTGATCATGGCCACGCTCGACGCGAGCGTGGTCAACATCGCGCTGCCGACGCTGCAGCGACAGTTCGGCGCCGCGCTCACCACGACCGAGTGGGTCGTGCTCGCCTACAGCCTCACCATCACCGGCCTGCTGCTGAGCGCCGGCCGGCTCGCCGACCTGCGCGGGCGGCGCAGCGTGTACGGCGCCGGCGTGCTGCTCTTCACGCTCGCCTCCGCCGCGTGCGGCTTCGCGCCCGACATCCACGCGCTCATCGCCGCGCGCATCGTGCAGGGCATCGGCGCCGCGCTCGTGTCGGCGAACGGCTCGGCGCTGCTCGTCTCGGCGTTCCCGGGCGAGGAGCGCGGCAAGGCGCTCGGCGCGTTCGGCGCCATGGTCGGCATCGGGCTCGCGATCGGCTCACCGCTCGGCGGCATCGTGATCCAGCACGCGTCGTGGCGCTGGCTGTTCCTCGTCAACGTCCCGCTCGGCCTGCTCAACCTCTGGCTGCTGCGCCAGCGCCTGCCCGCCGACCGGCCCGCACCCGGCGCGCCACCGCTCGACCTCGCGGCGGCGGCCACGTGGTGCGCCGCGCGCGCGGCGCTGATGCTCGCGCGCTCGCGCGGCCCCGAGTCCGGCTGGACGTCGCCGCCCGTGCTCGGTCTCGCCGCGATCGCGGCCGTGTCGCTCGTCGCGTTCTCGTTCGTCGAGCGACGCGCGCGCGCACCGATGCTGCCGCTGCACATCCTCTTCGGCCCGCTCGGCGCCGCGGTCTCGCTCACGCTGCTCAGCCAGGCGCTGACGATCGCGGTCGGACTGAACGTGCCGCTCTACCTCGAAGAGGTGCTGCACTTCGACGCGCAGAAGAGCGGCGTGTGGAACATGATCCTGCCCGTCGCCGCGCTCTTCTTCGCGCCGACCGCGGGCCGGCTCTCGGACCGTGTCGGCGCGCGCGCTCTCACCACGATCGGCATGGTGCTCACCACCGCGGGCTTCGTCGTGCTCTCCGGCCTCGGCGTCACGCCCAGCCCGTGGCACCTCTTCGCGGGCCTCGGCCTGATCGGCGCCGGGCAGGGCCGGTTCTCCGTGCCCAACGCGAGCGCGCTCCTCTCGCTCGTGCCGCGCGAGCAGCTCGGCATCGCCTCGGGCCTGCAGGGCACCACGCGCAACCTCGGCTTCACCTCGGGCGCCGCGCTGATGGGCGCGCTCATGGCCTCGCGCTACTTCGCGCACACGCACACCGTGCTCGC
>JBGAOB010000318.1:0-5365 GCA_044222045.1 Candidatus Eiseniibacteriota bacterium
TTGCGGCCCAGCCAGATGCCCACCACCGCGAACACCAGCGCGACGATGCCGCCGTACAGCTCGAGGGAGTGCTCGAGCACCAGGTAGCGGTACTCGACCAGCTTGAGCAGGGCGATGAGCAGGCCTCCGAGGAGGCCGTAGAGCAGGGCGATCTTCTTCACGAACGTGGCGGCTCCCCAGGCGGATCGAAGGCACGGCGGAGCGGAAACCTAGCAGCGCCCGGGGCCGGTCCTCCAGACCTTCCTGCGCGAGCGCGGACGCTCTCGCGTCCCCGGCGTGTTCGCTCTGCGCTTCGGCGGCGTAACAGGGATTGAGCCGCGTTCGCGGATCCCCGGCGCCCGATGGCGCGCCGCGGAACGGTTTCCATCACTCCACCGGAGGTTGCATGAGTCTTCGTCTCCCGCTCCGTTCGCTTCTGGCCGCAGTTCTCGTGGCCGCCCTGCTCTCGCCGGCACAGTCGTTTGCGAGCAGCTACTCCTGGCTGATCGGATCCAACGGCAACGCCGACGACCCGACCCGCTGGTCGCCGATCGGCGTCCCCGATCCGGCCGCGCACGTCGACTACAACGCGCCGGGCGCCTACACCGTGCACTGGAACGGCAACGTGCCGCAGACCTTCCGCCAGACGAGCTGGGGCGGCCTCGTCACCCTGGACCTCGACGGCACGCACACGCTGAGCGAGCTCTACACGCAGTTCGGCAGCCTGACCCTCGCCCGAGGCGCCATCGCGGGCCCGAACAGCTTCGGGACGTTCATGAACGTGCAGAAGGGCCAGTTCGAGGTGCGCCATGGCGCCAGCTTCACGGGGGGCGGCATCGTGGGCTCGACCGGGGTCGGCGGGCTGAACGTGTTCTCGGGTGGTGAGTACCACGCGGTGCGCGGCCTCGACGTGCGCGAGGGCTCCTACGTCACGCTCTCCGGCGTGGACGACACGAGCGGCCAGCCCGCACGCCTCGAACTGCCCGGCCTGCCGCTCAAGCTGGCGGGGACCGGCCTGGTCACGAGTGGCGGACGGATCGACGCCACCGCGGCGGTGCAGCTCGCGGGCGGCAGCACGGCCGCGAACCTCGCGCTGCTGCAGATGGGCCCTGGCCTGCCCGGCACGCACTGCGTGCTCGACGCGGCCTCGGACGTGGTGGTGGGCATGAAGTACGGCTCGGCGAGCCTGCCGTTCGTGGGCCGCGCGGAGCTGGAGTTGAACGACTACACCGACGCGCGCATCGGCGGCACGCTGCAGGTGGGCGACTCGATCAGCGACGACGGCTGCGTCCTGCGCATGCGCAACGGCGCCACGCTCACGCTGGACGGCGGGCTGCGCGTGTACACCACGACCGGCCCGGGGCTCGACCTTCGCGGCGGCGTCGCCCACCTGCGCACGGGCAAGCTGCGCTGGCCGGCCAACCGGACGCTCATCCTGTCGAGCCGCGTGGGTGACCCGGAGCTCTGGATCCGAAACGGCCAGCCGAACGGCGGCTTCGACATGGGCTCGCCGCTGGTGAACGCGCTGGTGATCGGCCGTGGCGGCAAGGGCACGCTGCGCCTGAGCCAGCCCGGCACGATGCTGCCGGTGTCGGGCGGCATCGCCATCGGCGACTCGCTCCTCGGCACGGGTACGCTGGTCGTGGACTCGCTCGCCGCGCTCGAGGTGAACGGCGCGATCGCGACCGGCACGGCGGGCACGGGAATGCTGCGCGTCACGAACGGCGCCCAGGTGTCGGCGGGCATCCTCTACGCCGGCACGCAGGAGGGCGCGTTCGGAGACGTTCGCGTGCTCCATCCCGGCAGCCGGCTGACGGCGCAGGACAACGTCTTCCTCGGCGGCGGCTTCGCCGGCGCGGGCGGCATGGGCTGGCTGACGATCGATTCGCTCGCCGACGTGAACGTGGAGTCCACGAGCTTCAACACCTCGAGCGTGACGGTCTACGCGAAGGGCGGCCGTCTCACGCTGGCCAACGGTGGCGCCCTGCACGCCGGAACCCTCGACGCGCGCGGCCCGGTGCTGCTGGCGAACGGCTCGTTCAGCGGCGGCTCGGCCAACGTCGCCGTGACCGGCGAGGTCATGGGCGGCGGCGCGCTGAACTGCAACGTGTTCAGCAACGGCACGCTCTCGCCCGGCGGCGGCGCGTCGCAGCTGGGTCGCATCGTGGTGAGCGGCAGCTACTGGCAGTTGCCGAGCGGGCGGCTGCGCGTGCACCTGGGCTCGACCGTCGGCCGCCGCAGCGACACGCTGGTGGTGGGGACGGCGGCGACGCTCTCGGGCACGCTCGCGATCGAAACCGACGCGAGCTTCCTGCGCGTGCCCGGCGACACGTTCACCGTCCTCACGTGCGCCTCGCGCATCGGGCAGTTCGACGCGGTGACGTGGAACGGCAACCCCGTCACGGGGCAGGTCGAGGTGGTCTACGAGCCGCGGGCGGTGCGCGTGGTGATCACCGCGTCCCCGCTCGAGGTCGGCGCGCCGCTGGCGGCGGGTGTGCGGTTCACCGCCATCGGCGGCCTGCGCACGCTCGCCTTCGCGCTCGAGCTGGCGGATGCCGCGGATGCCGACGTGGCGCTCGTCGACGTGACGGGCCGCCGGCTGGCGACGCTGGCGGCAGGCCCGCGCCCGGCGGGCCGCCATACGCTCCCCGTCCCGGACGCGGCGACGCTGCCGGCGGGCGTCTACTTCGCGCGCTGTCGCGTGCGGGGCGGTGACGGCGGAGTGAGCGCGCGACGCTCCTGCGCTGACCTGCCGAGCGTGGAGCCGAGCGCGGCGCCACCTGCCGGGTGGCGCTGTAAGTGAGGCTCGAGCTGTTCGACCCCGCGGGGCGTCGCGTGACCGTGCTCGCGCGAGCCGGTCTCGCGCCCCGGGCCACCGCGCTGCTGGCCCGGGAACCCGCCGCCGCCAGCGTCGCGAGCGGCGTCTGTTTCGCGCGCCTCACGGGGCCCGGGCGCGGACCGGGGCGTGACGCGACGGTTCGTGCGGTCGCGCTGACGCCGCGGCAGAGGGCCGGACCGACGGCGGGGCCGCCGGTCCGGCCGCGCCGGCGGAACTAGGCCCTCGCCTTCGGCCGGAACGCCGCGGCGGTCTAGGCGAACGACCACATGTGCGGCGGCGCGATGCCGAGCGTGCGCAGGTAGGCGTACAGCTGGCCGCGATGGTGCACGTACTCGTCCGAGATGATCGTGAAGGCCACGAACCCGGGGAAGCTCATCCCCCACGGCGTCGCCGTCATGCCCATCACGCGCGACTCCGGCATGGACTGCACGGCCGCGTCGCCGGCGGCCCAGCACTCGTGGCAGTAGCGCAGGAGGTCCGCCTTCGTCTTCAGGCCGGCCACGACCTGCTTCTCGTTCTTCTCGTTCTGGTCGGTGATCGTGCCCGACACGGCGCCCTCGGCGATCTCGCGGATGATCTGGCCGTACATGTGGACGATCACTTCCTTCGGCGTGCGCATGCCCGGGATGACCGTGGCCTCGAGCTTGTCCTCGGGAATGAGCTCGATGGCGCGAAGCCCGACACCGTTGACCTGCCGGATGTGATCCCACATCTGCAGCACCGCCTGCTTGTTCATCGGAAGGGCTCCCGGGTGAAGGAGGACTGAGGGACGAGGACCGGAAACCTAGCAGCCGCCCGGGTCGCACCTCCAGAGCTTCCCGAACCGCCCGGGTCGAGGATCGCTTCGGCGCGACCGAGCCGGAGGCCCCGGGGCTGCGGCATCCGTCGCGACTTCCACCGCGCTCGGCCGGGCCCGCCGGAGGCCAGGGGAGCGCCTGCTAGATTCCGCGACATGAACGCACGCTCGCTCGTCTTCGGCGCGGCGCTCGTCGCCGCGGCCTCGCTCCCGCTCGCCGCGCACGCCGCGGCGCTCACACACGCTACGCTCGCCACGCTGCGCTTCCCGGGCACGCCCGGCTTCGTCGCGGTCGCCAAGGACGTCTGCGCGCTGCGCTTCGCGATCGACCCGAGCACGGCCGCGAACGCGGGCCTGTTCGACGACGCGGCGCGCGTGCCGTCGTTCGCCCCCGACACGGTGGCGGCGCGGCTCGCGCGCCTCGATCGCGACATCGCCGCGCTGCGTGCGATGCCGTGGCGCTCGTGGCCGGTCGACCGGCAGATCGACTGGCGCTGGGTGCTGGCGAACGCGGAGGACGCGAGGCTCCAGCTGTCGTCCGAGAAGCTCTACGAGCACCGGCCCGCCGCGTGGCTCGAGCCGCTCGCCAACACGTACATCGCGCTCGCCACCTACGCGCCGCGGCGCGCCGACATCCGCCGCACGCTGGCGCGCGCGATCCCGGCGATGGTCGCCGAGATGCGGCGGGTCGCCACCGCGCCGACCGCGCGCGACGTGGCGACTGCGAAGGGCGTGACCGACGGCATCCTGGCCGCGCTCGCCGCCGATCCCGCCGGCGCCGAACGCGATGCGGCGACCGCCGCGCTCACCGGTTACGTGACCGAACTGCAGGCGCTCACCGGCCTGCCCGAGTTCGTGGTGATCGGCCGCGAGCGCTACGACGCGCGGCTCGCCCGTGCGCTCCTGCTGCCCTGGAGCGGCGACCAGCTGCTCGCGCGTGCGCAGGCGGAACTGGTCGCGACCGATTCGGCCCTCGCGGTCTTCAAGGCGAAGGCGAGCCCCGCCGGCTCCGAGCCCGCTGCGCCCGCGCCGACCGCGGCGCAGCGGGCGCTCGCCGAGACGCTCGACCAGCCGACGCTGCTCGCGATCTACGACCGGGTGGCGAGCGAGGAGCGCGCGTTCCTCGACCGCAGCGGGCTCTTCACGATCCCGAGGGAAGTCGGCCCCGTGCACGCGCGGCCCACGCCCGAAGGCATGATCCCGCTCACCGGCGACGGCGGCAGCATGAACCCACCGCCGCCGGTCGGCGTGTCGAACGTGGGCTGGTGGAACGTCGAGCACCTGAAGGACACGTGGACGCTCGAACAGAAGGCCGCGCGCATCGCGATTGCCCAGGGCTACCGCCAGACGTGGATGGGGCCCTACGCCGCGCACGAGGGCGTGCCCGGTCACCACCTGCAGCTCTCCATCGCGCGCCTGAACCCCAATCCCCTGCGCTGGATCTTCCAGGACAACTGCCTGTGCGAGGGCTGGGCGATGTACGCCGAGGAAGTGTTCTGGCAGGCCGGCGGCTTCGGCGATTCGCCGCTCGCCTCCTACCGCGCGCTCGGCTCGTGGCGCGGGCGCATCCGGCGGGTGGTGTACGACGTGAACATCGAGCGCGGCGACTGGACGCTGCAGCAGGGCGCCGACTGGAAGCGCAGCACGCCGACCGGCAAGGCGGTCGTGGACGAGGACGTGATGCGCTCCATCCAGTGGCCGACCCAGCTGATCGGCTACTTCACCGGCAAGATGCAGCTCCTGGACCTGCG
>JBGAOB010000319.1:0-5208 GCA_044222045.1 Candidatus Eiseniibacteriota bacterium
GGTGGGCGACTGGGTGGGCATCGAGGGCGCGCTGTTCCGCACGCGCACCGGCGAGATCACCGTGCGCGCCGACCGGGTCGAGCTGCTCGCGAAGTCGATCCGGCCGCTGCCCGAGAAGTGGCACGGCCTCAAGGACCCCGAGACGCGCTTCCGGCAGCGCTACGCCGACCTGTTCGTGAACCTCGACGTGCGCGAGGTGTTCCGCCGCCGCGCCGCGATCACCTCGCGCATCCGCGCGTTCCTCGACCAGCGCGGCTACCTCGAGGTCGAGACGCCGGTGCTGCAGCCGCTCTACGGCGGCGCGTTCGCGCGGCCGTTCGTGACCCGGCACAACGCGCTCGACATCGACCTGTACCTGCGCATCTCGAACGAGCTGTACCTGAAGCGCCTGATCGTGGGCGGGCTGGACCGCGTGTACGAGTTCTCGCGCGACTTCCGCAACGAGGGCATGGACCGCTCGCACAACCCCGAGTTCACGCTGCTCGAGTACTACCAGGCGTTCGCCGACGTGCACGACATGATGGAGCTGACCGAGGCGCTCGTGACCGGCGCGCTGCAGAGCGCGTGCGGCACGCTGCAGGTGCCCTACGGCGACCGCACGCTGAACTTCGCGCGGCCGTGGAAGCGCGTGTCCATGCTGGACGCGGTCAGCGAGAAGGTGGGCGAGTCCGTGCACGACCTGGACGAGACGAAGCTGCGCCGGCTGTGCCAGGCGCGCGGTCTGCACGCGCGGCCCGGCACGGGCGCGGGCGGCCTTCTCGACGAGCTGTTCAGCGAGCTCGTGCAGCCCGAGCTGCAGGACGCCACGTTCCTGGTCGACTTCCCGCTGGAGATCTCGCCGCTCGCCCGGCCGAGCCGCACCACGCCCGGCGTGGTGGAGCGCTTCGAGCTGTTCGCCGCCGGCATGGAGCTGGCGAACGCGTTCAGCGAGCAGAACGACGCGGACGCGCAGCGGGCCGCGTTCGAGTTCCAGATGGCGCAGCGCGACCGCGGCGACGACGAGGCGCAGGTGCTCGACGAGGACTACCTGCGCGCGCTGGAGTACGGCATGCCGCCCACCGGCGGCGTGGGCATCGGCATCGACCGGCTGGTGATGCTGGCCACGAACCAGCGCTCCATCCGCGACGTGATCCTGTTCCCGCAGCTGCGGCCCGAGGAGGGGCGCCCCGCGGCGGACGACGTCGACGAGGAGGAGGCGCCCGCGGATCCGGCGCCGCACGCTTGAACTTTCCGCTGTGGATCGCGGCGCGCTACCTGCGCTCGCGCAAGTCGAGCGGCTTCATCACGCTGCTCACCGGCATCTCGGTGGCGGGCGTGGCGGTGGGCGTGACGGCGCTGCTCACCGTGCTCGCGGTGATGAACGGCTTCGAGGGCGAGATCCAGTCGCGTATCGCCGGCACCGACGCGCACGTGGTGCTGCTCGGCGAGACCACGGCGGGCGTGGACGACGCGACCGCGCTCGCGGCGCGCCTGGCGAAGGAGCCCGGCGTGACGGGCGTGGCGCCGTTCGTGTACGCGAAGGCGATGGCGTTCCGCGAAGGACTGAGCGAGGGCCTCGTCGTGAAGGGCGTGGACCTGGCCGCGGAACGGCAGGTGACCACGATCGGGCGCAACGTGCGCCCGGCGTTGGACTCGATCCCCACGCTCACGCCGCAGGGTGAGCCCGGCCTGGTGCTCGGCTCGGAACTGGCGGCCCGCCTGGGCGCCGCGGTCGGCGACCGCGTGCTGCTCGCCACGCTCGAGACGGACGCCGGCTCGGCGCTCGGCTACCGCACGCGGCTGCGCCAGTTCCGGCTGGTCGGGCTGTTCACGAGCGGCCTGTACACGTACGACTCGAGCTTCGGCTTCGTGTCCGTGGCCGCCGCGCAGGACTTCTTCCAGCTCGGCGATCACGTGACGGGGCTCGAGGTGCGGCTCGCCGACATGTTCGACGCTCCGGCCGCCGCACGCCGGCTGCAGGAGGCGGCGGGCGCACCACGACTGCGGACGAACAACTGGATGGACCTGAACCGCAACTTGTTCACGTGGATGAAGCTCGAGAAGACGGTGATGTTCCTGATCCTCGCGCTGATCGTGCTCGTGGCGGCGTTCAACATCGTCTCCACGCTGTTCATGGTGGTGCTCGAGAAGCGCCGCGACATCGGCGTGCTCAAGTCCATGGGCGCCACGTCGGCGCAGGTGCGCGCGATCTTCCTGGTGGAGGGGCTGCTGATCGGCGTCCTCGGCGTGGGGCTGGGGCTGGTGCTCGGCGGGGGCCTGATCGCCGTTCTCGCCCGCTACCCGTTCATCCGCCTGCCGGGGGATGTCTACTTCATCGAGAAGCTGCCGGTGCGGCCCGAGGCGGGGGACTTCGTCGCCGTGGTTCTGGCCGCCCTCGCACTGTGTCTGGCCGCCGCGTGGTACCCGGCCTGGCAGGCCGCCCGGCTCGATCCGGTCGACGCCATCCGCCGGAACTCCTGAGGGACTTCGTGAGCGATACCGCCCAAACCCATGGCAGTGTGGCCGTTGAGGCTCGGCCGATGGTCCTTCGGGCCGTCGGGCTGCGGAAGTCCTACGCCGGGCCGCACGGGGCGCTGACCGTGCTGGACGGGGTGGACCTGGAGGTCCGGCGCGGCACGTTTCTGGCAGTGATGGGCGCGTCCGGATCCGGCAAGAGCACCCTGCTGAACATCCTCGGCACCCTGGACCGGGCGGATGCGGGAACACTGGAGATCGGCGGGCAAGACGTCGAAAAGCTGGGGGAGGTCGAGCGCAGCCGCCTGCGGGCGCGTCAGCTCGGGTTCGTCTTCCAGTTCCACCACCTGCTGCCCGAGTTCACGGCCGAGGAGAACGTGATGATGCCGCTGCGGATCGTGGGGACACCCGAGGCCGAGTCGCGCGCGCGCGCGCGCGACCTGCTCGCGGCGGTGGGCCTCTCCGCGCGCGCGGACCACCGGCCGAGCGAGCTGTCGGGCGGCGAGGCGCAGCGCGTGGCGGTGGCGCGGGCGCTGGCGCCGGAGCCGGGCCTCGTGCTCGCCGACGAACCTTCGGGCAACCTCGACGCGGCGGGGGCGAAGGAACTTCACAACCTCCTGCTGACCTTCGCGCGCGAGCGGCATCAGACGTTTGTCGTGGTCACGCACAATGATAGGCTGGCCTCGGCCGCGGACCTCACGCTGCGACTCGAGGACGGCCGGCTCCTGCCGGCCTGAGCGGAAAGGCGCGCATGCTCTGCCAGATCTGCGGCAAGAATCCGGCGACGGTGCACTTCACGGAGATCCACGACAATCAGATGTCGGAGGTCCACGTGTGCCAGGGGTGTGCCCAGGAGAAGGGCATCCACGCCGACGCCAGCCAGCACAAGTTCGACATCGCCGACCTGCTCGCGGGCATGGTGGACACCATGACGCAGAGCGAGGACGAGCGCGTCGGGCACGTGCAGTGCCCGCGGTGCGGCCTCATGTACTCCCAGTTCAAGGAGACGGGCCGACTCGGCTGCGCCGAGTGCTACGGCGCGTTCCAGTTCCAGCTGCGCGTGCTGCTGCGCCGCATTCACGGCGACACGCACCACCGCGGCAAGAGCCCGATGCGCGCGGCCGACCAGTCGGCGTCGCGCCCGCGCCAGATCCAGCGCCTTCACGACGAACTGCGGCGAGCGGTCGAGCGCGAGGACTTCGAGAAGGCGGCGGGGCTGCGCGACGAGATCCGGCGCATGGAGGCCGAGATGCAGGCCGAGCGCGCCGCGGCGGAGGGCCGGTCGTGAGCGGCGCCCTGCACAGCTTCGAGGACCTGTTCGGCCGCACGAGTCCGTGGCTGCTGGGCGAGGGGCCGAACGCCGAGATGGTGCTGTCCACGCGCATCCGGCTCGCGCGCAACCTGCGCGACGTGCCGTTCACGCACCGCGCGCGCGAGGAGCAGCTCCAGGGCGTGCTCGCGAGCGTCGGTGCCGCCGCGCAGGCCACGTCGGCGTTCTCGAACGCGCTCACGCTGCGCATGGCGGAGTGTTCGCCGGTGCAGCGCCAGGTGCTGGTCGAGCGCCACCTGGTCAGTCACGAACTCGGCGACGGGGCGCGCCCGCGCGGCGTGCTCGTGGCGCCGGACGACCGCCTGTCGCTGATGGTGAACGAGGAAGACCACCTGCGCCTGCAGGCGCTGACGCCCGGCTTCCAGCTGAACGAGGCCTGGGCGCTCGCGGACTCGGCCGACGACGAGCTGAGCCTGGGGCTCGACTTCGCGTTCCACGAGGAGCTGGGCTACCTCACGAGCTGCCCGACGAACGCCGGCACGGGCCTGCGCGCGTCGGTGCTGATCCACCTGCCGGCGCTCGTGCTGCTGGAGGAGATCCAGCGGGTGCTCAAGAGCATCATGCAGGTGGGCCTCAACGTGCGCGGTCTGTACGGCGAGCACAGCGAGGTGATGGGCAACCTGTTCCAGATCTCCAACCAGACGACGCTCGGCCGGAGCGAGCGCGACTCGCTCGAGAGCCTGGAACGCGTGACGCGGCAGATCATCGAGACGGAAGAGCGGGCCCGCGAGCGCATGCTGCGCGACGCCCGCGTGCAGATCGAAGACAAGGTGTGGCGCGCCTACGGCACGCTGCGCTATTGCCGGTCCATCCAGACGCGCGAAGTGATCAACCTCTGCTCGGCGGTGCGCCTCGGCGTGGCGCTGGGTCTGTCGGGGTTGCCGCCGCTGCGCGTGCTGAACGAGTTGCTGGTGCTGACGCAGCCTGCGCATCTCCAGTCCCGTGCGGGCGAGGAGCTGGCGCCGGCCGATCGCAACATCCACCGCGCCCGGTTCGTGCGCGAGCGGCTCGCCGCCGCCGAGCACGGAGCCGTCCCGGGAGCGGGGGGCTGACCGGCAGGACGCCGGACGACAGGAAGGACAGGGAGCCCATGCACGACAAATTCACCGAACGCGTCCGGAAGGTCATCTACCTCGCTCGCGAGGAGGCGGCCCGCCTGCAGCACGACTACATCGGCACCGAGCACCTGCTGCTGGGGGTGATCCGCGAGGGCGAAGGCATCGCGGCCACGGTGCTGAACAACCTCGGCCTCGACCTCGACCGCATCCGGCAGGAGGTCGAGAACATGGTGAGCGCTTCGGGCGGCACCATGACGATCGGCGAGATCCCGTTCACGCCGCGCGCGAAGCGCGTGCTCGAACTGGCCGTCGAGGAAGCGCGTTCGCTGGGCCACAACTACGTGGGCACCGAGCACCTGCTGCTCG
>JBGAOB010000320.1:0-5194 GCA_044222045.1 Candidatus Eiseniibacteriota bacterium
GCCGCGCGGGCCCCGTCCGCGCGCCGGCCTCGAGCCGGGCGGGATCGCCGCGCCGCGCGCGGGCGCGCTTGTCGAGCAGGCGGGCCACCAGCGCGGTCCAGCCCGTCGGGTGGCTGGCGCCGAGCCCGCGGCCGTCGTCGCCGTGGAAGTACTCGTGGAACCAGAGCTTGTCGCTCCACAGCGGATCGGTGGCGAAACGCGCGTCCGCACCCGCGAACGGGCGCCGCCCGTCCTTGCCGGGCAGGAACAGGCTCACGAGCCGCGCCGAGAGTTCGTCCGCCACCTCGCGCAGGTTCATCCAGCGACCCGAGCCCGTCGGACACTCCACCTGCAGCGCGTCGCCGTGGAAGTGGTGGTAGCGCTCGAGCGCCTCCACGATCAGGTAGTTGACCGGCATCCACACCGGGCCGCGCCAGTTGCTGTTGCCGCCGAACAGTTCGGACGTGCCCTCGCCGGGCGCGTACTCGACGCGCGCCCGCTCGCCGTCCACCGCGAACTCGTACGGCTCGGTGGCGTACCGACGGGACAGCGAGCGCAGGCCGTGCGGCGAGAGGAACTCGCGTTCGTCCAGCATCACGCGCAGCACGCGCTCCAGCCGCTCGCGCGACGGGATCGCGAGCAGCCGGTGCGCGTGGCCACGGCCGTCCGCGCTCGGCTGCTCGAAGTACGCGATGTGGCGCGCGAGATCGCGGCGGTTGTCGAGGAACCACTGCAGCCGCCGGCGGAACCCGGGCAGCCTGTCCACGACGTCCTGGTCGAGCACTTCCACCGCGATCAGCGGCAGCAGCCCCACGAGCGAGCGCATCTTCATGGGGATCACGGCACCGTCCACGTGGAGGCGGTCGTAGTAGAAGCCGTCCTCCTCGTGCCACAGGCCCGTGCCGCCGAACGTGTTCATCGCGTCGGCGATCGCCACGAAGTGCTCGAAGAACTTCGACGCGAGGTCTTCGTACACGGGATCGGCGCTCGCCAGTTCGAGCGCGATCGACAGCATCGTGCCGCAGTAGAACGCCATCCACGCGGTGCCGTCGGCCTGTTCGAGCCGGCCGCCGCCGGGCAGCGGCTTGCTGCGGTCGAACACGCCCACGTTGTCGAGCCCCAGGAAGCCGCCCGCGAACAGGTTGTTGCCGTCGACGTCCTTGCGGTTGACCCACCACGTGAAGTTGATGAGCAGCTTCTGGAACACGCGCTCCAGGAACGCGCGGTCGCGTGCGCCTTTCTCGCCGCTCATCTTGTACACGCGCCACGCCGCCCACGCGTGCACCGGCGGGTTCACGTCGCCGAGCGCCCATTCGTACGCCGGCAGCTGGCCGTTCGGGTGCATGTACCACTCGCGCAGGAACAGCACGAGCTGCTGCTTCGCGAACTCGGGATCCACGCTCGCGATCGGCACCACGTGGAACGCGAGATCCCATGCCGCGTACCACGGGTACTCCCACGTGTCCGGCATCGAGATCACGTCGCGGTTGTGCAGGTGCCTCCACTCGGCGTTGCGGCCGCTCGCGCGCGCCGGCGGAGGTGGCGGCTGCCCGGGGTCGCCTTCGAGCCAGTCCTTCACCACGTAGTGGTAGAACTGCTTGCTCCACAGCAGCCCGGCGTGCGCCTGCCGCGCCACGGCCCGCTCGTCGGGCGTCAGCTCCCTCGGCAGGTGCAGGTCCCAGAACGCGTCCGCCTCGGCGCGCCGGCGCGCGAACGTGTCGGCGAACTCCGGCCCGAACGGGTGCTCCGTGGCGTCCACCTCCGCCGTGAGCCGCAGCTCCAGCGTCACCTGCGCGCCCGCCGCCAGCGCCAGCACGTGGTGCGCCGCGCAGCGCGTGCCCTCGCCGCGCGGGTTCACCGCGTCCTCGCGCCCGTCCACCACGCGCGCGTGGAACGCGTCCTTCACCCAGGGCTGCGCGTTGCGCCGGCCCCACAAGCGCTCCGCGTTCGTCTCGTTCTCGGTGAACAGCAGCGCCGGCGCAGGCCCGCCGGGCGCGGGCGCCACGTCCAGGCGGAAGCGCCCGAGCGTGGCGTGTTCCGCGAGCACGCGGCCCTCCCCCGTGCGCGTCAGCCGCGGGCGCGGCGGATACGACTCGCCCGTGCGCCCCCAGCTCCACGTGTTGCGGAACCACAGCTGCGGCAGCACGTGCAGCGTCGCGGCGTCCGGCCCGCGGTTCGCCACGGTCACGCGCACGAGCACGTCGTCGGGCGACGCCTTCGCGTACTCCACCGTGACGTCGAAGAAGCGGTGGTCGTCGAGCACGCCCGTGTCGAGCAGCTCGTACTCGGGCTCGTGCCGTCCGCGGCGTGCGTTCTCGGCCACGAGCGCGTCGTACGGGTACTCGGCGTGCGGATAGCGGTAGAGCGCCTTCTGGTAGGAGTGGGTGGGCGTGGCGTCGAGGTACCAGTACAGCTCCTTCACGTCCTCGCCGTGGTTGCCCTCCTCGCCGGTGAGCCCGAACAGCCGCTCCTTCAGGATCGGGTCGCGACCGTTCCACAGCGCGATCGAGAAACACAGCCGCCCCTCGCGGTCGCACAGCCCCAGCAGCCCGTCCTCGCCCCAGCGGTACGCCCGGCTGCGCGCATGGTCGTGCGGGAAGTCGTCCCAGCTCGTGCCGCCCGCCGAGTAGTCCTCGCGCACCGTGCCCCACTGGCGCGCGGACAGGTACGGGCCCCAGCGCTTCCAGTTCAGCGAGCGTCGCGCGTCGTCTTCGAGCCGCTGGCTCTCGGCGTCTTTCACGGTGATCCCCTCCCTGCACCGTGTCGCGCCGCCCGCTCGTCGGGCGGCCCGCGTCTTCTTCGAGCGCGGAATGTAACGGATCGCCCCGCGCAGGGCCGACCGGCGCGCGAGCGACCGTCCGCGAGTCAGTTCACGCGCACGACCGACCGCTGCGCGGACGCTCCGGCCGCGCGCACGCGCACCAGGTAGAGCCCCGGCGCCACGCGGCGTCCCGCGTCGTCGCGGCCGTCCCAGGCCAGCACGTGCGCGCCCGCTTCGCTCGCGCCGTCGGCGAGCGTGCGCACGCGGCGGCCGTCCACCGAGAACACCTGCACGCTCACGTCGCCCGCGCGCGGCGCGGTGTACGCAACCGTGGCCGCGTCGCGGAACGGGTTCGGGTGCACGCTGGCCTCGAGCGCCGCCGCCGGCGCGGGCTCGGGCGCACCCGAGACCGGTCGCGTGATCACGGCGAGCGTGGCCGAGCGTGCGGGCAGCACCAGGTCGACCGCCCCGGCCGACATCGTGGCGGCGCCCGCCGAGCCCAGCGGCGCCGCGGCCGTGAAGCGCCACAGCGCCACGTTGCTGCCGAGCCCGTCGGCCACGGTGACGTGCGCCGTCTTCGCCACGGTGCTCTTGTTGAACAGCAGCACGTGCAGCCGGCCCGCCGGCCCGTCGTCGATCGCGTACGCGCCGACGTGATCCACGCTGTCGCTCACCGCGCGCACGCTCTGCCCCGTTACGCGCGCGCCCGCCCCGTCGTACGACAGGTACATGCGGAACGCGTCCTCGCAGCGCGTGCCGTGCTCGGGCGCCACCCAGCGCGTGGCCAGGTCCACGCCCTCGCGGCCGAAGATCGCCAGCACCTCCGCCTGCGCGATCGCGCTGGAAATGCCCGTGTCGCCGCCGAAGTGGTACTCGGTGATCGCCAGCCCCAGCCCCGGACAGCGCGCCGCGATCAGCTGCTTCATGCGCGGGATCAGCCGCACCGGCTGCCCGATCCACGACTCGTCGACGTACGCCGGGTCGTAGAGGCTCTTCAGCATGCGCAGCCGCCGCGCCGACGTCGCGGCGCTCTCGTCGTCGTTCAGCGCCGAGCCGTCCTGCGGGTAGTAATGAATGTCGAGCAGGTCCACCGGCCGCACGCCCGTCGCGACCTGTCGATCGTGCACCTGCTGCAGCCACCATTCGATGAGCCCCAGCCCGCCGTGCGCCGCACGGTCCGCGCCGGGCGAGCAGCCGTCGGCCGCCGAGTAGAAGTACTCGCACCACCCCCACGACACCGGTCCCATCACCTGCGCCGCCGGGTCCACCTGCTTGATGCGCGTGGCGTAGTCGGACGTGCGCTGCCACAGCTCGTCGTACGTGAGCGGGCTCGGGTGCACGTCGCGGTGCGTGGAGTTCCAAAGCGCCGGCTCGTTGTCGAGCGCCCAGTAGCGCACGCCGCCCGTCGCGGCGGAGCCGTAGCGCGACTGCAGGTGCCCCATCCAGCCCGCCACGAAGTCGGGGCCGATCTCCACCGACGTGTCGTGCGGATCGTTGCCCGTGATCGGCTGGCCGTTCGACGAGCGCACGCCGTTGCCCGCGTCGCCCGTGCACCAGAAGACGTTGCCCGTGACGGAGCACTCGGTCTGGGTCTGCGCGCCGTAGCGCGTGACCGAGAATCCCCAGTCCTTCTGCCGCGCCTTCGGCGTCCAGCCGATCGTCGGCGCCGTCATCACCACCTGTGCGCCCGCGCCGCGCGTCTCGGCCACGAACAGGTCCGCGTCGGAGCCGTCGGGCAGCGCCGCCGGGTTCGCGATGCCCGAGGGGATGTTCATGAAGAACCAGTCCGACGCCGTGTTGTGCGTGTCGAGCTGCCAGTTGTAGCGCGTGGTGGAGTTGCCGCCCCAGCGGCGCACCGTGTACGGCACGCCCGTGAACTCCTGCGTCGTGCCGTAGTTGACTCCGTAGACGAGCGGACTGATGGCGTGCCGGTCGAGCGTCGGGCTCACCGCCACGTGGATGGGCGCCGCAGACGCCGCGAACGGCGCGAGCACGGCAGCCAGGGCGAACGGCGCGAAGGAGCGGAGGCGGATCGAAGCGGTCATGGCGAGGACTCCCGGTGCGGCACGACGAGCGCGTGGGGACGCTGCGAACGGGGCAAGCGGGGTGCCATGCGAAGGCGTTCGCGGGCGCGTGGATGGCGGGCCCGCGACGCGCGGGGCACGCGATATCGCACGGTGCGCCGTGCGAAGTGCAGGGCGCGGGAAGTGCTGACGGCGGCGATCGCGCTCATGCGCTGCGGTGCGCGCCGGGCGGCGCGAGGCTCTGGATGGCCAGTCGCAGCCGGGCCTCGATCGGCGCGTCGGGGATGCGCTCGGCGATGGCCGCCGCAGATCGCGCCCGTTCGAGCGAGCAGCCGAGCCCACGCAGCGCCGGAACGATCTCGTCGATGCGCGCCTTCGCCGCGGCGGCGATGGCCTTCGCTTCCTCGGCGGCGGCTTGCTGTCGGGCGCG
>JBGAOB010000321.1:0-5181 GCA_044222045.1 Candidatus Eiseniibacteriota bacterium
GAGCGGCGCCACGGCCACTCCCGCGTGGTGGTTCCACGGCGCCTCGTCGATCACGGACTCCGTCCACGCCGCCGTCGCGGCACGCGTCACGTGCTCCCAGTCCGCGGGGCGCCCGTGCGCACCGAGCACGAGCGCGCGCGTCGCGGGCGTCGGCGCCGGCGCCGCGGACCGGCGTGCCCGGGCGAGCTCGGCGTCCAGCGCGCCGTGCCCCGGTTCGCGCGGCCCGTCGGACCAGCCGACCCACGCCTCGCGCGCCGCGTCCCACCTCAGCAGCCATGCGGCGTCGGCGGCGACACCGTCCGGGTGTCGGGCCCAGAGCAGCAGCATGCGCTCGAGCGCGTCGAGGTCGGCTTCGGCCTCGAACAGGGCGGTCAACGCCACGGCCCAGGGGGCCTCGGAGCGGGGATCGGAAGGCTCGGGAGTGCGCATGAGTGGGGCGTGGCAAAGGGGCCCCGGGAAACCCGGCGCCGGCGCCACGGGGCTGTCATCGGCCGAACGCCCGCGCGGCTTCAGGCCCGATTCCCGCCCCGGGCGGGCGCCGCGTGGCTTGCCCGTCGGGGCGCCCCCCACTAGCGTTCCCGGCCCATTCGAATACGCCCGACCCTCGACCCGCTGCACGGGAGATCCGCGTGAACGAGAACCCCGCCCCGCTCGAACTCGGCCTCGGCGAGAAGGAAGCCGAAGGCATCTACTCGAACCTCGTGTTCATCGCCCACTCGCCGAGCGAGGTGATCCTCGACTTCGCGCGCGCGCTGCCGGGGCTGCCGAAGGCGCGCGTGTTCGCGCGCATCATCATGACGCCGCAGTCGGCCAAGGGGCTGCTCGGAGCGCTCGAGCAGAACCTGAAGAACTACGAGACGAACTTCGGGGCCATCAAGGTGCCGGGCGAGCCGGATCGCGGCAAGGAACTCGGGTTCCGCAGCTGAGCCCGTTCGGCGGCCCCGCGCATGCGCGTCAGTCGGCGGCGAGGCGCGCGCGCAGGTCGTCGTCGGCCGGCGGCGCCGCCGCGAGGTGCTCGGCCACCGGGCCCGATGCGCGCCGCGGGCGGCCGTCGCGGTCGAGGAAGCAGTGCTTCGTCCAGCCCACCGCGAGCACGGTGGCGCGGTCCTCGCCGAGCAGCCGGTAGCCGAAGCGCACGTGCGCGCGGCCCAGGTCGAGCACGCCCGTCTCGATCGCGATCAGTTCGTCGTAGCGCGCGCCCTTGAAGTAGCGGCAGTGCGCCTCGAGCACCGGCAGCAGCAGGCCGTCCTCTTCTTCCACCTGCCGGTAGCTGCGCCCCTGCGCGCGCATCATCTCGGCGCGGCCGACCTCGAACCAGCGCAGGTAGTTGCCGTAGTAGGCCCAGCCCATCTGGTCCGTGTCGGCGTAACGCACGCGAAACTCGTAGCGTTGCATGGTCTCTCCGTCATTGTCCGCCGGGTGGCGGCGTCTTCCAGCGGCGGTGCAGCCAGAACCAGAACTCGGGCCGTTCGCGGATCACGGTTTCGAGCCGCGCGGTGTGCTTCGCGGTCAGCGCGCGCACGGCCTCCGGGTCGCGCGCGTCGCCCTCGGGCACGATCGGCGGATCCACGCGCAGCGCGATCCGCCCGTCGGCGGCGCGCGAGCAGGTGCCGAACACGAGCGGCGCGCCGGTCGCGAGCGACAAGTGCGCGGGCCCCGCGGGCGTGCTCGCGAGTCGGCCGAAGAACGGCACGAACACTCCGTGCCGCCGCGCGTCCTGGTCGCCGAGCACGGCCACCCAGCGGCCTTCGCGCAGCGCGCGGAACACGCCGCGCACGCCGCTGCCGAGCGGGATCGTGCCCACGCCGGCGCGCGCGCGCATGCCCGCCACCCAGCGGTCCGCGCCCGGGTTCGACAGCGGCTTCACCACGAAGTCCACGGGGTTGAAGCGCGTCAGCGCCGCGCCGCACAGTTCGAAGTTGCCGAAGTGGCCCGTCAGCAGCAGCACGCCGCGCCCGAGCGCGGCGGCCTCGTGCAGGTGCTGCTCCCCCTCGAACGTGGCGAACACCTGCTCGCGCGGCGCCGCGACCAGCTCGGGAATGCGCGGGTACTCCATCGCCACGCGGCCCAGCTCGCGGTAGTGCGCGGCCAGGATGGCGGCGCGCCACGGGTCGTCACGTTCGGGGAACGCCAGCCGCAGGTTCGCCTCCGCCACGCGGCGGCGCACACCCAGCACGTGCAGCAGCGCGCCGAGCCCCGAGCCGAAGCCGCGCGCCGCCGGCAGCGGCAGCGCCGTGGCGGCGCCCGCCACGCCGTGCAGCAGCGCGGTTTCGAAAGCGTGTGACGCGTGCTTGCTCACCGGCGCGGCCCGGCGCTGCGCCAGCGGCCGCCGGCCTCGCGGCGCGCGAGCGCCGACCACTCGAGCAGCTGCAGCGCCGCCAGCGTGGACGCCGCGTCCAGCCCGGCGCGCGCCGCCAGTGCGTCGACCGTGCACGGCGACGCGGCGAGCAGCGCGAACACACGCGCTTCCGTCGTGGCGGGCGGCGGCTCGGCATGCGCGGTGGCCGGCGTGCGATCGCGCCGCACGCGCGGCCGCGGTTCGGCCACGCCGCGTTCGAGCGCGGCGAGTACGTCCGACGCGTCGCCGCACGGCCGCGCGCCGTCGCGCAGCAGCTGCAGCGTGCCGCGCGCGGTCGGCCGGTCGATGTCGCCGGGCACCGCGAGCATCGCGCGGCCCAGCCGGCAAGCGTGCTCGGCCGTGATCAGTGAGCCGCTCGACACGGCCGCCTCCACCACCACGGTCACGCCCGCGAGCGCGGCGATCAGCCGGTTGCGCTACGCGAACCGGGCCCGCGTGAGCGATTCGCCGGGCGGCACCTCGGTCAGCAGCGTGCCGCGCGCGGCGATGCGGTCGGCGAGCGAGGCGTGCGCGGGCGGCGTGACCTCGCCCGGCGGGCCCGGCATCACCGCGACCGTGGCGCCGCCCGCCTGGAGCGCGCCCTCGTGCGCCTCGGCGTCGACGCCGCGCGCGAGCCCGCTCACCACCGTCACGCCCACGCGCGCGAGCGCCGACGCCAGGTCACGTGCGCGTGCGCGGCCGTACGGCGAGGCCTGCCGCGATCCCACGATGGCCACCGCACGCGCGGGCGCGGGCAGTTCCGCGCCGCACGCCCACACGACGGAAGGCGCGTCGGACAGCACGCGCAGCGCCTGCGGAAACCGATCGCTCTCGGCGCGGCACTCGCGCCAGGCGGACGCGGCGCGCTCGCGGGGAGCGTCCGCGACGGCGAGATTCATCCGACGGACGGAGGTCCGCCCGTCGCCGGCTGCCGCGACGGCGGCCCGGTCAGCACTTCCCACTCGACCCCTTCCTCGCTGGCGCGCACGAGCGGACTGTCGTCGCGCAGCTCGTCGGGGGCGTGGTGCGTCATCAACTCGTCGTGCCGCAGCATCGACTCGATGCGGCTCGCGAGCCCGCGGTCGGAGGCGGTGATGCGATCCAGGTGGCGCCGGCGGATCTCGGCCGTCGCGTGCTGCAGCTCCCACGCGATGCGCACCGAACCGCCGCGGTGGCCCAGGTCCACGAGCGCACTCAGCGCCGCGGCCGCCACGGTGGTGTTGCTGTCGAGGCACAGGCGCATGAGGCCGGGCACCGCGGGGCCGTAGCCCAGGTGCCCCAGCACGCGTGCCGCGCTCGCACGCGAGAACCACAGGCCGTTGTCGAGCAGCGGCAGCAGCGTGTCGCCGGCACGCGCGCCCAGGCGCAGCAGCGCTTCCTCGGCCAGCTCGCGCAGGTACCACGACTCGTCGCACAGGCATTCCACGAGCAGCGACAGCGCTTCTTCGTCGCGCCGCTGCTCGAGCGAGCGCACGTAGTCGCGCTTGCCCGCGAGGCCTCTCGGGTTCATCGCGTCGATCGTGCGGTTCGGGCCGTACTTCTCATCCGACATCGGTGTCGTCCTCGGGGGAGTCGGGTTCTTCGGCGACCTCGTCGAGTCGCCTCCAGCAGAGTTCGAGCAGGTCGCGGATCCCCTCGCCCGTGTGCGCGCTCACCCGCTTCGCTTCCGGAAGTCCCGCCGCCTGCGCGGCTCCGTCGCGCGACTCCGGCGGGAGCAGGTCCGCCTTGGTGAGTACCACCAGCCACGGCTTCTCCGCAAGGGTCGCGCTGTACGCGCCGATCTCCCGCCGAAGCAGTTCGAGCACGCCGGCGGCGTCCTCGGAGCCCGCCTCGATCAGGAACGCCAGCAGCCGGGTGCGCTCGACGTGCCGCAGGAACTGCAGCCCCAGCCCCTTGCCACGGCTGGCGCCCTCGATCAGCCCGGGCAGGTCGGCCACGACGAACGACCGCTCGTCGTCGAGCGCCACGATGCCGAGGTTCGGTTCCAGCGTGGTGAACGCGTAGTCGCCGATCTTGGGCCGGGCGCGCGTGATGCGCGACAGCATCGTGGACTTGCCCGCGTTCGGCAGTCCCACCAACCCGACATCGGCGATGTACTTGAGCTCCAGTTCGAGCGCGCGCTCCTCGCCGCCCTCGCCCGGGTCGGCGCGACGCGGCGCCTGGTGCGTGGGGGTGGCGAAGCGCGCGTTGCCGCGCCCGCCGCGGCCGCCGCGCGCCACGCAGACGCGGTCGCCCGCGCGCAGCAGGTCGGCAACGATCTCGCGCGACTCGGCGTCCTTCACGACCGTGCCCGCGGGCACGCGCACCACCAGGTCGGCGCCGTCGCGCCCGGTCTTGTTGTTGCCCGAGCCGGGCCGGCCGGATTCCGCGCGGTAGTGCGGACGCTCGCGGCAGTCGAGCAGCGTGCGCACGTGCGGGTCGACCTCCAGCCACACGCTGCCGCCGCGGCCACCGTCGCCGCCGTCGGGGCCGCCCTTCGGCACGTACTTCTCGCGCCGGAAGCTGATGCATCCCGGCCCGCCGGCTCCGGCCTGCGCGTGGATGCGGGTGAAGTCGACGAGCATGGTCAGTCTCCTGCCGAGGCCGCGACGAGCGCGCCCCGGCGCAGCAGTCCACCGGCGGCGAGGACGTCGAGATCGTCCTCCTCGAGCTGGTGATCGGTGTCGTGGCGCACACCACGCGTCAGGTTGCGGAGCGACACGGTCTCGCGCGGCGCGAACGCGTCGGGCAGCCCGGACAGTTCCAGCACGTCGCCCTCCGCCACGACGTCGGCGTCGTCCACGCGGCACCACGACAGCGGCGCGATGCCGTGGTGCGCGAACAACCGCCGGCGCCCGGGCGCC
>JBGAOB010000322.1:0-5151 GCA_044222045.1 Candidatus Eiseniibacteriota bacterium
GCATCGGGCTCGTGCTCACGCCGCGCGGCGGCGCGCTCGCGAAGCTGCTGCCCGTGTTCGCGTGGGGCGCCGGCGGCCCGCTGGGCTCCGGCCGGCAGTGGTGGAGCTGGATCACGCTCGACGACCTCGTGCTGTCGATCGAGCACGCGATCGCCACCCCGTCGCTCGTGGGCCCGTTCGCCGCGGTGTCGCCGCGGCCCGCGCGCATGGGCGAGGTGGCCGCCACGCTCGGCCGCGTGCTGCGGCGGCCCGCGCTCGCGCCCGCGCCTGCGTTCGCACTGCGCGGCGTGCTCGGCGCCGAACTCGCCGACGCGGTGCTGCTGTCGGGCCAGCGCGTGGAGCCGCGCAAGCTCGTCGCGTCCGGGTTCGCGCACCGCGACGCCGACCTGGAGCACGCGCTGCGCGTGCTGCTGGGGCGCGGCGCGTGAGCACGGCCGGCGCGGACGCCCACGCGCTGCGCTTCGAACGCGTGACGCGCGAGTTCCCCGTCGGCGACACGCGCGTGCGGGCGCTCGACGAGCTGACGCTGGCCGTGCCCGCCGGCGAGTTCGTGGCCGTGGTCGGCCGCAGCGGCTCGGGCAAGAGCACGCTGCTGAACCTCGCGGCGGGCATCGACGTGCCCACGTCCGGCGAGGTGTGGGTGGCGGGCCACGAGCTGTCGAAGCTCTCGGACGACGCGCTCACGCGCGAACGGCGCGACCGCATCGGCATCGTCTACCAGTTCTTCAACCTGCTCTCGACGCTCGACGTGCGCGAGAACGTGGCGCTGCCCGCACTGCTCGCGGGGCGGCCCGAGCGGCCGGCGCTCGATCGCGCCGAGGCGCTGCTCGCCGAGGTCGGGCTGTCGCACCGCCTGCGCTCGCGCCCGCACATGCTGTCGGGCGGCGAGATGCAGCGCGCCGCCATCGCGCGCGCCCTGATGAGCGAACCGCGGCTGCTGCTGGCCGACGAGCCCACCGGCAACCTCGACTCGCGCGCCGCCGACCAGGTGGTGGAGACGCTCGGCTCGCTGCGCGCGCGGCACGGCTGCACCGTGGTGCTGGTGACGCACAGCCGCGAGGCCGCGGCCGCCGCCGAGCGCGTGGTGGAGCTGCGCGACGGCCGCATCCTGTCGGACGAGCGCCGGTGAACGCTCTGTTCCGCTGGATGATCCTGCGCCGCCTCGCGCAGGAGCGCGGACGCACGCTGCTCGCGCTCGCCGGCGTGGCGCTGGGCGTGGCGGTGTTCGTGAGCATCCGGCTCGCGAGCCACTCGGCGCTCGCGTCGTTCGCCGACACGGTGGACGCCGTGGCGGGCCGCGCGAACCTCCAGGTGCTGTCCGCGTCGGACGGCTTCGACGAGGCGCTGTACGCGCGCGTGCGCGCGTGGCCCGGCGTGCGCGCCGCGGCGCCCGTGGTGCAGGTGGCGGCGCAGGCGAGGGCGGGGGCCCCGCGCGGCGACGACCCGCGCACGCTCGCGTTCGGTGAGCGGGGCGCGTACGCCGAGAACGTGCTCGTGCTGGGGCTCGACCTGCTCGTGGAGGGCCCGTTCCTGCGCTGGCTGCCGCCGCGCCCGGCCGACGCCGCGCCGGCGCCCGGCGCGAACGCCGGCGGCGACCCGCGTGGCTCGTTCCTGCGCCTGCTCGCCGAGCCCGGAACGATCGCCGTCACGCGCACGCTCGCCGCGCGCCACGGCCTCGGCGTGGGCGACACGCTCACCGTGCTCGCCTCCGGCGTGCCGACGCCGCTGCGCATCGTGCAGGTGATGCACTCGGAAGAGTTGCAGCAGGCGATGGGCGGCAACGTGGTGATCACCGATCTCGCCACCGCGCAGGAGTCGTTCCACAAGGCGGGCCGGCTCGACCGCGTGGACCTGATCGTGGATCCCGCGCGCCGCGACGACGTGCGCCGCGCGCTCGCCGCGGCGCTGCCGCCCGACGCGCGCGTGGACCTGCCGCAGGGGCGGACGCGGCAGGTGGAGAACATGGTCAGCGCGTTCCAGCTCAACCTGACCGCGCTGTCGTTCATCGCGCTGTTCGTGAGCACGTTCCTGATCTTCAACACCGTGGCCATGTCCGTGCTGCGCTGGCGGCGCGAGATCGGCATCCTGCGCGGCGTGGGCGCCACGCGCGGCGAGGTGCGCGCGCTGTTCCTGGGCGAGGGCGCGCTGCTCGGCGTGGCCGGCAGCGTGCTCGGCCTCGCGCTCGGCACGCTGTTCGCGCGTGGTGCGCTGCACGCGGTGGGCCGCACGCTCGCCGACCTCTACCTGCTCCAGTACACCGACCACGTGCGCCCCGACCTCGCCACGTACGCGATCGGCTTCGTCGTGGGCGCCGTCAGCTCGGTGCTGTCGGCGCTCGGCCCCGCGATCGAGGCGTCGCGCACGCCGCCCGGGCTCACCATGCGACAGGGCCAGCTCGTGGAGGCGCAGCACGTGCCGCTGGTGGCGCTGACGCTCGGCGGTTTCGGCACGCTCGTGCTGGCCGCGCTGGTCACGCTGTGGACCGTGCGCCAGCACCAGCCGTGGGGCGGGTTCGCGAGCGCCGCGCTCGTGCTGGCGGGCTTCTCGCTGCTGGCGCCCGGGTTCACGCGGCTCGCCGAACGCGTGTTGCGCGCGCCCGCCGGCTGGGCCGCGGGCATCGAGGGCCGGCTCGGCTCCCGCTACCTGCGCGAGGCCGTCGCGCGGGCCAGCGTGGTGGTGGCCGCGCTCATGGTGGCGGTGGGCATGATGGTGGCGCTGAACGTGATGGTGGGCAGCTTCCGTCGCACGGTGGACACGTGGATCACGCAGTCGCTGCGCGGCGACCTGTACGTGGAGCCCGCCGGCCACCGCGCCACGCAGGGCGCCACCGCACTGCCCGCGTCGCTCGTGGACGAGACGCGGCGGCTTCCCGGCGTCGCGGGCGTGGACACCTATCGCGGCACGCCGGTGACCGTGAACGGCCGCATCGCCATGGCCGTGGGCATCGACTTCGACGTGCACCGCCGGTTCGGCGCGCTCGGCTTCGTGGGCGGGGCGCGCTCGGCCGACGTGCTGACGCGCGCGCTCGCCGAGGACGGCGTGATCGTGACCGAAAGCTTCGCGCACCGGCACCGCGTGCGCGCGGGCGACCGCGTGACGCTGGCGACGCCGGCGGGGGAGCGCGCGCTGAAGGTGGAGGGCGTGTTCTTCGACTACAGCACCGACGCCGGGGCCGTGCTGATGGACCGCCGGCTGTTCGCGCGGCTGTGGCACGACGACCGCACCGAGAGCCTCGCGCTGTACCTCGCGAAGGGCGCGAACGCCGACTCGGTGCGCGCCGCGTTCATCGCGCTCGCCGGCCCGGGGCGGCTGTTCTACGTGACGCCGAACCACGAGCTGCGCGCGCGTGTGCTCAAGGTGTTCGACCAGACGTTCCAGATCACGTTCGCGTTGCAGGGCATCGCCATCCTGGTGGCGCTGCTCGGCGTGGTGAGCACGCTGACCGCGCTGATCCTGCAGCGTGGCCGCGAGATCGGCGTGCTGCGCGCCACCGGCGCGAGCCGCGGCCAGGTGCGCACGATCGTGCTGGTGGAGAGCGGCCTGCTCGGACTGATCGGCGCGCTGCTCGGCTGCGTGGCCGGGCTCGTGCTGGCGCTGCTGCTGGTGCACGTGATCAACAAGCAGTTCTTCGGCTGGTCGATCCGGTTCGAGGCCGAGCCGTGGGTGTTCGCGCAGGCCGTGGCGATCGTGGTCGCCACCGCGATCGTCGCCGGACTCGGCCCCGCGCGTCTCGCGAGCGGCCGCGCCGCCGCCGAAGCCATGCGGGTGGACTGATGCGCGCGCTCCGGACGTGCGCCACCGTCGCCGTGGCCGCCGCATTCGCGTGCGCCGCCGTCGCGTGGGCGCGCAGCGCCGCGCCGAAGGCCGCCGCCGAGGCCGCGCGCGCCCGCGCGCCGCGCACCGGGGCGCCCGTCGCGAGCGCGTCGGGCGCCCGTCGCGAGCGCGTCGCCGCGTGGCGCCGTGTACGACTCGAGCGGATTCCGGCTGGCCGTGCCGCCCTACGCGTACGCGTTCCCGCGCGATCACGCGTCGCATCCCGAGTTCCGCACCGAGTGGTGGTACTACACCGGCCACCTGCGCGCCGCCGGCCGATCGTGGGGCTACGAGCTGACGTTCTTCCGCGTGGGGCTGTCGCGCACGCGCGGGCCGTCTCCGAGCGCGTGGGCCGCGCGCGACGTGCTGTTCGCGCACCTCGCGCTGACCGACGAGACGCGCGGCCGCTTCCGCCACGAGGAGGCCGTGAGCCGGCCCGCGCTGCGCATGGCCGGCGCCGACACCGCGCGCTACCACGTGTGGATCCACGACTGGAGCGCCGCGCTCGCCGACGACGGCACCACGCACGTGCTGCGCGCGCGCACGCCCGGGTTCGGCATCGCGCTCGAGCTGGCGCCCGGCAAGCCGCCCGCGGTGCACGGCGAGGGCGGCGTGAGCCAGAAGACGGCCGGCGTGGGCAACGCGTCGCACTACTACTCGCTGACCCGGCTCGCCACGCGCGGCGTGCTGTTGGAGGGCGCCGACAGCGTGCGCGTGGACGGCGTGTCGTGGATGGACCACGAGTTCGGCTCGGGCCGCCTCACGCCCGCGCACGCGGGCTGGGACTGGTTCAGCGTGCAGCTGGACGACGGCCGCGAGCTGATGCTCTACCAGCTGCGGCTCGCGAAGGGCGGGATCGAGCCGCTCTCGCACGGCACGCTCGTGCGCGCCGACGGCACGACGCGCGCGCTTTCGCTCGCCGACTTCCGCGTCGAGACGACCGGCGCGTGGACGAGCCCGCGCACCGGTGCGCGCTACCCGAGCGGCTGGGTGCTGCGCGTGCCCGCGGAGCGGCTCGCGATCGCGCTCGAGCCGGTGGTGAAGGACCAGGAGCTGGTCGCGGCGAGCATGGGCGGTGTGACGTACTGGGAGGGCAGCGTGCGCGTGCGCCCCGTCGCGGGCGCGGCGCCGGTCGCGGGCGAGGGCTACGTCGAGCTGACCGGCTACACCGGCCGCGCGCCCTACTGACGCGTGCTCACCCCCGGGCGACGGGCTGCGCGCGCCACGCGGGCACGAGCGCGGCCGCGAGGGCCGCGATCACGACCGTGACGAGCGCGCCGACCACGTTGAACCAGAGCCAGAACACCAGGTCGAGCTTCCAGCACGCGAGCACGGCCG
>JBGAOB010000323.1:0-5057 GCA_044222045.1 Candidatus Eiseniibacteriota bacterium
CCACACGCGCGGCGCGTTCACCTTGATCAGGCTCCACACGGGCGCCTGGTCGAGCACGCCCACGGCCCCGGCGTCCGGCGCGCCCAGTTCGGCCGACACGGGTTCGTCGAACTCCACGCGCTGCACGTCGGAGCGCTCGGCGAGCGTCTTCGCCAGGTCGGCGGGCGCCTCGATCGCCAGCGCGTTCGCGATCCACAGCACCTTCGCGCGGCCGGCGAGCCCTCGCGAGGCGAGCAGCGCCATCACGCCCGCCTGGTCGCTCGTGGCGGCGTCGCGCAGCGCCATCACGAGCGCGGGCGCCGTGCGCTTGCCGCCCGCGTAGTCGCGCGTCGACACGCGCTCGCCGAAGCGCACGATCACCGGCAGCGGCGTGCCCGGCGCGACGGCGTCGTAACGGGACTGCAGGTCGGGCGTCAGCGCGCCGGCCGAGGCGAGCACGGGAAGCAGCAGGGCGAGTGCGGCCAGGGCGGGGAGCCGGTGGGAGCGGGCGTGCATGGCGAATCTCCGGGGTGGACGCGGCGGCGCGATTCGGACCGCGCAAGACTGGCAGCCGCCCGGCGCCGGGTCCATGGCGAAACGCGATCCGGTCGCGGAGGCCGCGTCCGGCGAGCCCGGGCGCCCCGTGATCCCGCCGTGCGCGCCGGAAGCCCCGGCCGCCCCCGCCTTGTCTCCGCGCGGCCGGCGGGCGAAACTGCGCCCCACATCCTTCACCGGCATTCGATCCGCACCGGCGGCCGTCCGGCGGCGGCACTCCGCTCTCCGAGTTCAGGGACTCCCATGGGACGCATTTTCGAAACCCGCAAGGCCACGATGTTCGCGCGCTGGGACCGCATGTCGAAGATGTTCTCGCGGCTCGGCAAGGAAATCACGATCGCCGTCAAGAAGAGCGGGCCGAACCCGGAGAACAACCCGCAGCTGCGCCGTGTCATGCAGAACGCGCGGCACGCGAACATGCCGAAGGACAAGGTCGAGGCGGCGATCAAGAAGGCCTCGGGCCAGGACCAGGCCGACTACGCCGAGGTGGTGTACGAGGGCTACGCGCCGCACGGCGTGGCCGTGATCGTGGAGACCGCGACCGACAACACCACGCGCACCGTGGGCAACGTGCGCAGCCACTTCAACAAGTTCGGCGGCAACCTGGCGTCGAACGGCGCGGTGAGCTTCCTGTTCAAGCACATGGGCGTGTTCCGCCTGAACCCGGCCGGGCTGAACGCCGAGGAGCTGGAGCTTGAGCTGATCGACCACGGCCTCGAGGAGCTGGGCGAGTCCACGGGCGAGAAGGGCGAGCCGCAGCTGGTGGTGCGCTGCGCGTTCGCGGACTTCGGGCAGCTGCAGAAGGCGCTCGAGGACCGCAAGATCACGCCGATCTCGGCGGAGTCGGAGTACATCCCGGCCACGCCGGTGACGCTGCCCGAGGACCAGGCCACCGAAGTCCTCAAGCTGATCGACAAGCTCGAGCAGGACGAGGACGTCCAGAAGGTCTTCCACAACCTGGCCTGATCGGAGGCGGCCCCTGCGCGGACCGTTCGGCTACGACTGGGAGCGCGTCACGCCCGAGCCGGTGGCCTCGTACCCGGCGCACGTGCGCCGGCTGATCGCGCGCCTGCGCACGCCCGAACAGGTGCAGCGCTGGCTGAACGGCCTGCCGTACAACACCGAGCCGCGCGGCGAGACCATCTCCACGCTGCCGGTGATGGCGCGTCGCGGCACGGTGCACTGCATCGAGGCCGCGCTGGCCGCGGCGGCGATCCTCGAGCACCACGGCCACCCTCCGCTGCTGCTGGACCTGGAGTCGGTCGACCTGCTGGACCACGTGCTGTTCGTGTACCGGCGGCGCGGCCGCTTCGGCACCGTGGCGCGCTCGCGCGATCCGGGGCTCCACGGCCGCAGGCCCGTGTATCGCTCGCTCCGCCAGCTCGTGTGGAGCTACGCGGCGCCGTACATCGACCGCACCGGGCGGCTCAAGGGCTACGGCGTGTTCGACCTGCGCTCCCTGCGCGGTGTGGACTGGCGCCGCTCGCCGCGCAACGTGTGGCAGGTGGAAAAGGCGCTCATCCCGCACCCGCGCCGTCGCTTCCACACGCCGACCGCGTTCCGTGAGCGCTGGCGGCGGCGGTTCCTCGCGCTCCAGGCGCGCGAGCCGGGCGCGAAGCCGCTCTACTTCCGCGATCGCTCGCGCTGGTTGTGGCCGTGAGCGCGCGCACCGGTTTCGTTCGCGCGCTGCGGCGCACGCTGCTCGGGTTGCTCGCGCTGGTGGCGATGATGGTCGCGTGGCTGATGCGCCCGCTGCCGCCGATCACGCGCCACGCGCCGATCCCGGCGACGTCGTTCGACGACGCGGTGGAGCGCATGGCCGAGCTGCAGGCGGCCGACACGGTGGCGCTGCACGAGGGCTGCGCGATGCAGGCGTGGCTGCAGGGCCATCGCACGCCGCGCGCGTTCGTGCTGCTGCACGGCATCACGAACTGCCCGCTGCAGTTCGCGGCGCTCGCCGCCGACCTCGCGGCGGGCGGTGACAACGTGATCGTGCCGCGCGTGCCGCACCATGGGCTCGCGGATCGGCTCACGGAGGATCTCGCCCGGTTGCGCGCCGACGAGGCCGTGAGCACGGCCGCCGCCTGCGTGGCGCTGGCGCGCGGGCTCGGCGACACGGTGATCGTGATGGGGCTCTCCACCAGCGGCGTGCTCGCGGCCGACGCCGTGCAGCAGGGCGGCGTGGACCGCGCCGTGGTGCTGGCGCCGGCGTTCGCGCCGCCGTGGAAGCCCGCGTGGCTCGCGCCGATCCTCACGCGGCTCGCGCTGCGGCTGCCGAACCAGTTCGTGTGGTGGGACGACGAGAAGCGCGAGCGGCTGGACGGCCCTGCGCAGTGCTACCCGCGCTTCTCCACGCGCGCGATGGGGCAGATGTACGCGCTCGGCGAGCGCGTGGCGGCCGCGGCGGCGCGGCGCGCGCCGGCGGCGCACGACCTCGCGGTGGTGCTGACCGAGTCCGACGAGGCGGTGGACAACGCTCGCGGCCGGGCGCTGGCCGCGGCATGGCGGGCGCACGGCGCGAACGTGCGCACGGTGGTGTTCCCGCGCGCGAGCCGCGTCCAGCACGACATGGTGGATCCGATGCAGGTGGACGCGGACACCGCCACCGTGTACCCGGTGCTGCGGGCGCTGGCGCGCGGCGAGGCCGTTTCGCCCTCGCTCCTCGAGGGCGCCGGAAGGTAGGCTCCCGGGCGCCGGCCGCCGGCTTCGCCCCTCACCGGAGCTCCCCATGCGCCCTGCCTTCCCGAACCGCCGCCTGCCCCTGCTCGCCTTGCTGTCGCTCGCGCTGTGCGCTTCGTCCGCCGCGGCGGCGACGCGCGATCCGGTGGGCGAAGCGCTGCGCTCGGTGCTCGCCGGCGTGCCCGCGACCGTCGCTCCGTCCGGCCGCCTGCTCGACCGCTCACTGCCGCTCGTGGATCCCGAGCGCTTCGACGGTGCACCCGGCGCCGCGGTGGGCGACGCGGCCACGTTCCGCCAGCTCGCGCACCAGCTGGACGTGGCGAATGCCGCGCCGACCGGGCTGCTCGGCGTGATCGACGCGGCGGCGCGCGCGCGGCGCGAATCGGGCGCGGTGCCGCTGGCGTGGCTGGACCTGTCGGCGCACCGGCTGCGCGCCGACGCGTTCGCGACCGCCGCGCTGGTGGCCGACGGCCAGCAGGTGCGCGTGGCGCGCGCAGCCGGGCGGTGGAGCCGCTGCGCGTGGTCGCGGCAGCGGCGCTCGCGCCGGCCACGTGGCGGGGCGGCGACGTGCGCTTCGCGCTCGACCGCGCGGCGCTGTGGACCGACGCGGGCGAGCCGCGGCGCGTGGAGCTGGACGCGGGCGACGGGCGCGGTTTCCGCGACGTGATCCCGGGCGCGATCGCGCACGCTCGGTACGCGAGCGCCGGCGCGAAGACGCTCGCGTTGCGCGTGACCACCGCCGACGGAGCCGTACGCGAGGCGCGCTTCGCGTTCCCGGTCGCCGCGCTCGCCGCGCCCACGCCCGACGACACGCTGTTCGTGACCGCGGCACAGCCGCACCTGGGCGTGTTCGGCACGGGGCGCGCGTACGTGCGGTACGCGCCCGGGCACGCGTCGCTCGTGAACCCGGTGGTGCTGATCGAGGGCTTCGACATCGACAACTCCATGGACTGGGATCCGCTCTACGCGCTGCTGAACCAGCAGGGGCTCGCCGACACGCTGCGCGCGCACGGCTTCGACGCGGTGGTGCTGGACTTCACCGACTCCACGCACCCGGTGCAGGAGAACGGCTACGTCACCGCGGAGCTGCTGCGCCGCGTGGACGCCGAGATGCCGCCGGGCGCGACGATGGCCGTGGTGGGCGCGAGCATGGGCGGGCTGTGCTCGCGCTTCGCGCTGGCGTGGCTCGAATCGACGGGGCAGCCCGTGCGCGCACGCGAGTGGATCGCGTTCGACGCGCCGTTCGCCGGCGCGGACATCCCGCTGGGACTGCAGTACTGGGTGCAGTTCTTCGCCGGGCAGTCGACCGATGCGGCCGCGTTCCTCACGCAGCTGAACAGCCCCGCGGCCCGGCAGATGCTGATCTACCACTACACCGATCCGCCGGGCACCACGGGCGCGCCCGACCCGCTGCGCGCCGGGCTGCTCGCCGACTTCGCCGCGCTCGGCTGGCCGCAGCTGCCGCGCCGCGTGGCGGTGGCGAACGGCAGCCGCCTGCGCGCCACGCAGGGCTTCCAGCCCGGCGACCAGGTCATCCAGTGGAGCTACTCGAACCTGCTCGTGACGATCCTCGGCAACGTGTGGGCGGTGCCGAACGCCACCAGCCGCACCATCTTCGACGGCCGCATCCGCATCTTCCTGGTGGGCGACACGCGCCGCACCGTCACCGTGAGCGGCACGCAGCCGTGGGACGGCGCGCCGGGTGGGTACCGCGCGTCGTTCACGCAGCTCGACACGGTGGCCGCACCCTACGGGGACATCGTGGCGCTTCACCCGAACCACTGCTTCGTCCCGGTGATCAGCTCGCTCGCGCTGACGAACACCACCGACCCCTTCTACGACGT
>JBGAOB010000324.1:0-5020 GCA_044222045.1 Candidatus Eiseniibacteriota bacterium
CGGGCCCCGGGCACGCGAGCGGCGATGCTACTCCCCCGGCGGCGGCGGCTCGTCCGTCGCGGGCGGTCGGCCACCGTCCTCGGCGTGCCGGTACCACTTCGCGAACTCCGCCGCCGGCGCCCTGGAGTACCAGTGCCCCGTGGCCCGTGCCACGAGCCATCCGCCCAGCAGCACCGCGATCGTGAGCGCCGGAACCAGCAGAGGCGACCAGCCGCGGCGCCCCGTGCGCCCTACCGTGAGGCAGTCGTCCACCGGGCACACCGCCACGCAGTCGAGGCAGCCCGTGCACTCGGGTGTCCGCACGCGCAGTTCCGTGTGCACGCGGATCCGGACCGGGCACACCTGCGTGCAGCGCTTGCACGACGTGCACGTGGACGTGTCGCGCACGATGCCCTGCGGCGAGGCCCAGCTGAACAACCCGAGCAGCGCGCCGTACGGGCAGAAGAACCGGCACCACAGGTGTCGCACGAAGAGCGAGCCCGCCACGAACGCACCGATCACCACGAGCATCGTCGCGGACGGATGCCGGAAGAACAGCAGCATCCGAGCGTCCGTGACGCGGTTGTACGGCGAAGCCAGGAACGACTCGACGGCGCGGCCGTCCATCAGCACGAAGATCGACCACGCGAAGAACGCGAGCACGAGGTACTTGGGCAGGTACGCGAGCCAGCCGTACGCCGACGGCTTCGCGCCCCGCTTGCCGCGACGCAGCAGCTTCGTGCGCGCCCCGATCCATTCGAGAGCGCGCGACAGCGTGCCCACCGGGCACACCCACGAACAGAAACCCTTGCGCGCGACGATCGCGGTGGCCACCACGGCGAGCAGGATCGTGAGCCCGGCCGGGTGCAGGTCGTCCCACGCGCCCGTGAGGAGGAAGTGCTTCAGCGCGAGCAGCGCGCTCAGCGGCAGCAGCGCCTCGACCGAGGCGGGCCGCTGCGGCAACAGCGCGCTGCCCGCCACCGCCTGGTCGAAGAAGCGCGCGAACTCGACGCCCACGAGCACGAGGAACGCCGCGCACAGCAGCTGCACGGCCCAGCGCAGCCATGGGAGCCACCCCCAGCGCGGGCGGGCGTGGGAGTCGTGCGGGGGTGGAGGCGCGGGTGGAGAGGAATCGTCGAGCGTCATGGTGGAAGCGTCTTCGCGTGGGGTCCGGGCACGAACAGCGGGGCGCGCGGCATCGTACGCGGGAGGCGGAAGAGATGCATGTCGCAGGGACGGCGCACAGGCACGCCCGGCTTCGATCGGCTATGGCGTCCGCCGCCGTTCCGCTATGCTGCCGCGCGGGTCGGCAGTTCACCCAGGCGTCGCCGCGCGAACCGAGTGTCCGCGAGCTAAACCTGCCGCTTCGAAAAGGCCATGGAACGCTCCCGCGCAAGCGGCGTGCGCCCGGCCGGCAAGTCGGCGACCCCCGGCAATCTGCTGACGCAGGTGATGGGCGTGCGACCCGCACGCGAGGAAGTGCCATGCCCCGAGAGATCGTTCCCTTCGCTACGCCGGACCTTTCGGCGTTCGCCCGCTCGCTCGCGCGCGCGTTCGCCCAGCGCGACGCCGCGAAGCCTCCCACGCACGTGGAGTGGCTCAACCTGATCGCGCGGGCCGCCGGCCACCGCAACGTGCAGGCACTGCGCACCGCCGCACTCGCGCCCGCGACGGCGGCTGCAGCCGCGCATCGCGAACCGCCGCCACCGCTCACCGAGCATGCACGGCGGGCGCTGCGCTACTTCGACGAAAGCGGTCGGCTCGCACAGTGGCCGAGCAAGTTCGCCGTGCAGAAGCTGGCCATGTGGATCCTGTGGACGCGGTTCGAAGCCCGCCGCGCCTACTCCGAGAAGGAAGTGAACGAGGTGCTGAAGCGCGCGCACGCGTTCGGGGACCACGCCACGCTGCGACGCGAGCTGATCAACCACCGCCTCCTCGCGCGCAAGAGCGACTGTTCGGAGTACCGCAAGCTGCCCGCGCGTCCGGACCCGGAAGCGCGTGCGCTGCTGGCCGCGTGGCGCACGAAGCAGCGGGCCGCGGCGAGCACCCGCGAGGTGCCGGCGGCCGAGGTGTGAGCACGGCGTCGGGTCGTTCGCGCCGGTGAAGTCCGGCCGGCGCGGACGGCTCGTCGCGACCCGCGGCGGGACACTTCGGGTGCGCGGTTCGCGGGGCGGTCGATGACGCCGACCGGCGCCCCTCACGCGCCCGGGTCCGCTCGCCGTTCGAGGCCACGCACGTAGTCCGCGGGCGTCCGCCCCACGAGCTTCTTGAACTCCCGGATCAGGTGCGCCTGGTCGGCGAAGCCGAGGTCCAGCGCCAGGTCGACCCAGTCAATCTGCGCGCCCGTGGTCGCGCGATCGGCCGCCTCGAGCAGTCGCTGCCCGAGGATCACGCGCTTGGGGCTCGCCCCGACGCAGTCGCCGAACAGCCGCTGCAGCGCGCGCAGGCCGAGCCCGAACTCCCGCGACAGCTGGTCCACGCGCCGGATGTCGCGGTCGCTCGTGATGCGATCGACGATGCGCGCGGCCAGCGCCGACTCGGCGGTCGGCACGGGCTGCCGGCGGCGCAGGAACTCCTCGACGACGCGAATCGCGTCGGGATCGCGCCCGTGCGCGAGCGCCTCGGCCTCGAGCGAGCCCGCGCCCGGCCCGAGCACGTTCGCGAGCGGAAGCCGGCGGTCGGCGAGATCACGCACCGGGAAGTCGACGAACGCCCGGAACGCCCCCGGGCGAAAGCGCGTGCCGAGGATCCGCCCCTGCCCCTCGAGCACGCGCGTGAATCGAGACCGCGACAGGCCCACGACTTCGCTCGCGCCCCGCTCGAGCACCAGGTGCACCGCGGGTTGCGGCACGAGCTCGACGCGTTCGGGCCGGGCCTCGTCCCAGCGCACGGCCCAGTAGTGCTCGACGAACGGCTCCAGGTCGCGGGAGGGCCAGTAGCGCGCCAGCCCCTCCACGTCGGGCGGCCGCACGTGGAGGATGCCGAGCGGGTCGTCGGTTCTCCGCCGGATGTCGTCGCGTTCGTTCAATCCTCGCTCCCAGGCCCACCCTACCATCCGCGCGACCTTCACCGGAGATCCACCGTGACGACGCCCTCTTCCCTGCCGTCCGCCCCGCCGCGGAGCGGGACGCACTCCCGAACGCCCCGCCCGATCGCGCCCACCGTGTGCGGCCTGGTCGTGGCGCTGGGGTTCCCCTTCCTTCCGGTCAGCCGGTGGCTCGACGAGTTCGCCGACGTCGCCCACCTCGTTCGCTACGAACTCGCCTGGTGGGCGGTGCTCGCGATCGTGCTCGGGATCGTGCGCGCAGCCGAGCAGCGGCCGTGGTCCTCGATCGGGATACGGCCCATGCGCGGGCGGGACGTGCTCGCGGCACTCGCGGCGGGCGTCGCCATGGTGGCCGGGCTCGCGGGCATCTTCTTCGTGCTGTTTCCACGCCTCGGCATCCAGGAGTCCGCCCCGCTCGGCCAGCTTCTGGCCACGCCGCTCGCGTGGCGGATCGCTTCGGTCGTCCGCGCGGCCGTGTGCGAGGAAGTGCTCTATCGCGGCTACGCCATCGAGCGGCTGTCGGAGCTCTCGCGTCGCCGCGGTCTCGCCGCGGCGGTGTCGGGCGCACTGTTCGCGCTCGCGCACGTGGGCACGTGGGGCTGGGGACATCTCCTGGTCGCCGGCTTCGGCGGCGCGGTCCTGACCGCGCTCTACCTGTGGCGCCGCAACCTCGGAGCGAACGTCCTCGCGCACGCGATCGTGGACGCCGCGGCGGTGCTGGCCGGCTGAAGGGTGCGCGAAACGTCCGCGGCCTCCGACGCCGTGACGGCTCGTCGCCCGCCACGCGCCCGTCGTCGGGAACCCGCCGCCCTTCGTCGGACGCCCGCTGACAGCGCCCGGGCGTGCGCACACGCTGCCCATCGACCCGCACTTCGCGGGCGAAACGGAGGCGTGCGATGAACGTCGTGCAGAGCTTGCTGGTCACGGTGCTCGCGTTGTCGAGCACCCCGTGGAGTCTTCCGAAGACGACGGAGGTCCGGGAGATTGGGCCGCGTACGTATCGATTCACCGTTCAGTACACGAGCATGAACACGGTGGGCGAGGTGATCCATCGCCAGCGCATCGTGGGCGACTACACGCGGGGCCTGCCGAACGGCGAGGCGACGTGGAAGCACGTCGTGCTGGCGGCGGCGAACGGCCCGACGGGGGACCTGCCGGAGGGCACGCCGCGAACGTTCATGGAAGGCCTCACCTATCGCGTGACCGGGCCCGACCGGTTCGATCCGCTCGCGCCGGACTTCTTCCGTGACTTCCCGGCCGACGCGGTGCTCGAGCGGAATCTCGTCTGGGACACGGAGATGTTCGAGGGCTTCGGGCAGGCGCAGTTTCCGCACCTCGTGCTGAACGAGCCGTTCCACGTTCTGCGCGGGCAGAACGTCGACATGCCCGGCGTCGGCCGCTTCCAGAACCAGGACGTCGAGCTGACCTGGGTGGGCCGGTCGCGGCGCAACGGCCGGGACTGTGCCGTGATCGACTACACTGCGCTCATGAACCCGTTCGAGATCGAGAACGGCGGCATGAAGATGCGGGCGCGCAGCCACTACTGGGGCCAGATCTGGGTCTCGCTCGCCAACCGGCAGATCGAATACGCGACGCTCTACGAGGTGATCGCGGGCGAAATGACGCTGCCCGGCGCGACGAGCGCGCAGCCGATCCACGTGCTGCGCCGCGGGGTCTTCGCCCCCGTGGAGGCCGGGCGATGAGCGCCCTGCGGTCGCTGCGCGGCGCGCTGCTGCCCATCGCGTGGGCGAACGCCGTCGTCCTGTTCGTCGTGTGGGTGATGCACGTGACGGGGCGCGGCGGCGCCGGCGACGGCTGGCGCACGGTGCTCGGGGCGCTGTTCGTGGCGAACTGCACGGCGCTGCCCTGCCTGCTGCTGCTGCCGCCGCTGCTCGCACGGCTGCGGCCGGGGCCGCACGCGCTCGTGCCGTGGACCGCGGCCGGCGTCCTCGTGTTCATGACGGGCGGGCTGTTGGCCTCGCAGCTGGTGCTGCT
>JBGAOB010000325.1:0-5019 GCA_044222045.1 Candidatus Eiseniibacteriota bacterium
GACGTCCCTGTCCGCCCTCTCCCGTTGGTGCCCCATGTCCCACTCGTTCGCGTCCACCGTCCTGATGTTCACCCGTGACGGCATCGGTTCCGCGGACACGCCGTTGCAGCAGGCGCTCGCTTCCAAGTACCTGGGGCTGCTGCTGGCCGGCGACCTCGCCCCCGCGGCGGCGTGCTTCTACACCGAGGGCGTGCACCTGGTGGCCGAAGGCTCGCCGTTGCTCGACGCGCTCGCCGAACTGGAACGCCGCGGCACGCGGTTGCTCGTGTGCGCCACGTGCCTCGAGTACTTCGGTCTGAAGGACCGCGTCCGCGTAGGCACGGTGTGCGGCATGCCCGACATCCTCGACGCGCAGCTTCGTGCCGAGCGCGTCCTCACCCTGTAGCGCCCACCGCGCGAAAGGAGCCGACCATGTTTCGTCGCATCGAGGACTTCCAGAACTCCTGGAAGTACGAGACCGAGTCCACGCTCAAGGTGATGCGCGCGTGCACTGACGCGTCGCTGTCGCAGGCCGTGACGCCGACCGGTCGCACGCTCGGCCGGCTCGCGTGGCACATCACCGTGACGCTGCCCGAGATGATGGGCCACGCCGGCCTGCCGGTGAGCGGCCCCGCGCAGGACGCGCCGATTCCGACGCTCGCGGAGATCGTGTCGGCGTACGAGCAGTCGGCGGCGGCCGTCGCGGCCGGCGTGGCCGCGCAATGGAATGACGGCATGATGGAAGAGCAGATCCCGATGTACGGGCAGCAGTGGCGGCGCGGCGACGTGCTGTCGGCGCTGATCGCGCACCAGACCCACCACCGCGGGCAGATGACCGTGCTCATGCGGCAGGCGGGGCTCACGGTGCCGGGCGTGTACGGGCCGGCGGCCGAGGAGTGGGCGCAGATGGGGATGCCCGCGATGCCGTAGGCGCGGCGGGAGCGGCCGACCGAAGCACGACGGCGGGGCGATCGCGACGAGCGGTCGCCCCGCCGTTTCACGTCCGGTCCGGCGATGGCGGCCACGGGCGCCGCCCGGGCGTTCCGGGCCGCGCGGAGGCGTGAGCCCTGACGGCAGGGTCTCCGGTATCGGCGTGCGCATCCCACACGCCCACCACCCGGAGGCTCCCATGCGTCTTCCACGCCGATTCGCCAACTCCGCCCTTGCGGCCGCTCTCGCGCTCGGCGCCGCGCTCGGACTTGCTCGCCCCGCCCTGGCCGTGTGGCCGAACGGCGCCGCCACGAACCTGCCAGTCGCTCACTTCGATGGAGACCAGGCCCCCGCGTCGCTGGTCCCGGACGGCGTGGGCGGCGCGTTCGCGTTCTGGGGTGGGCCGGGCGGCGGCACGCCCGAAGTCGATGTCTGGGTGCAGCACATCACGGTGGACGGCGAGCTGGATCCCGCATGGCCCGCCACGGGCGTGCGCGTATTCGGCACACCGCGGAATCGCGTGGTGCTCGACATGCTCGAGGACGGTGCCGGCGGCGTGCTCGTGATCGTTCAGGACATCACCGCGTCGCCTCCGTCGCTGTGGATCCAGCGGCTCACGAGCCATGGCACCGTGGCGCCGGGCTGGTCGGCGAGCGGCCTCCTGATCCGAACCGCGGAGCACATCGTCGGCTGTTGCACCCTGACGGGCGGACTGTCGGCGATCGTCGCGTGGTCCGAGCGGGTGGGGCCGGCCGACGAGAACATCCGCGCCGCGCGCGTGAACCTGGGCGGATTCCTCGACGCCGCATGGCCGGCCGGGGGGCTGAGCGTCGAAACGACGACTGCGAACACGACGGACGTGCGCATCGTCTCCGACGGCGGCACGGGCGCGCTCATCGGCTGGATGAGATTTCCGACGTCCCTCTCGGATCCCGACGGCGCGATCTTCGTGAAACACGTGCGCTCGAATGCGACGTTCGACCCCGCGTGGCCGGCGGGTGGGCGGGCACTCCGCGCTCCGACCACGGCGTCGGTCTCCTTCACCCCCAAGATGGTGGGCGACGGTGCGGGCGGAGCGTTCGTGCAATGGACGGAGCTCCAGCAGCTGACCTCGGACAAGGACGTGTTCCTGCAGCGGGTGACCGGCGCCGGCTCGATCGCCGCGGGCTGGCCCGCGAGCGGCGTGCTGCTCTCCGGAGCGCCGAACCACGACGCGGACAACTACCGCTTTCCGCTGGTCGCGGACGGTTCGGGCGGCGCGTACGCGACCTGGATGGAGTCCGCGACCCGTGTGGATCCGGACGCGCGAATCGACATGCTCGTGACGCGAGTGACGGCCGCGGGCACGCGACCGGCCGGCTGGACCACGGACGGATTCCTCGTGTTCCAGCAGTCTGCGCCGTTCCTGCCCGAACGCTTCACGTACGAGTACGCGACGCCCGTGCCGGACGGCAGTGGAGGTCTGTTCGTCCTGCGACCGCGCGCGGCGGCGGGCGGGTCGGACATCGTCGCCCATCACCTGCTTGCCGACGGGACCAACGATCCGCGCTGGTCCGCCCTGGGGCTCGCCGTCACCACCGCGACCGGCGCGCAGTACAACCCGGCGGCCACCAGCGACGGTCGCGGCGGGTTCATCTCGCAGTGGCAGGACGAACGGAATGGCGCGCCCTGGGACATCGACGTGTACGCGCAGCGCGTGGATGGCGCCGGCTTCCGCGGCGACCCGAGCGTCTCCTGGACCCCGGCGATCGCGCAGGCGTCGATGAACTTCAACTGGCCGGCGGCGGGCAGCCAGCGCATGACCGTGCTGGACTCGCGCACCCTGCAGGGACATCGGTTCTACACGTTCGAAGCGTGGGTGAAGCCGCGCGTCTCGGGCACGGCGATGACGATTCTCGGCAACGACCGCGCGGTGAGCTGGTGGTTCGGCATCGCCGACAACGGAAGACTCCGGTTCTCGATCGGCGACAACGTGCCGGGCTCCGTCGATGCGGACGCCCCGCTGCCCGTGGGCACGTGGTCCCACGTCGCGGCCACCTACAGCGACAACTTCGGTGTCGTGCTGTACGTGAACGGCCAGACGTCCGGCTACGCCCCGCTCACCGATACGCCCGGACTCCAGGCGGGCCGGCTGCACCTGGGCGCGGACAGCACCTCGACCGGGTTGCGCGAGTTCTTCCGCGGCCAGATGGACGACGTGCGGATCTGGAACGTGGTGCACAGCGACGAGGAGATCCAGGCCAGCATGGCGACCGGACCCATCGGCGGCACGGCGAGCACGCTCGCCCGGTCGGGACTTCTGGCGGAGTGGACGACGAGCCGAACGGTGGTCACGACCACCCCGGTCGCGTTCGTGGACGGCGAGCCGCTCACGGGCGCCACCGCCACGCTGCACAACGCCTGGTTTCAGGGGTACGCGAGCGGGAACGACGCCACGGACCCGTCGTCGTCGCCGCCGAGCCCGTTCTCGATGGCCTGGGAGTTCGACGGCTCCGGCGATCACCACACGTTCGAGGTCGTTCCGGGCGGCTTCGCCGCGGGCGTCACGGTGTACGCGCGCGTGCGCCCGAACCTCGCCGCCGCCGGCCACGACGAGACGTTCGTTGGCCGTGGCAAGTCCTCGAGCTGGTGGCTCGGGCGTGACGCGTCGGGGAACCTGAAGTTCGTGCCCTTTGGGGGTTCCGGAGTCACCGGGCCCTACCTCCCCGCGAATCGCTGGACCACCGTGGCCGCCTCCGCCGGCAACGGGCACGTGCGGCTGTACGTGAACGGCGTGCTCGTCTCGGACGTGCTCGCGGCGGGAACCGTGGGCGAGAACGGCCGGTGGGCGTGGGCGGGCGCCGACAGCGCCGCGAAGGGCGGGCCGATCGACGCCTTCACGGGCGCGCTCGACGACGCGGGCATCGTCAACGGCGTGCTCTCGCCGACGCGCGTGCGTGACCGGCTGATCCCGCGCACGCTCATCAACTCGACGGTCGAACTCGACGAGCTGGGCGCGTCGCGGCAGCGCGTGCAGCTCTACCCGACGTGGCTGCGACGCTCCGGCGGTATGGCGGCGGTGTTGCCCGGGCCTTCGGCGGCTCCCGACGTCACGTGGGGCACGAGTGCATACCCATGGTTCACCACGGCCGAGATGGACCGCTGGAAGTTCCGCTGGACCGGCATGGACATGAAAGCGCCGGCAACGATCGTCCGCGACACGTTGCGGCTGGACGAGAGCGTTGCGCACGAGCGGATCGGCGCGCTACGCCTGTGGGTGTCCGCTCGCGGCAGCAGTCTCGCGAATCTCGACATGACGCTGACGTCCCCGGCCGGCGACGTGGTGCACGTGGTTTCGCCGGGCACGTTCGCCGCGACGGACCAGAACCTGGAGTCGGTCGTCCTCGACGCCGCGCCGCACGCGCTGGGCGACATGGACTGCCCCTGGAACTACGACGGCGTGCGGCCCTCGCAGACGCTCGCTCGTTACGACGGGCAGAATCCGTACGGCGACTGGATCCTGACGCTCACCGTGCCTCCCGGCGCTGCCGCGGCGTTGCACTCGTGGGGCCTGCAGTGGAACGGCACCACGGTGGGCGCGGGACCGGCTCCGGTCGCGCACGAGCTGGCGCTGTCCGCGCCCGCGCCGAACCCGGCCACGCGCGCGACGACGCTCCGCTTCGTGATGCCGTCGGCGGGCGACGCGTCACTCGTCGTATACGACGCGAGCGGTCGCGTGGTACGCACGCTCGCGCGCGGCGCGCATCGGGCCGGCGAGCACGTGGCGGCGTGGGACCTGCGCGACGGACGCGACCGCGCCGTGGCGCCGGGGCTCTACTTCGCCCGGCTCCTCGTCGCCGAGAAGACGCTCACGAGGCGGATCGTCGTGACGCATTGACCCCGCCCCGGTTCGGGGCAGAGCCCCTGCGGCGGTCACGGCTTCGGCCGTGGCCGCCGCATCGTTTCGTGATCCCGCGGGCGTCAGCGCGCCGGCACGAGGCGCCACCTTCGCCGTCTCCACGGGACGATGTTGCAATCCGTGCACCGGGCGCCGAGCGCACGCGCTGGCGCTCGCGGGCGACCGCTATGCGCGTCGCACCCCGCGCGCCGCGTGCGCCCGTGCGTGTCAGC
>JBGAOB010000326.1:0-4983 GCA_044222045.1 Candidatus Eiseniibacteriota bacterium
TCAACCGCGTCGGCCTGCCCGCCGCCGTGGACTACACGATCACCGTGCCGCGCTGGATGGCGCTGCGGCTCTCGGGCATGGAAACCGACATCAGCGTCGACGGCGTGCAGGGCGCGATCGAGGCCGAGTCGATCCGCGGCGACGTGCGCGTGCGCGGCGGCCGCGGCTCGGTGCAGATCTCGTCGGTCGAGGGCTCGGTCCGCGCGAACGACGTGCGCGGGCAGGTGCAGGCGTCGTCGATCAACAACGACATCGAACTCGAGGACGTCGACGGCGTGCTCGTGGTGGAGAGCGTCAACGGCGACATCCGCATCCGCAAGGTGAAGTCGAACAACGTCGAAGCCAGTTCGGTGAACGGCACCGTCGTGTACGGGGGCGCGTTCGAGCCGCGCGGCCGTTACCGGCTCGCGAGCCACGCGGGCAACCTGCTGGTGGGCGTTCCCGTAGGTGCGGGCGTCGACGTCTCCGTCGCGACGTTCCAGGGCGGTTTCCGCAGCGGCTTCCCGGTGCAGATGGGGCCGTGGCGCAAGGGCCAGAAGTTCAACTTCGTGCTCGGCACCGGCGGCTCGACCCTCGAGCTGGAGTCGTTCCAGGGACTGATCGAATTGCTCCGCCCCGACGAGGTGTCGGCGGCCGACGCGGCGCAGCGCGCCTCGTCCCGGGCGCCGAAGGCTCCGAAGGGCCCCAAGATCATCAAGGTGTACAAGGGTGTCCCGGCGCCGCCGGCCCCGCCCGACGCACCGGACGACAAGGAGAACCACCGATGACCCTCGCGACGCTGCTGCACTCGCGCCCGGCCCGGCTGCTGGCCGCCGTCGGCGCCACCCTGATCGGGCTCTCGGTCGGTTCGAACGGCTGGGCCGCCGAGCGGCACGAGGCGTGGAACTGGAACGGCACGCTGGCCGCCGGCCGCACGCTGGCGATCCACGGCGTGAACGGCGAGATCGTCGCCGAGCCCGCGAGCGGGGACCGCATCGAGATCGTCGCCGACAAGCACGGCAAGCGGCACGATCCCGCCGAGGTGAAGCTCGAGGTCGTGCAGGACAGCGACGGGCTGACGATCTGCGCGGTCTATCCCGGCCAGGGCAGCCCGTGCACCGGCAAGAAGCTCCTTCCCGGCCACAGGAACTGCGACGTGCAGGTGGACTTCAAGGTCCGGGTGCCCGCGGGCGTCACGTTCGACGCCAACACGGTCAACGGCGGCGTGACCGCGCGCGACCTGGGCGGCCCCGTGCGCGCGCACACCGTGAACGGCACGTGCGACATCGAGACCGCGCAGAGCGGCGAGGCCAGCACGGTGAACGGCAACGTGACCGCCCGGCTCGGCCGCGTGGGCGCCGGCGAGCGGCTCGACTTCACGACCGTGAACGGCACCATCACGCTGCGGCTGCCCGACCGATTCGACGCCGACCTGACCGGCAGCACGGTGAACGGTTCGATCTCGACCGACTTCCCCGTGACCGTGCAGGGCAAGTGGGGCCCGCGGAGCATGCACGGCACCGTCGGCCGCGGCGGCGCCAAGCTGAACGCTTCGACCGTGAACGGCTCGATCCGGCTGACGAACCACGTCGACTGACGCGACATCCCCCGCGAAACCAGAGGGCCCGCTTCCCGCACCGGGAGGCGGGCCCTTTCGCGTGGTGCGTGTGCGGCTCGCGGCGTCCGTATCCGGGATCGCGCGTCCCACAACCGGACACTCCGCGCCGCGGCCTCGCGTGGCGGTTCGGGAGTCACGCGCTTGCGCGGCAACGCGTTGAACGAAACGCGCGCGCCGGAACGGATCTTCCTGTAACCCGCGGCGAAACCCGTCCGTCCAAGCGCCACGGAGACCTCATGGACGTTCCTCGCCAGAAGAAGCCCCGCCGGCCCCTGCCGATGATCGCCGCGATCGCGGCGGGACTCGTGCTGGCCACCGTCGGACTCGTGCGCCTCAAGCCCGCCGGGCCCGGCGTCGAGCGCGCCACGCTGCTCATCGGCACGGTCGCGCGCGGCGAGATGATCCGCGAAGTCCGCGGCAACGGGACGCTCGTCCCCGAAGACCTGCGCATCGTCTCGGCCATGACCGCCGGCCGCGTCGAGCGCATCGTCGCCCGCCCCGGCACCCGGGTCGACGCGGGCACCGTGCTGCTCGAGATGTCCAACCCCGACGTGCAGCTCGAGGCGCTCGACGCCGAGCGGCAGCTCAAGCTCGCCGAGGCCGAACTGGCCACGCAGCGCGCCGCGCTCGAGACGCAGCGCCTGGCCGCGGTGAGCGCGGTCGCCAGCGCCCGCAGCGAACTGCGCGAAGCCGACCGCCAGGTAAAGGTGGCCGAGCGGCTCGCCGCCGACGGGCTGGGCTCCGAAATGGAGATCGAACGCGCGCGCGACCGCGCCGGCGAAGCGCGCGAGCGCTTCGACAGCGAGCAGAGCCGGCTCAAGGTCACGGCCGACGCGCTCGACGCGCAGATCGCGCTGCGCCGCTCCGAAGTCGACCGCCTGCGCTCGATCGCCCAGTTCCAGCGCGACCGCGTCGCCTCCATGACCGTGCGTGCGGGCCAGAAGGGCGTCGTGCAGTCGCTGTCGCTGCAGCCCGGTCAGTGGGTCAACCCGGGCCAGGAGCTGGCGCGCGTCGCCGGCCAGGACCGGCTCAAGGCGGTGCTCGACGTGCCCGAGGCGCAGGCGCGCGACCTGGCGCTCGGCCTGCCCGTCGTGGTCGACACGCGCAACGGCCTGGTCAAGGGCCACGTGGCGCGCATGGACCCGGGCGTGCGCGGCGGCACGGTGTCGGTCGACGTGGCGCTCGACGGCGAACTGCCGCGCGGCGCGCGCCCCGACCTGTCGGTCGACGGCACCATCGAGATCGACCGCATCCCGAACGCCCTGCACGTCGGCCGGCCCGCCGACGGCTCCACCGAAGCGACGACGGATCTCTTCCGGCTCGACCCCGACGGCCGCACGGCGACGCGCGTGCGCGTGCGCGTGGGCCGCGGCTCGGCCGACGACGTCGAGGTCCTGGACGGTTTGAAGGAAGGCGACCGCGTGATCCTCAGCGAGATGTCGCAGTACGGATCCGCGGCCCGCGTGACGCTCAAGTAGCACCCGGCGCTCCCCGCCCGAGGAGGAACCCATGACCGTAGCCACGAAAGTTGGGCCCGTGACCGCGGCCCGGACCGAGTCCCGTGACGGGGAACGGAACGGCAAGGCGCTGCTGAGGCTCGAGAACCTCAGCAAGGTGTTCACCACCGACGAAGTCGAGACGCACGCGCTCTCGGGCGTGCACCTCGAGATCGCCCGCGGCGAGTACGTGGCCATCTCCGGCCCGTCCGGCTGCGGCAAGTCGACGCTGCTCTCGATCCTCGGCCTGCTCGACACGCCGAGCGACGGCACCTACTGGCTCGACGGCGTCCCCGTGCAGAGCCTCGCGTTCGCCGAGCGGGCGCGGATCCGGAACCGGCAGATCGGATTCATCTTCCAGAGCTTCAACCTGATCGGCGACCTGACCGTGTTCGAGAACGTCGAGCTGCCGCTCACGTACCGCGGCATGGGCGCGGCCGAGCGGCGCAAGAAGGTGGGCGAGGCGCTCGAACGCGTGAGCATGGCGCACCGCGCCAAGCACCTGCCGGCGCAGCTCTCGGGCGGCCAGCAGCAGCGCGTCGCGGTCGCGCGCGCGCTCGCGGGCGACCCGCTCATCCTGCTCGCCGACGAGCCGACCGGAAACCTCGACTCGGCGAACGGCGAAGCGGTCATGGAACTGCTGCAGGACCTGCACCGCATGGGCTCGACGATCTGCATGGTCACGCACGACACCCGCTTCGCGCGCCACGCGCAGCGCACGATCCACCTGTTCGACGGCCGCGTCGTCGACGAGCGCCGCGAGCGCTGAGCGCGGGGGAGAGGGGACCCATGGACACCTTGTTCCAGGACCTGCGCTACGCGTTGCGCGCGCTGCGCCGGGCCAAGGGCTTCACCGCCGTCGTCGTGGTGGTGATGGCGCTCGGCATCGGCGTCAACACCAGCATGTTCGGCATGGTCTACGGCATGATGTTCCGGCCGTGGCCGCTGCCGGAGCCCGACCGCATCGTCGAGATCCACGAGACCGACAAGCGCCACGGTTACGACAACATGGGCGTGGCGTGGCCGACGTTCCACGACTTCCGCGACCGCTCCAAGTCGTACGCGGCGATGGGCGCCTACTGGGACCACCAGGCGATCGTCACGCTGGATCGCGACCCGGAGCGGTTCCTGGGCGCCTCGATGACTTCGGGCGTGATGCCGGCGCTGGGCCTGCAGCCGATCCTCGGCCGCAACTTCACGCGCGACGAGGAAGTCTGGGGGCGCAACTGGAACCAGGTGATCATCAGCGAGCGCATCTGGCGCACGCGCTTCGGCGGCAACGCGGACGCGCTGGGCAAGACGCTGCGCCTGAACGGGCGCACGCGCCGCATCGTGGGCGTGATGCCCAAGGGCGTGCAGTTCCCCGAACTCTCCGACTTCTGGATCCCGGCCGGCTACGACGCGAACGATCCCGAGTCGCGCAGCCGCAACGACAACTCGCTCACGATCGTCGCGCGGCTCAAGCCCGGCGTCACGATCGAGCAGGCGCGGGCGGAGGCCGCCACGGTGTGGGCGGGCATCCTGCGCGACAACCCCGGCGAGCGGGACATCCAGGAGTTCGGAACGCGCGTGGTGCGCGCGCAGGAGAACTGGGCGCGCGGCATCAAGCCGCTCATGATCATCATGCTGGTGGCCGTGCTGTGCGTGCTGCTCGTGGCGTGCGCCAACGTGGCCAACCTGCTGCTCGCCCGCGCCGCCGGGCGGCGCCGCGAGATCAGCCTGCGCGTCGCGCTCGGCGCCTCGCGCGGCCGGGTGATCCGCCAGCTGCTCACCGAGAGCGTGCTGCTGTCGCTGCTCGGCGGCGTCGCCGGCATCGGCGTGGGTTACTGGGCGAACCAGATCTGGCCGCTCGGGATCCCCATGGAGAAGCCGTGGTTCCTCAACTTCGCC
>JBGAOB010000007.1:0-40859 GCA_044222045.1 Candidatus Eiseniibacteriota bacterium
GGGCGCCGGCGCACGCACGGCGCCGCCGGCGCGCTGGTGGCCCTGTTCCTGGCCACGAACACGTTCTGGTTCCGCTACGGCTACGCCGCCACCACCGACGCGCTCGCCGTGCTGCTGCAGGCCGCCGGCCTCTGGGTGCTGCTCGCGCGCCCGCTCGATCGGCGCGGCGCCGCCGCGGCGGGACTGCTGGCGGCCGCCGCGTACCTGACGCGCTACAACGCGGGCGTGCTGCTGCCCGCCGGCCTGCTGGCGATCGCGCTCGGCTGGGCCGACCGCCGCGAGGGCACCACGCGGCGCGGCGCCGCGCTCGCGTTCGCCGCCGGCTTCGCCGTGCTCACGGGACCGTGGCTCGCCTGGTCGATCGCCTCGGGCGGGCACTTCGCGGTGCAGCTGCACCACAACATCGCGTTCGAGGTGTTCGCCCGCCCGCACGGCATCGCGTGGGACAACTACCAGCGGGACATGCAGAGCCAGTTCCCCACGCCGTGGTCGGTGCTCGCCCGCGACCCGGGCGCGGTGCTCGGGCGCATCGCGACCAACGCGGTGGATCACCTGCGGCTCGATGCGCGCGGGCTCGCCGGCTACGCGCTCGCGATCGCTTCCGCCCTCGGCGTGTGGTTCGCGGCGCACGAGCGCTGGCTGCCGCGGCTGCTGCCGCTGCTCGCGTGGGCGGCGCTCGTGTTCCTCACGCTGGTGCCCGTGTTCCACGCCCCGCGCTACTCGCTGCCCATGCTGCCCGTGTGGGCGGCGTTCGCGGCGGTGGCGTTCGCCTCGCCGCGGTTCGCGCTTCCGATCGGCGCGCGGCAGCAGGTGTGGGCCAAGCCGGCGCTCGCGCTGTTCCCGCTCGTCGTGGCCGTGGGTGCGAACGTCGCGTTCCAGAAGGACGAGATCCGCAAGTTGCCGGTCGAGGTGCTCGACGGCGTGCGCGCCGCCGCGCCGTACGCGCGACCGGGCGACCGCGTGATGGCGCGCAAGCCACACTTCGCGTGGCATGCGGGCATGGAGCCCGTGCCGTTCCCGTTCGCCGATTCGCTGCCTCAGCTGGCGCGCGAGGTCCACCACACGCGCTCGCGCTGGCTGTGGATGTCGTGGGCCGAGGCCGAGCTGCGACCCGCGTTCTGGTGGATGCTCGACACCACCGCGCACGTGCCGGGGCTGACCGTGCGCGGCGTGTTCCGGCCGAACCCGGCGGTGCTCTACGAGCTCGGCCCCGAGTTCGGCCGCGTGCCGGCGTGGATGCGCGATTCGAGCGAGCTGGTGCTGCACACCGCGCGCGGGCGCGTGCAGGTGGACCACCGCGACGCCCGCTCGCGGCTGTACATCGCCGTGTGGGAGCGCGACCACGGCCGATGGGCCGAGGCGCAGCCGTGGATCGAGGAGGCGGCGGCGATCCAGCCCGAATGGACCGAGGTGGCCGCCCTGCGCGGCGACAACCTGCGGCGAATGGGCCGAACCGGCGAGGCCGTCGCGGTGTTGCAGTCGGTGGTGGCGACGAATCCCGACTACGTGCCGGGCCGCGCCGCGCTCGCCTGGGCGCTCGCCGATGCGGGCAACGGGGCGCAGGCGGCCGAGGTGTGGCGGCCGCTCGTGAACGTGGTGGGCGATCCGGCGATGATCGCGGCCATGATCGATCTGTTCGAGAAGCGCGGCGAGGCCGACGTGGTGCGCGCGCTGCGCGCACGCCTGGCCGGCCAGGGGGAGACACGATGAACCGGAAGGCGGCCCGACTCGCCCGGTGGATGCGCACCGCGGCGTGGGCGGCGGCGATCGTCGGTGCGTGCGGCCTCGGATCGTGCGCCGGCTCCGGCGCGGGCTTGAAGCGCACGCGCACCCCCGCGCGGCCGATGATCGCGCCGGTCGCCGACTCGATCACGTCGGGCCTGTGGCGGTTCGACGAGTCCGCCGGGCAGACCTCGCCGGACTCGGGCCCGTTCCGCCTGCACGGCACCGTGGGGCTGGACGCGCGCACCGACTTCGGGCGCTTCCGCAGCGCGCGGCGCTTCTCGCGCAGCGTGGATTCGTTCGTGCTCGTGCCGTTCAACCCCGAGATGGAGTCTTCGCGCGGTTTCACGATCGAGGCGTGGATCCGCCTGGCCGCCGTGGGCACGTACGAACTCACGCCGATCGCGGGCCGCTGGGCCGAATACGGCACCGACCAGAGCTGGGTGTTCGGCGTGGCGGGCCGCAAGACGGCGGCGTCCGTCGCCACGCTGCCGAGCCCGGGCTTCTTCACGCCGTACGTGGCGGGCGCGTCGACGGGTCGGCTCGTGCTGGTGGTGCAGCCGTCGCTCGCGGGCGGCGCGCAGGGCTTCGGCGGCGCCACGGAGATCCCGCTGGACACGTGGACGCACGTGGCGGCCAGCTGGGACGGTGACGTGGTGCGCCTGTTCGTGGACGGCCGGCTCGACACGCAGTACGCGCTGCGGGGTTCGATCCGCCATTCCGAGGCGCCGCTGCTGGTGGGCAACTTCCTCGACACGCGCCGGCTCACGGAGTTCAGCGGCCAGCTCGAGCTGGACTCGGCCGCGGACCACAACCCGTACTACGCGTTCGAAGGCCTGATCGACGAGCTGCGGCTGTCGAGCCTGGCGCGCACGAAGTTCGAGAGCTCCCCGGCGCGGTGAGCGACCGAGTCGCGCGTCCGGGCGCCGCCGCGACCGTCCACCGTGTGCACGGATCGCGAACGCCGTGCACGGGCGCTTTTCCCGTGGCCGGCCGCGACGGACGCACGCTAGCCTTCGCGTCCCCCGGCGGCCACGCGCCCCCGTGGTGACACCCATGCGCTCGATCCTGATCGGCCTCGTCCTCCTGTCGTACCTCGCTCCGACGGCCCACGCCCAGGCGTCGCGCCAGCTCGTGGGCCAACTCGCGCTGCCGGCATCCGAAGCGCGCGCCACCGGCGTGCGGGCCGCGCACGCGCGCGCCGCCACGCTCGCGCGGCTCGCGCCGCGGCTCGCCGCGCTTCGCGTCACCGTGCGCGCATCGCTCCTGGACGGCATCGCACCCGCGGCGGAGGCCAGCCTCGCGCCCGCGCCTCGGCCGGGCGGGGACGCGTTCGATCCCGAGCGCGTCGTGCTGATGGAGGCACCCGACTCCGCCACCGCCGCGCAGGCGCTGTCGGCGCTCGACGCCGACGCGGCCTTCGACTGGGTGGAGCCCAACCGCGTGCGCCACGTGCAGCTCTGGTCGCTCGCGCCCGCCGTGCCGCCCGCGCCGCGCGATCCGCTCGCCGCGTCGCTGCTCGATTCGCTCGCGAACGACCCGCTGCTGCGTTCGGGCGACCAGTACGGGGTGTGGAACCCGGGGCCCACCGGCTCCTACGGCGGCCGGCTGCGCGCCGACGTGCACGCGCTGGAAGGCTGGCGGCTCGGCGTGGGCTCGAACGCGGTCGCGCTCGCGATCGCCGACACGGGCGTGGATCCCGACCATCCCGAGCTCGCCGGCACGATGAGCGACGGCCGCCCGCGGCTGCTCGATCCGTTCAACGCCACGCTCGAGCCCTCGGGCGCCGTGCGCGACTCGTTCGGCCACGGTACGCCGGTGGCCGGCGTGGCGCTCGCGCGCACGAACGACGGCGCGCCGCTGCACCCGGGTCGCGGCGTGGCGGGCGTGTGTGGCGGCGACGGGCTCGGCAACGCCGGCTGCCGCTTCGTACCCATCAAGATCTCTCCCGGCCACTCGGGCGACGCCACGTCGTTCGACGTGTCGCGCGCCGTGATGCATGCCACGCGCGTGGGCGCGCGCGCGATGAACCTGTCGTACGCGAGCGACGCGCCGAGCCGCGTGGAGCGCGAAGCCATGCTGTGGGGGCTCGTGCACGGGTGCGTGGTGGTGGCCGCCGCCGGCAACCAGGGCTTCAACAACCCCACGCTCGCGCAGTTCCCGGCGGCGTTCGCGGCCGACGGCTTCTGCATCCAGGCCGGCGCCAGCGACTGGAACGACGACCGCGCGGTGTTCTCGTCGTACGGCCCCGGCCTCGACCTGCTCGCGCCCGGCTTCGTGGTGTGGACCACGTTCATGACGTACCCCAGCTACTACGGCGCCACGTACGACGGCTACGTGCAGGCCTCGGGCACGTCGTTCGCCGCGCCGTTCGTGACCGGCGCCGTGGGACTGCTGGCCGCCGCGCGCCCCGAGTTGCAGGACGTCGACTTCCAGCACGTGCTGCGCGAGAGCGCCGACGACCTCGGCACGCCCGGGCCCGACGCGCCCACGGGCTGGGGGCGGCTGAACCTGGGCCGCGCGCTCGCCGCCGTCGCGCCGGAGATCGGCATCCTGCACGACGAGTCCGAGGCGCACCTGGTGTCGCGCTCCGTGTTCGACACGCTGTTCGTGGGCGAGCGCTTCTCGATCGGGCTCGACCGCTGGCGCGGCCGCGTGCCCGCCGAGCGGCTCGAAGTGCGCGCCACGGTGGCGGTGCCCGACTCGTTCCTGGGCGACGTGCGCGTGTGGCCGCGCCTGGGCGGCACGATGTCCGTGCGCGGCGACTTCACGCTGCCCTACTGGGCGCCGTGGGCCGAGGTGCTCGCGCGCGACGCGCACACGTTCACGCTGCGCGGCTGGCTGTACCGCGTCACCGGCTGCGCGAACTGCGTGGACGACGTGATCCCGCTGCCGGTGGACCAGGCGCGCTTCGGCTACACGGTGATGGGGCGCGTGGATCGCGCGCCGCGCTTCGCGGTGGCCGCGGTGGAGTCGCCCGCGCGCGTGGCCGCCACGGCCGCGGCCGTGCAGCCCGGCGACACGCTGACGCTGCGCTGGAGCGCCACCGACACCGACACGGTGTCGCGCGTGGACGTGGACTTCGCCGGCCCCGACGGCCGCGTGCGGCTGGCGACGGGCGCGGCCACCGGCGTGGCGCGCGTGGCCGCTCCGTGCGCGGGCCCGGGCGGCGCCGCGGGCGAGCTGCGCTTCGTGGCGCGCGACGAGCGCGGCCACGCCGACAGCACGGTGGCGGTGGTGCCGCTCGCGATCGCGCCGTCGGCGTGCGGCGGCGCGCCGCTGCGCTTCGGCGCGGGGCCGAACCCGTTCGCGGCCCGCCTGAACGGGTGGGCGCCCGAGCCGGGCGACGTGCAGGTGCTGGACGCCGGCGGCCGGCGCGTGCGCGGGCTCGGCCTGGTGTCGGGCCGGTTCGAGTGGGACGGGCGCGACGACCGGGGACGCACGGCGGCCGCGGGGCTCTACTTCGTGCACTGGCGCGGCGCGCACGCGAGCCGGACGGTGCGCGTGGTGAAGCTGGACCGGTGATAGTGTCCGCGCCCATGACTCCGCCCCGATCCCGATCTCGACTCGTATCCCTCGCGTGCGCCGCGGCGCTCGCGATCGCGATCCTCGGCTGCGCGCCGCGCGCCCGCACGCCGCAGGGCCCGACCGTGGACGAGGTGACGCCCGCGTTCCTCGCCACGCGCGCGGCGGCCGATCCGCAGATCGCGGCCGAGCCCGGCCGGGTGGCGATCACGTGGGCCGAGCGCTCGGGCGAGGGATGGGACGTCTGGTACTCCGCCTCCGCCGACAGCGGCGCGCACTGGTCCGAGCCGCTGCGTCTGAACCCGGCGGCCGGGCGCGTGTCGTCGTACGCCGAGAGCCGGCCCGTGGTCGCGTTCGGACCGCTCGGGCGCGTCGCGGTGGCGTGGGCGGCGAGGCGCGACTCGGGCGACATGGCGGACGACATCGTGGCGCGCGTGAGCCCCGACGGCGGCGCCACGTTCGGCGAGGCGCGCTTCGTGAACGACGATCATGCCGACCCGCGCTCGACCTACCATGGTTTCCTCGCGCTCGACGCGCGGCCCGACGGCGCCTGGGTGGTCGCGTGGATCGACGGCCGCACGGCCGCCGCCGCCGGGCAGGTGGGCGAGCCCGACGCGGCCGAGATCCGCATCAGCGCGAGCAGCCCCCTGGGCGACTCGTGGGATTCGAACATGCTCGTGGCCGACAGCGTGTGCGCGTGCTGCCGGCTCGCGCTGCGGACCGGCCCGGGCGGTCGCGTGGCCGTGGTGTACCGCACCGCGCGCGGGCAGCGCCGCGATCCGCGCCTTGCGCTCTCGCGCGACGGCGGCTTCACGTGGCCGCTCGACACGTTGCTGTCGGACGACGGCTGGCTGCTGAACGGCTGCCCCTCGCACGGCCCCGCGGTGAGCCTGTTCGCGGGCGGTGGTCACGTCGCGTGGTACACCGGCGCGCCCGGCAGCGAGGGCGTGTGGACCGCCACGTGGCGCGACGACGGCGGCGTGGAGATGGGCCGTCACGCGTTCACCGAGGGCCTGCGCCAGGCCGAGCGACCGCTGCTCGCGCCGTGGGGCCGCGGCGCGCTCGCGGGCGTGCTCGCACGCCCCGAGGCCGACAGCACGCGTCGCGTGTTCGCGGTGCGGGCGCTCGGCGAGGACGGTGGCGGCTCGCCGTGGACGATGCTCGGCGCCCACGCGAAGACCGCGGCACTCGCGGCCGACGCACCGCGGCACGCGTGGGCGTGCTGGGTGGAGCAGACGGGTGACGGCCCCCGGCTGCGCGTGGTGCGGCTCGCGATGCGCCCCTGACGCGCCGCGCTCCGCGGTTCGGCGCGCGTTGCCGGCACTTGCGCCGGCGCGGGCCGATCGACTTTCCCGTCGGGAGAGCGCGCGCCGTCGACGGCGGCAGCTTTGGTCGTACCGTGCCGATAGCTCCCTCGGCCCGACACGACTCTCGCCCCAGGGAAAGGGAAACCCATGCGACCGATGTTCCTCGTTTTCGGGTGGCTCGCTCTCGCCGCTTCCACCGCGCTGGCCGGCGGAACACCCGCGCTCACCGTGGACGGCACGCTCGACGGCACGTACGGCAGCGCGATCGCCACGCAGACCGTGCAGACGCAGTTCGGCGATGCCAGCGGTGGCGGTACCGGCTTCACGAACGGCTCCGAGCTCGACGCGCTCCACGTGTACTCCGACGGCGCGTACCTGTACGTGTTCGTGTCGGGCAATCTCGAATCGAACTACAACAAGTTCGAGATCTTCGTCGACACGCAGGACGGCGGGCAGAACGTGCTGCGCGCCGACAACGCCGACGTCGACTTCAACGGACTGAACCGCCTGAGCGGCCTCCGGTTCGACGCCGGGTTCGAGCCCGACTACTACCTCACGATGTCGGGCGGCGATCAGGGCGGCACGTACGGCATGTTCGTGAGCGGCGCCGCGCTGCCGAGCACCGGGGGCGGCGCGGGCGGCTACATGGGCACCACGACCGCCGCCAGCAACGGCGTGCTGTCCGGCGGCAGCTACGACCTCGGCGTGCGCATGACGATCGACAACTCGAACACCGGCGGCGTGACCGGCGGCTGCGCCGGCGAATCGCCGGGCGCCGTGAGCACCGGCATCGAGATCGCGGTGGCGCTCGACTCGCTCGACTGGACCCCGGGGCAGTCGCTCAAGGTGTGCGCGTTCGTGAACGGCAGCAGCCACGACTACCTGGCGAACCAGGTACTGCCCGGCCTGCCCGCCGGCACGTGCAACCTGGGCGACCCGCACGCCGTGGACTTCACCGCGCTCGCGGGCGATCAGTTCGCCACGGTCGACCGTGCGGTGCCGGTGCGGCCGAGCACGTGGGGACAGCTGAAGGCCCGCTACCGCTGACGCGGAGGCTCGCACGACGGCCGGGGGCGCGACGCTCCCGGCCGTCGCGCGTGGAGCCGGGCGGGCGAACGCCGCGGAGGCCCCGCGTTCCGCGTTCGGCAGGCGATGCGCCGCATCCGGGCCGCGGCTTCCCGGCCCGAAAACGCGCGTGCTAGGCTTCCGGCCCCGATTCCCGCACGAGCGGCGCCGCTCGAACGTGGCCGCCGGCGCGGAAGCCCTCCGTCCGAACGAGGTTCTGCTTGTCCACCAACCCCTCCGATCTGCAGGCCGTCCAGCAGCTCCAGCAGGCGCGCGACCGCATCCTCGTCGAACTCCGCAAGGCCATCGTCGGACAGGACGAGGTCGTGGACCACCTGCTCACGGCCCTGTTCGCGAACGGCCACGTGCTGCTCGTGGGCGTGCCGGGGCTGGCGAAGACGCTGCTCGTCTCGAGCCTCGCGCGCGTGCTGGATCTGCAGTTCAACCGCATCCAGTTCACGCCCGACCTGATGCCCAGCGACATCACGGGCACGGACATCCTCGAAGAGGACTCCGCCTCGGGGAAGCGCGCCATGCGCTTCATCCGCGGGCCGGTGTTCGCGAACATCGTGCTGGCCGACGAGATCAACCGCACGCCGCCCAAGACGCAGGCAGCGCTGCTGCAGGCGATGCAGGAGAAGGAAGTCACCGCCGGCGGCCAGACGTTCCACCTGGACCTGCCGTTCTTCGTGCTGGCCACGCAGAACCCGATCGAGCTCGAGGGCACGTACCCGCTGCCCGAGGCGCAGCTCGACCGGTTCATGTTCAACGTGCACGTGGACTACCCCACGCAGGACGAGGAAGAGCGCATCGTGGCGTCCACCACCAGTTCGCACGTGCCGAAGCTCGAACGCGTGCTCGGCGCGGCCGACATCCTGGCGCTGCAGCAGCTGGTGCGACGCGTGCCGGTGACCGACCACGTGGTGCGCTACGCGGTGCGACTCGCCCGCGCCACGCGTGGCCGCGACGGCGCGCCCGAGTTCGTGAAGCAGTGGGTGAGCTGGGGCGCCGGACCGCGCGCCTCGCAGTACCTGGTGCTGGGCGCCAAGGCGCGCGCCGTGCTGCGCGGCCGCTTCGCGCCGGGCATCGAGGACGTGCAGGCCGTGGCGCTGTCGGTGTTGCGCCACCGCATCGTCACCAACTTCACGGCCGAAGCCGAGGGCGTGAAGCCCGACCGCATCGTCGCCGACCTGCTGAAGACCATCCCGACCGAGTAGCGCACTTCCGGCGCGCGAACCCACGCCCGCCGGCCATCTCGTCCCGAGGATCCCGGCATGCCCGCCTCCGGCACCGCGCCGCACGTGGAACCGCGCCGCCAGATCGGCCTGTACGCCGCCACCGCGATCACCGTGGGCAACATCATCGGTTCGGGCATCTTCCGTTCGCCGAACTCGGTGGCGCAGGAACTGCCGGGATTCGGCGCGGTGATCTTCGCGTGGATCCTGGGCGGCGTGCTGTCGATCGCCGGCTCGCTCGTGCTCACGGAGCTGGCGGTGGCGCACCCGAAGACCGGCGGGCTCTACGTGTTCATCCGCGAGGGCTGGGGCCGGCAGTGGGCGTTCGTGTTCGGGTGGGCGAACCTGTGGGTCATCAAGCCCACGGTGATCGCGTCGATCACGAGCGTGTTCGCGCTCTACTTCTGCCAGGTGCTGCACCTGCCGGCGGGCATGGAGCTGCCGGTGGGCTGCGCGGCCATCGTGGTGCTGACGTTCGCGAACTGGCTCGGCGTGAAGGAAGGCACCGGCGTGCAGTCGCTGTTCACCACGGCCAAGCTGATCGGCATCCTCGCGCTGTGCGTGCTCGCGTTCGCGCTGCCCGCGTCGCACGCGCCCACGGCGCTCGAGTCCGTGAAAGCCGCGGGCAACGCGGGTCACTCCCTGGGGCTCGGCATCGGGCTCGCCATGATCACGATCCTGTTCGCGTACGACGGCTGGACCGACTCCACGTACGTCGCGGGCGAGGTGCTGAACCCGCAGCGCAACATGCCGATCGCGATCCTCGGCGGCACGTTCCTGGTGGTGGCCGTGTACGTGATCACGAACTTCGCCTACTACCACGTGCTCACGCCGAACGAGGTGGCGAGCTACGCGGCCGTGGGCTCGGAGACGATCCACCGCCTGCTCGGCGACTGGGGCATGCGCGCGCTGGCGGTGCTGGTGGCGGTGTCCACGTTCGGCACCACGAACGGCGCGATCCTCACCGGCCCGCGCGTGACGCAGGCGATGGCCGCCGACGGCCTGCTGTGGAAGCCGCTCGCCGCGCTCGACCCCGAGCGCGAGACGCCGGCACTCGCGCTGTGGATCCAGGCGGTGCTGTCGTGCGTGTGGCTGTGGGCGGCGAGCGGGTTCGAGGACGTGTCGGGCTGGTTCGTGACCACGTCGTGGCTGTTCTACGGCGTCACCACCGCGGCCGTGTTCGCGCTGCGCGCGCGCGAACGCCGCGGCGAGCTGCCGGCGCCCTCCTATCGCACGCCGTTCTTCCCGCTGACGCCGATCCTGTTCATCGTGGTGACCGCCGCCATCATCTGGAGCGACTTCTCCACGAGTGCACCGTTCGAGACGCTGCTGCGCCTGACCCACATCCCGATCCCGCGCGCGATGGCGGGCGTGCTGATCGCCGCGACCGGGTTCCCCGCCTACTGGTTCTGGTGGGGCCGGCACCGGGGAACTCGCGCATGAGTGACTACTACCTGTCGCCGAAGCTCTACGACCTCGTGTACGCCGACTACGTGGCGGACATCCCCGCGCACGTCACGGCCGCGAAGGCCGCCGGCGGGCCGGTGCTCGAGATGTGCTGCGGCAGCGGGCGCATCCTGCTGCCCATGCGCGAGGCCGGCGTCGACGCCGACGGGCTCGACGCCGAGCCGGCCATGCTCGCCGCGCTGCGCGCGAAGCTGGCCGAACGCCGGCTCACCGCGGGCGTGTTCGAGGGCGACATGCGCGACTTCACGCTGCCGCGCCGCTACGCGCAGATCCTGATCGCGTTCAACTCGTTCCTGCACAACCTGACGCAGGACGACCAGCTCGCCACGCTCCGTTGCTGCCGCGAGCATCTCGAGAACGACGGCGTGCTGCGACTGGCCGTGTTCCACCCGGCGGCCGACAAGCTGTTGGAACTCGCGGGCGAGGGCCGCGTCACGAAGGACGCCGCGATCGCCGGCGGCACGGACCGACTGCGCGTGCACGACCGCACGAACGACGACCGCGTGGAGCAGATCCGGCGGCTCACGCGCCGCATCGAGCGCGTGAGCGCCCTGGGCGAAGTGCTCGAGTCGCACGTCGTGACGTTCGCGATCCGCTACGTGTACAAGCCCGAGATGGAGCTGCTGCTGCGCGTGGCGGGGTTCAAGCGCTGGTCGGCCGAGCCGCAGTTCACCGACTACGCCGACGCCTCGTCCACCGTCACTCGCCGCGAGCTGCGCGAGGGCGACCACCTGCTGTGGACCGCGTGGAAGGACTGATCCCGTGAGCGGCCCGGCATCCGGATTCGGCGCGCAGGCCGATCACGGCGTCGCGCGCGGCGCGCCGGCCGACGCGCGGCGCTGGCTCGACCCCGCCGTGGTGGCGCGGCTCGCGCACCTCGACGTGCGCGCACGCCTGGTGGTGGAGGGCTTCGTCGCGGGCATGCACCGCTCGCCGTTCCACGGCTTCAGCGTGGAGTTCGCCGAGCACCGCCCGTACATGCCCGGCGATCCGCTGAAGAACCTCGACTGGAAGGTGTGGGCGCGCAGCGACCGCTACCTGATCAAGCAGTACACCGAGGAGACGAACCTGCGCGCGCACCTGCTGCTGGACCTGTCGGGCAGCATGGGCTTCGCCTCGCCGCGCGCGTCGGTGAGCAAGCTCGAGTACGCGCGCTCGCTGGCCGCGGCGCTCGCGTACCTGATGCTCGGCCAGCAGGACGCCGTCGGCGCGCTGACGTTCGCCGACACGGCGCTGCAGTACGTGCCGGCGCGCGCCACGCGCAGCCACCTCGACGTGCTGCTCAAGACGCTCGGCGGCGGCCAGCCGCAGGGCCGCACGCGCCTCGGCCCCGCGCTGCACGAGCTGGCCGAGCGCATCAAACGCCGCGGGCTCGTGGTGCTGCTGTCCGACCTCATGGACAAGCCCGAAGAGGTGCTGAACGGACTGCAGCACTTCCGCCATCGGCACCACGAGGTGATCGTGTTCCACGTGCTCGATCCCGACGAGATCGAGTTCCCCTACTCCGACACGTCCACGTTCGTGGACATGGAAACGGGCACGCGGCTCACCACCGAACCGTGGGAGATCGCGAAGCGCTATCGCGACAAGCTCGAGGCGTGGCGCGCGCACTACGCGCGCACGTGCCGCGAGGCCCGCGTGGACTACGTGCCGCTCGACACGCGCACGCCGTACGACCGCGCGCTGCTGGCGTACCTCGAGAAGCGGGCGCGCCTGCTGTGAGCACGCCCGTCGCGCCGGGCCCGGGCACCGACGCCCGCACCACGGGCCGCCCGCCCTTGATGACGCCGCGCCTGCTCGCGGTGGCCACGTTCACGCTGGGCGCCGCCGCGCTGTACGCGTTCCTCGTGCTGCTGGGCATGGCGCCGGGCGCGCCCACGCCGCTGCGCGTGCTGCGCGAGGGCAAGCAGCGCACCGCGATACCGGCGCGCGTGGAGCGCCTGACCGCCGCCGACTTCGTGGCGCTCCCGCACGCCGCGCCGCTCGCGCGCGTGAAGCAGCTGCAGGGGCGCGCCGTGTCGCTGGAGGGCTGGGTGCAGCGCATGCTGTGGGCGAGCGACGGCGACCTGCACCTGGAACTGGCGGTGGACCCGCGCGGGCCCGGCTCGCGCGACACCGCGTACGTGACCGCCGAGATCACGTCCGCGTTCCGTCGCGGGTCGCGCACGTGGGGCTACGAAGCGCTGGTCGCCGCGCTGCGCCCGAACCACGGCGGCAACACCGGCTGGGACGCCGGCCCCGCGCGCGTGCGCGTGACGGGCTGGCTGCTGTGGGACTGGCAGTACGACCGTGAGCCCAGCACGTGGTCGCTCGCGAACGAAGCGCCGCGGCTGACCGGCTGGGAGATCCACCCGGTCACGAAGATCGAGCGCTGGGACGACGGCGCCCGCGCGTGGCGGGAGTGGGCGCGATGAACTTCCTGAACCCGCTGTTCCTGTTCGGCCTGGGCGCGGCGGCCGTGCCCATCCTGATCCACCTGTTCACGCGCCGCCGCCCGCGCGAGGTGAAGTTCCCCTCGCTCGAGTTCCTCGCCGAGGTGAACCAGAGCGAGATCCGGCGGCTGAAGCTGAAGCAGTGGCTGCTGCTGCTGCTGCGCACGCTGGCGATCGCGGCGCTCGCGCTGGGCATGGCGCGTCCCGCGCTGCGCGGCACGGCCGGCGCCGGCCGCGCGGCCAGCACCGTGGTCGCGCTGGTCGACGTGAGCGGCAGCATGGGCGCGATCGGCGCGTCGGGCCGCCCGCTCGTGGCCGAGGCGCGCCGCGTGGTCGAGGACCTGCTGTCCACGCTCGGCCCCGGCGACGAGCTGTGGCTGGTGCCCTACGACCGCGCGCCGCACGCGGTGTCGGAGAAACCGCTGTCCGACCTGCCGCGGCTGCGCACCGCCGCGCAGGCGCTGACCGCCGGCGCGCACGTGACCGACCACCGCGCCGCGCTCGAGGCGGCCGCGCGCGCGTTGCGCGAGGCACGGGCGCTGAACCGCGAGCTGTTCTGGATCTCCGACTTCCAGGCCGCGGGCCTCGGCGAGGACACGCCGCGCTTCACCGCGCCCGACGGCCCGTGGGCGCAGGCGCGCGTGTACGCCGTGCCGCTCGCGCCGCGCAGCCGCGCGAACGCCGCGCTGACCGACGCCGCGCTGGCGCCCGCCGGCGAGGGTGCTTCGGCCGGCGCCGCGCTCACCGTGGGCGCGCGCGCGTTCGGCGTCACCGCGGGCGACTTCCCCGTGGAGGTGCGCGAACTCGGCGCCCCCGGCCGCGAGAGCGCGTTGGGCCGCGGCTACGTTTCGCTGCCCGACCGCGGCGATGCGCAGACGCTGCTGCCGCTCGCGCGCATGCCCGCCGCCGGTGGCGAAGCCGTGCTGCCGGGCGACGCGCTGGCGCTGGACGACCGCCGCGTGTTCGCGGCCGGCCGCGCGGGCACGCTGCGCGTGCTCGTGCGCGAGGACGGCGGCTCGTCGCCGCTCGCACTGGCGCTGCAGGCGGGCAGCCCCGCGTCGGGTCTCGACGTGCGCACGGTGGACGGCTCGACGCTGCCCGAGGCCGCGCGCGAGGCCGACGTGATCGTGATCGGCGACGTGGAGCGGCTCGGCCCCGCCGAGCTGCAGGCCGTGCTCGACTTCCATCGCGGCGGCGGCGGCCTGCTGCTGGCGCCCGGTGCGCGCGCGGACATCGGCTTCTGGAACGGCTCGCTGCTGTCGGAGGCGGGCGGCGTCGAGCTGGGCGCGGTGGAGAACGCCGCGACCGGCGCCGCGTGGCGCCTGGAGCGCGTCGTGGCCGGGCACGCGGTGCTCGTGGGCTTTCCGGCGCGGCCCGGCGAGGCGCTGTCGAACGCCCGCTTCCAGCAGGTGCGCGCGCTGCGCGTGCCCGCGGCGTCGCCCGCGCGCGCGCTGCTCGAGTTCGGCCGCGGGCGCGCCGCGCTGGTGGAGCTGCCGCACGCGCTGCTGCTGAACACGCTGCTGGGCCCGCAGAGTTCGGACTTCGCGCTGTCGGGCGCGTTCCTGCCGCTGCTGCACCAGGCGGCCAAGGTGCTCGGCCGCGGCACGGCCGCCGCGTCGCTCGTGCCGGGCGAGAGCTACCGCGCGCCCGCCGGCACCGGCGAGTGGCGCATCGAGGACGAGGACGGCAGGCCCGTGGCCGCTCAGCTCGTCACCGAGGGCGGCGCGCCGCGGCTGGTGTCGGCGCCGCTCGAGAAGCCGGGGCTCTATCGCGTGTACGAAGGGGCGCTGCTGCGCAGCAGCTTCGCGGTGAACCCCGATCCGCGCGAGAGCGACCTGGCCGCGATCCCCGAGGACCAGCTGCTCGCCGGCTTCCCGGCGGGCCGCGCGCAGGTGCTGCGCGCCGGCGACGACCTGGCTCGCCGCGTACGCGAATCGCGCTACGGCCGCGAGCTCTGGCCGTGGTTCGTGGCGCTGGCGCTGGCGCTGCTCGTGGCCGAGAGCCTGATCGGCCGCGGCAGCAAGCTCGACGCACCGAAGTCGCCCGCGTGAAAGCGCCCGCCGCACTCGTGCTGGCGCTGACCTGCGCCGCCGTCGCGCCGCTGGCCGCGGCGACGCGCCCGTACGCGTTGGCCGACCTCGCGTGGTTCGAGGGCACGTGGCGCGCGGTGACGGTGAACGCCTCGGGCGAGCGCACCGAGCAGGAAGAGCACTGGGGCGCGGCCATCGGCGAGACGCGGCTCGGGTGGTTCCGCATGCTGCGCGGCGGCCGGGCGCGCTTCTACGAGTTCCAGGCGCTGCGCGCCGATTCGGCGGGCGTGCGGCTGCAGATCAAGCACTTCGGCCGCGAGCTGGACGGCTGGGAGGCGCCCGATTCGAGCACCACGTACACGCTCGAACACGTGGGCGATCACGAGGCGCGGTTCGCGTGTCCGGCCGACGACTTCCCCGTGATGACGTACCGCGTGCGCGACGACACGCTGGTGATCCGGCTCGAGGGCGCCGATCGCGCGAGCGGCCGGCCCGCCGCGATGGAGTTCCGGCTCGCGCGCGTGCGCGACGCCGCGCCGGGCCCGCGCAAACCCGAGCACCCGGAGTAACCGGCCGCGGTCGCGACTCCGAAACAAGAACGGGCGGCGCCGAAGCGCCGCCCGTCCGGTTCACCCTCGCGCGGCTCTCGCCGCCGCGATCACTTCTCCAGCTGCACGTTGCGCGGCAGGACTTCCGGGTTGAGCACCTTCAGCTCCACGCGGCGGTTCCGCAGCAGCTCTTCCTGGTTGCGCTCCTTCGTCTCGGGCTGGGTCTCGCCGTAGCCCTTGGCGATCACGTTCTCGGAACGCAGGCGGAAGTTGTCGAGCAGGTACTTGCGCACCGACTCGGCCCGGGCCTGCGACAGCCGCTGGTTCGCGACCGCCGTGCCGCGCGTGTCGGTGTGGCCCTGCACCTCCACCTTCAGGTCCGGGTACTTCTCGAGCGCCTCGCCGGCCTGGCGCAGCGTCGTCTCGGACTCCGGAAGCAGCGTGGCCTTGTTCGTCTCGAAGTAGATGTTCTCCAGCCGCACCTTGCCGCCGGTCACGAGCTGGCGCTCCACCTCGCTGCTCGGCTTGGGCGGCGTCGGCGCGGGCGTCGGCGTCGGCTTGGGCGCGGGCGGAGGAGGCGGCGTGGGGGCGGGCGGCGGCGGAACCGGCTTGGCCGGAGCCGCCTGCGCGACGGGCGCCTGGCCCTTCGGGCAGCCGTTCTTGTTCACCTTCGTGCCCTTGGGTGTGCCGGGGCACTGGTCGAGCTCGTCGCACACGCCGTCGCCGTCGGCATCGTGCGGGCAGCCGCGGCCGTCCACCGAGCAGCCCTTGGGCGTGTTGTTGCAGAAGTCGATGCGGTCGAGAACACCGTCGCCATCGAAGTCCACCGCGGGCCACCGGAAGCACGGCGCATTCGGGTCCACGTGATCGAGGGCCGAAGGCAGTGCGTGGGCGGACGCGGCGGAAAGCGTGACGCATGCGGCACTCGCGACCAGGAACATCCAGACCTTCGTCCTGAGCGAACCGGTCATGCAGACCTCCGTGATATCTGGGGGTTGGGCATCTGGTCCCGAAACGGCGTCGTAGACTAGCGCCTGCGCCGACGATTTTCACCTTTGGTTGTGGAGCGAAGAATGTTGCGGCTCATCGGGGCGCCCCTGTCGGTGGCGCCCCGAGCGGCTTTCAGAACGCGCGTTTGAGGTCGTGTCGGCGGGGGCGATCGATGCCCGGCGTGTCGACGAGCCTCCGGTAGTAGTCCATCCACGGCTCGGGCAGCGGGATCCGGGACGGGAACCGACGCGTGGCGAGCAGGGCCTCGATGCTCTGGGGCGTCCTGCACAGCCCCAGGCGCATGGCGGCTGTGGTCGGGTCGTGGTTCGCCGACAGGGGCTTGCCGAAGTTCCGCCAGGCCAGCAGCCCGGCCGCGCGTTCGATCACCGCCTGGTGTCGCTTGGAGAACGCGATCGTCTCGCGCTTGTGGTTGGCGCTGTTGTGGCGCACGTCGAGGTCGATGGCGTTGACCGGGAACAGCGGGTTCTGCACGGTGCGGGCGAGCACCGAAGGCGTCTGCTGGTGGGTGATGGCGTGCTCGGGGAGCCGGCGCAGCGCGCGCGGGTAGGCCGGGTGCTCGTCGGAGCGCACCGTGAGCGCCTGGGGCGCGGGCGCAGCCATGCGCAGCGCGGCCGCCATGTCGAGCTCGATGGCACGCGGATCGGGCCGGCCGTGCCGTGCCTCGATCGCTTCGCGTCGTCGCCGCTGCCCGGCGGTCATGCGACCCTTGCGGCGCAGGCGCGAGTGCGTGAAGCCATAGCCGTAATGGCTGCCGGCGCCGACGACGAAGTTCAGGTGCAGCGGGTGGTACTGGCTGTAGGCGTAGCCCTCGAATCCGTCGATGACCAGCGGCTCCTCGACCGGCCCGGGAGGCCGCGCCTCGGCGAGCAACAGCAGGCCGTGGCGCCCGAGTCGGGCCGCCTGTCCGACGAGCGTGCTGTGGGCGCAGCGAGCCTCGCGGGCCATCTGGCGAAGGCCCGAGCAGGCCAGCATCCGGTAGTACAGGGGCGCCAGCAGCTCGGGACGCTTGAGGTAGTAGCTGGTCGAGAAGGTCTGCGTGCTGAAGGTGACGCCACAGTGTCCACAGCGGAACCGGCGGATGATCCGCGGTTCACACTGGCGCGAGTAGTACCCGCAACGCTTCCAGCGCCAGCCGTCGGCGCAATGGTGGTAGCGGCAATCGGTTCGCGGACAGAACGGGGGCACGAAGCGTTCGCTCGTGCTCGGCATGCCTGGTCAGGGCTGCACGCCCCGGGCCAGCAACACTCTCCGCTCCACAACCTTCACCTTTGGTTCACCCGCCTCGTGCGCCGCGGGCCGGGGCGGCGAGGCGGGCGAGCAAGCCCGGCAGGGACGCACGGGCGGCGGGCCCGGCAAGGCAGCGACCCCGGCGGCTCGCCCCAACGTGGCGCACGGGCCGTGCGGGGGCCCGCCCCCTCAGCGGGTCGGCGGGTTCGCGGCGCCGGCGGCCGGCGCGAGCGTGGACTGGATCACGAACGTGTAGTGGTCGCCCGTGGTCCATTCCACCGTGCCGGCGCCCAGGATGCGCAGCACCGAGCGGCCGAGGTCGGCGTTCTCGGTCACTACCGACACGCCCACGAGCACGCCGTTCACGCCCTGGCCTTCGTCGACGTCGGAGATCGTCCAGTTCTCCCAGTCGAGCTGGTAGTCGTGCCGGTCGAACGTGAACCCGCGCGGCAGGAACTCCGAGAGGCCCTGCGGCACCACGCCGGGACCGGCCTCTTCGGGCCACCGGCCGTTCGACTCGAAGTAGGCGAACGAAGCGGCGCGCACCGTGTTGAAGTCGGCGGCCGCCTTCGCGGCCTTCGCGCGCACCAGGTACTCGGCCAGCGCCGGCACCGACAGCCGCACCAGGATCGCGACGATGCTCAACGCCATCGCCAGTTCGAGCAGTGTGAATCCGGCCATGCGTCGCTGGGCTCTCATGGCTTCTTCTCCGGTCCCATCACGCCCAGCGTCTGCATCGACAGCCCCGAGAGCTGGGCCAGGTTGCCGAACTCCGAGTCGTAGATCAGCACCGGGTCGGTGTTCTCGTAGCGCAGCACGTAGTAGTCGTCGCCCCGACGCACGTACGACACGTGCTCGGGCACCGAGCCGAGCGCGTCGAGCCGGTCGGGCAGCCGCCCGCGCGCGCGACGAAACTCCTCGATGCGGCAGCCGAGCAGGTACAGCGTGAAGCGCGCGCCGGCATGCAGCGTGGCGGGCGGCGGGCCCGGCACGGGCGCGCGCCGCAGGAACGGCGGGTCGCCCACCCACAGGTAGATCGCGCCCAGCGCCAGCACCACCGCGACCACGCCTCCCCAGCGGCGGGTCCCCGTGCGCTTCGCCTCGAGCGCCGCCATGCGCTGCTTCATCGCGGCGTCGCGTTCGAGGATCGCGGAGATCGCCTTCTGTTCTTCGGCGCCGTCTTCGCTGCTGCGCTGGGGCTGGCTCATGGAGTCCGTTCGCGTGGAGTGGGCCCGGCGGCAGGGCGCGAGCCCGCCGGGACGCGTGGGAGTCTCGGCGGCGGGCGTGGGCGCTTGAGCGGCGGTGCGTCGCCCGCGCGTGGTCGGCGGGCGTGTCGCGCCCGGCACTTGCGACGGGGCGCGCGCCGCGCCGGGCTTGCGGCGCGCGAAGGCCCCGGGATAGCGTGCGACACCCGTCGTGGTGCGACCTCGTCGCGCCGCGGCACGCCCCTCGAACCGGCCGCACCGCCGCGGAAAAGCCGCCGGCGGCTTCGCGCGTTTGGAGCACGTCTGCACGCATGAGCACCAACGTCTACATGAAGGACGAGCTGGCCGAGACGCTGGCCGCGCACGCGGAGCGGCTGCCCGAGGCGCGCGAGCTGCTCGCGTTCGTGCGCGACGGCTGGGGCCGCGCCGACGCCGCCGGCAAGAAGCCGCGGCTGGCGGTGCGCGGGCTGACGGGCTCGGCGCGCGCGTACCTGGCGTCGTGGCTGCAGCGCGCCACCGACCGCACGGTGGTGTGGGTGGTGCCGCACGGCGAGCCGTTCGAGTCGGCGCGCGACGACGCGGAGTACTTCCGCGGTCGCGGCGCCACGCTCGCGTTCCCCGAGCCCGATACGCTGCCGTACGACCCGTCGTCGCCGCACCCGGCCGTGACCGCCGACCGGCTCGAGACGCTGGCGCGCCTGGCCGCCGGCGAGACGGGGCTCGTGGTGGCCACGGTGCGCGGCGTGCTGCAGAAGGTGCCGGCGCCCGACAAGCTGCGCCGCGCGCTGCTGTCGCTCAAGGTGGGCGCCGAGGTGGACCCCGCGAAGCTCGTGGAGCGGCTCGTCTACCTTGGCTACGAGCGCATGGTGGAGGTGGAGGCGATGGGCCACCTCGCGCGCCGCGGCGGCATCCTGGACGTGTGGGCCGTGGGCCAGAACGATCCGCTGAGGCTGGAGTTCGACAGCGACGTGCTGGCGTCGCTGCGCCGCTTCGACGCCAGCAGCCAGCGCAGCATCGAGAAGCTGCCCGAGGCGCTGGTGCTGCCGCGCTACGAGATCCTGGTGGAGCCGCACGAGGCCGAGGCCATCGCGCAGCGCCTGCGCGAGGCGGGCGACGACGCCGCGCGAGGCGGGGCAAACCTGTTCCACGAAGGCATGGAGCGGTTCGCGGGCCATTACGACCGCGCGCTCGCCACGCTCGACGACTACCTGCCCGACGACACGATCCTGCTGATCGACGACCCGGCGAAGCTGAACGAACGCGCCGAGGACCTGGCCGCGCTCGTGGCGCGCGGTTTCGACGAAGCGCGCGCGCAGTACCCGCTGGTGTCGCCGCCCGCCGAGCTGTTCCGGCCGTCGGAGGCGTGGGCCACGCTGCAGCGCACGCGGCGCGGCGCCGACTGGATGGGCTCGGTGGCGGTGGTCGGCGAGGAGGCGGCGTACGCGGGCCGCCTCATCGTGGACTGCGCACCGCCCGAACCGCTGCAGCGCTCCACCGAGAAGCTCAAGGCGCACCTCGTGGAGCTGGCCGCGAACGACATCGACGCCGTGCTGCTGTGCGACAACTCCGGCCAGCGCGACCGGCTGTTCGAGATGCTCGGCACCACCGGCGCCACGCTGGGTGTGGGGCTGGTGTCGGGCGGCTTCACGCTGAAAGGCGCCGGGCTCGCGATCCTCACCGACCACGAGGTGTTCGCGCGCTACCGCCGCCGCCGCCGCCGCGCGCGCCGCACGGGCGGGCTCTCGCTCGCCGAGCTGTCGCAGCTCAAGGTGGGCGACTTCGTGGTGCACGAGGATCACGGCGTGGGCGCGTACCGCGGGCTCAAGCGCCTGACGCTGTCGGGCCAGGAGACCGACTGCCTCGAGATCTCGTACGCCGGCAAGGACGTGCTCTACGTGCCGGTGCACCAGCTGTCGATGGTGTCGCGCTACGCCGCCGGCGAGGGCGCGAAGCCGGCCGTGCACGCGCTGGGCTCGGCGCAGTGGCAGAAGACGAAGGCCCGCGCCAAGAAGGCCATCCAGGACATGGCCGAGGAGCTGATCCGCGCGTACGCCGCTCGGCGCGCGCTGCCCGGCCACGCGTTCGCCCCCGACAGCGTCTGGCAGAAGGAACTCGAGGCGTCGTTCCCGTACGACGAGACGCCCGACCAGATGAAGGCGATCGAGGACGTGCGCACCGACATGGAGACCGCCTCGCCCATGGACCGCCTGATCTGCGGCGACGTGGGCTACGGCAAGACCGAAGTGGCCATTCGCGCGGCGTTCAAGTGCGTGCAGGACGGCAAGCAGGTGGCGGTGCTCGTGCCCACGACGATTCTCGCCGAGCAGCACGGCCACACGTTCCGCGAGCGCATGGCGGACTTCCCGGTGAAGGTCGAGGTGCTGTCGCGGTTCCGCACCGACAAGGAGCAGAAGTCCACGGTGGAGCGGCTCGCGCGCAAGGACGTGGACATCGCCATCGGCACGCACCGGCTGCTGAGCAAGGACGTGAAGTTCGCCGACCTCGGGCTGGTGGTGATCGACGAGGAGCACCGCTTCGGCGTGGCGCAGAAGGAGAAGATCCGCCAGCTCACGCGCACCGTGGACGTGCTGGCGCTCACGGCCACGCCCATCCCGCGCACGCTGAACCTGTCGCTCGCGGGCGCGCGCGACATGAGCGTGATCGAGACGCCGCCGCAGAACCGGCTGCCGGTGCACACCGAGGTGCTGGAGTTCGACCCCGACGTGGTGACCGACGCGATCCTTCGCGAGGTCGACCGCGGCGGGCAGGTGTTCTTCGTGCACAACCGGGTGGAGACCATCTACAACACCGCCGCGATGGTGCAGCAGCTGGTGCCGCAGGTGCGCGTGAAGGTGGCGCACGGCCAGATGAGCGACACCGAGCTCGAGCAGGTGATGATGGACTTCACCGAGGGCCGTGTGGACGTGCTCGTGGCCACCATGATCATCGAGTCGGGGCTCGACATCCCCACCGTGAACACGCTGGTGGTGGACCGCGCCGACACGCTGGGCCTGGCGCAGCTCTACCAGCTGCGCGGCCGCGTGGGCCGCTCCAGCCACCGCGCGTTCGCCTACCTCATGGTGCCGTCGCGCCGCGTGCTCACGGAGGACGCCGAGAAGCGCCTGCGCGTGATCGAGGAGTTCGACGAGCTGGGCGTGGGCTTCAAGGTGGCGCTCAAGGACATGGAGATCCGCGGCGCCGGCAACATGCTGGGCCCCGAGCAGCACGGACACATCGTGGGGCTGGGCTTCGACCTGTACGTGAAGCTGCTGGAAGAGGCGGTGACCGAACTGAAGGGCGACCCCGCGATGCAGCGCGTGGAGCCGCGACTGCTCACCGACTGGAGCGCGTTCCTGCCCGACGACTACGTCACCGACGAGCACGAGAAGCTGGCGATCTACCGCCGGCTCGCCGAGACGAAGGAGCTGCCCGCGCTCGACGACCTGACGCTGGAGATGATGGATCGCTTCGGCCAGCTGCCGCCGCCCGCCGTGACGCTGGTGGAGCTGCGACGCCTGCGGCTGCTCGGCGGTGGCGCCGCGTTGCCCGCCCCGGACGGCAAGGCGCCCGAGGCGCGGCCGGCGATCGTGGAGAACCTGAAGGTCTTCCACGACGTGGTGGAGGCCACGCTGCGCCGCCCGCTGGTGCCGAACGAGATCCGCGCGCTGATGGGCTCGATCGACTTCACGCCCGAGTTCTACAGCGGCCGCGAGTTCGGCCTGCGCGTGCGCGGCGAGGGCCTGCTGCTGCTGAACCGCGCGCGCACGCTGCTGGAGGCGCTCGCGTGGTGCACCACGCCGGGCAACGCGGACAAGGCGCCCGCGCCCGCCCCGCCGCCCCCGTCGCGCAAGGACCGCCGGCGATGAGCGATGCCGCCGCCACCGGAACGCCGCCCGTGCCGCGCGAAGTGCATCGCGCGCACGCCGAGCGGCTGGAGTGGCTCACCGTGGGCTGGAACGTGGCCGAGGCGGCGATCGCGATCGCGGCGGCGCTCGGCAGCGGCAGCGTGGCGCTGCTCGGCTTCGGGCTCGACAGCGTGATCGAGAGCGCGTCGGGCGGCGTGCTGTTGTGGCGGCTGCGCGCCGAGCACGGCGGCTTGCCGCATGCGCAGGTGGAGCGCCTCGACCATGGCGCGCGCCGCGCCGTGGCCGTGACGCTGTTCGCGCTCGCCGCGTGGGTGGCATACGACGCGTGCCGCGCGCTGCTCGTGCGCGAGCGACCCGAGACGAGCGCGGTGGGCGCGGTGCTCACCGCCGTGTCGTTGTTCGTGATGCTGTGGCTCGCGCGCGCCAAGCGCCGCGCGGCGGCGGCGCTGCAGAGCCGCGCGCTGCAGGCCGACGCGTTCCAGACCACCGCGTGCTGGTGGCTGTCGTTGATCACGCTGGGCGGGCTCGCGGCGAACGGGCTGCTCGGCTGGTGGTGGGCCGACCCGCTGGCGGCCCTGGCGATGACACCGTTGATCGTGCACGAAGGCCGCGAGGCGTGGCGCGGCGAGGAGTGTGGCTGCCATGGCTGAGTCCGAAGCGAATCCGGCGCCGTTCGACGCGTCGAGCGACGTGCAGGTGGGCCTGTGGGACGAGATGCCGCTGTGGTCGGCGCTCGCGGGCGAGCTGCTGCTGGAACTGGTGCCGCTGCGCGCGCGCGCGGTGCTCGACCTGGGCTGCGGCACGGGCTTCCCGCTGCTGGAGATGGCCGAGCGCCTCGGCCCGGCGGCGCACGCGGTGGGCGTGGACCCGTGGGCCACGGCACTGCGCCGCGCGCACGCGAAGCGCCTCGCGTGGCCGGTGCCGAACGCATCGCTCGTGCGCGGCGACGGCGCGAAGCTGCCGTTTCGCGACGGCGCGTTCGACCTGATCGTGTCGAACCTGGGTGTCAACAACTTCGCCGATCCCGCGGCCGCGTTCGACGAATGCCGCCGCGTGCTGGAGCCCGGCGGCACGCTCGTGCTGTCCACGAACCTCGCCGGCCACTTCCGCGAACTGTACGAGGCGTTCGCCGACGTGTTCGGCCGCGCCGGCGACCCGACGGCGCTCGAACGACTGCGCGCGCACATCGCGCACCGCGGCACGGTGGCGGGCCTCGCGAAGACGCTCGAGTCGCACGGGCTGCACGTGCAGGGCGTGCGCGAGCGCGAGACCGCGTGGCGCTTCTCGGGCGCGCGCGCGTTGTTCACCCACCACTTCATGCGGCTCGGGTTCCTGGACGGCTGGCGCGACGTGGCCGGTGCGCGCGAATCCGAGCGCGTGCTCGCGGAGGTGCGGGTGGCGCTCGAGAAGCGCGCGGCCGAGGCGGGCGGCCTGCGGCTCACCGTGCCGCTCGCGGCGATCGTGGCGAAGCGGAAGTAGGCGGGTCCTCGCGAAGCCGCCGCGCCGCGCACGACGCCCTTGCGACGCGGCGCGGCAGCCGCCACCCTGCGCCGCATGTTCAACTCCCGGACGATGATCTGGCTCGGCGCGTTCGTCGGCGGCGCACTGGGCGGCTGGCTGCCCACGCTGTGGGGCGCCTCGATGTTCTCGTTCGCGTCGGTCATCGGCAGCGGCATCGGCGGCCTGCTCGGCATCTGGGCGGGCTACCAGCTCGGCCGCCGGCTGTGACCCGCGGTCCGCGCGCCGCGCGCGTGCTGGCGCTGATCGCCGCGCTCGCCGGTGCGTTCGCGGCGAGCGCACACGCGGCCGCGCCGCGCGACTCGCTCGCCGCGCCGTCGCTGCGCCCCACGCGCGCCGACGCCGCGTTCGCGCTCGCCACGGCGGGCGTCGTGACGTGGGCCGCCACGCGCGACCGCAACCTGTCGGGTGTCGTGCGTGCCGGCGACACGCGTTTCGCGCTCGACCTCGCGGCCACCGCCAAGCGCATGGGCGATCCGTACGTGGTCGCGCCGACGCTGCTGGCGCTGGACGGCGTGGCGCGCCTCGCGCGCCGCCCCGCGCTCGGCGCGGCCACCGAACGCATCGGGCTGTCCATGGTGGCGGCCGGCGCCGTGTCGGGAACGATCAAGCGACTGGCGGGCCGCGAGCGGCCCGACGAATCGCCCGACGACGCGTCGCGCCTGCACTTCCTCGCGAACCACGACGCGTTCCCTTCGGGTCACACTGTCGTGGCGTTCTCGCTGGCGGCCGCGATCGACGCCGAGACGCACGCGCGCTGGGTGCCGTGGCTCGCGTACCCGGCGGCCGGCGTCACCGCGTGGTCGCGCGTGCGCGACGGGCGGCACTGGCCCAGCGACGTAGTGGCGGGCGCGGCGATCGGCGGCTGGACCGCGCGCAAGGTGGACCGCTGGGCGCAGCACCGGCTGCCCGACGGACTGCTGGTGCTGGCGTGGCCGTCGGCGCGCGGCGGGCGCGTGGTGATCGGAGCGCGCTTCTAGTCCGGGTTGGCCGCATCGCCGTGCCACGCGGCACCGCCGCGCACTCCCGACGAAAAATACCGGCCCTGCGCGCGCGATTTCACGCGCCCGGGGGAGAACGAATCGCTCACTTTGCGCAGTCTGCAACTTCGCGCCGCGCGCACAGGTCGATACTGCCCGCGACCACCACCGTCACGCGCAGCACCGTCGAGACCGCGCCGGCCTCGACCCGCCGATGTACGCGTGCGGCGCCGATTCGCGTGTCCCGCCGGCGCTCGGACGAAGTCATGAACCTGCTCCAGCTGCTCGAGGACCACTCCGACGAGATCGTGGAGAGCGCACTCGCCGCCGCCCAGCGCGCTCGCCTGCAGCACTACGAGGATTCCGGACCCGACGTCACGCGCGCGCGACTCCAGGCCCTGTTCGAGCTGGTGGTGGAGTCCGTGCGCACCAACAGCTCGGCGCCGGTGCGCGAGCACGCGCAGAAGGTGGCGGAGGAGCGCTTCCGCACCGGGTTCGGCCTGGGCGAGGTGCAGACCGCCTTCAACGCGCTCGAGGAATCGCTGTGGAAGGTCGTGATGCGCGACCTGCCGCCGGTGCAGCTGGGCGCCGCGCTGGCCGACGTGAGCACGGCGCTGGGCTCGGGCAAGGACGAGCTCGCGCGCACGTGGGTGACGCTCGCCACGCGCACGGGCAGTTCGTCGCTTCACCTGGAGAACCTGTTCAAGGGTTCGATGACCCGCTGATCCGTTCCCGCCCCGGCCCGCGCAGCCGCGGGCCGCGGGCTTCGTGTCATCGCGCGGCCGCCGGACACGAGGCGTCCTCGGCCGTGCGCGCTTCCCCCTCGCAGTGACCTGCGCCGTTCCGATCGAGCCGGCTCGTCGACTCCCTCGCGGGGCGGCGGCCGTGGTTCTCTCCAGCGTCCGGTCAGGCCCGGAGCCGCCGACCGGAAGACAGGAATCGGCCATGTCGACTCTCGCGATGCGTCCTCCCCGCCGCGCCCGCGTTGCGGCGCCCACCCAGCGCGGTCACGAACTGCTGCACTCGCCGCGATGGAACAAGGGCGCCGCGTTCACGCCCGAGGAGCGCGCCCGCTTCGGCCTTCGCGGCCTCCTGCCGCCCACGCCGCAGACCATCCAGGAGCAGGTGCAGCTCGAGCTCGAGCACCTGCGCCAGAAGACCGACGACCTCGAGAAGTACATCGGCCTGCGCGCGCTCTCGAACCGCAACGAGACGCTGTTCTACCGCGTGCTGGTGGAGAACCTCGGCGAGATGATGCCGATCGTCTACACCCCCACGGTGGGCAAGGCGTGCCAGAACTACAGCCACATCTTCCGCTGGCCGCGCGGCCTGTGGATCACGCCCGACGACGTGAACCGCATCCCCGAGCTGCTGCGCAACGCCGCCGACGGCGACGTGCGGCTGATCGTGGTCACCGACAACGAGCGCATCCTCGGCCTGGGTGACCAGGGCGCGGGCGGGCTCGGCATCCCGGTGGGCAAGATCTCGCTCTACTGCGCGGCGGCCGGCATCCATCCGTCGAACACGCTGCCCGTGAGCCTGGACGTCGGCACCGACAATCCGGCGCTGCTCGAGGACCCGTTCTACATCGGGCACCGCAGCCGCCGCCTGCGCGGCCGGCGCTACGACGAACTGGTGGAAGCGTTCGTCGAAGCCGTGATGGAGGTGTTCCCGCGCGCGCTCGTGCAGTGGGAGGACTTCCGCAAGGGCACGGCGTTCACGATCCTCGACCGCTATCGCAAGCGCATCCCGAGCTTCAACGACGACATCCAGGGCACCGCGGCCGTGGCCGTGGGCGGCATCCTTTCGGCGCTGCACTCGACGGGTGGCGCGCTGGCCGAGCAGCGCATCGTGTTCGCGGGCGCGGGCGCGGCGGGCGTGGGCATCGGCCGGCTCGTGGCGGCGGCCATGCTGGAGGACGGCATGGCGCCGGCCGACATCCACCGCCAGCTCGTGTTCTGCGACAGCCGCGGGCTGCTCACCGCGGGTTCCGAGATCCGCGACGCGCACAAGCTGCCGGTGGCGATGACCGCCGACGAGCTTCGCTTCTACGGCTTCGAGGGCACGGGCCCGTTCGGCCTCGCCGAAGTGGTGCGGCAGGTGAAGCCCACGATCCTGGTGGGCACGTCCGCGGTGCCGGGCCTGTTCGACGAGACCGTCGTGCGCGAGATGGCGGCGCACACACCGATGCCGGTGATCTTCCCGCTCAGCAACCCGACCTCGATGGTGGAGTGCACGCCGGCCGAGGCCCTGCGCTGGTCGGACGGCCGCGCGATCGTGGCCACCGGCAGCCCGTTCGCGCCGCTGGAGTACCAGGGCCGCATGCACGAGTTCGGGCAGGGCAACAACGTGTTCATCTTCCCGGGCGTGGGGCTCGGCTGCATCCTCAGCGAAGCGCGCGAAGTGGGCGACGAGCTGATGCTGGTGGCCGCGCGCACGCTCGCCTCGTGCGTGACGCCGGCGCGGCGCGAGCACGGCTCGATCTATCCCGACGTGTCCGAGCTGCGGCGCGTGAGCGCCCTCATCGCCGCGGCGGTGGTCCGCAAGGCGCGCGACATGCGCGTGGGGCGGCGCATCGAGGACGACGAGGTCGAATCGCTCGTGGCGCGGTCGATGTGGTACCCGGACTATCCCGAGTACGACGACACGTCCGACACGCCGTGAGCGCGGTCCCGGCGGGATCCGTCCTCGAGGCGGATCCCGCCCACCCGCTCGCGTTCGACGACGTCCCGTCGGATCACCTGCTGCGCGCGTTCGGCGTGGAGTACGCGCACGTGCGCCCCGACGAAGGCGGCGACCTGTACGTGACGCGCTTCGGCTGGCCCGACCTGGCGTCGCTGCTGCCGGCGCGCTGGTACGCCGACGAGTGGTACGCGCGCGAGGGCACGCGGCTGCCCGGCTCCACGGGCACCGTGTATCGCGTGCGCGCGCGCCCCGGCCCCGGGCGGGCGCTCGACCTGGTGGTGAAGTTCTCCCGCGTGGCGCAGGAGATCTCGGTGATGGTGGACAGCTCGTTTCCCGAGCGCATGCCTCCCGAGGTGCTGGCCGATGCGCGGTTCAACAGCCCGATGGAGGAGTTCGGGCTCGTGAAGGAACTGCGCGCCGCCGGCGCGGACATTCCGGGCGGGCGGTTGCTCACGCAGCGCCCGCTCGCGATCTACGCGCCGCCCGAGGAGTTCGACCTGTGGCAGCTCGGGCGCACGCACAGCAGCTTCAGCACGCACCGGCTGCTGCTCGCCGACGACCAGGACGACGAGGTCAAGGCGATCGAGCTCGACATCAAGCGCATCTACGTCGTGCTGTACGGCTGGGTCGACGGGATCGACGCCGAGGAAGCGTGGAGCACCGGCCTGCTGGACGAGAACGAGTTCCGCGCGCTCACGCCGCGCGTGGTGCGCGAGATGTCCGAGCGAGGCTTCCGCGTGCTCGACAACAAGCCCAAACACTTCATCCTGCGTCCGTGCCCGGGCGGCGGCCTGCTGCGGCGGCACGGCCAGCTCGCGTACGCACTCGTCGACTTCGAACTGCTGCAGCGCACGGTGGAGCACCAGCAGGCGTTCCGCTCGCGCCGCCAGCAGGAGTACTGGCGGCTGCAGAGCCGCCCGCCGAGTTCGCCGCCCGACGCCGGGCGCTCGCACCTGCGGCCGCTGCGGCTGTTCGGCGTGGACTACGTCTACGGTCGGGCTCCCGACGGCGGCCGGTTGTGGGTGGTGGGCCGCGAGAGCAGCCTGTTCGACTACTTCCTGCCCGACCGCTGGCGGCGCACGCCGCGCATCAAGCTGTCGATCGGCAACGAGGTCTACCGCACGCGCACGCGCGACGACGTGGACGTGGTGTACCGCCGCTCGCGCGTGGGGCTGCGGCCGCACGCCGACCCGCTCACGCCGCGGGGCAAGGCGATCCGCGAGGCCGGGCACAACAGCCCGTTCGAGGAGATCGCGATCGCCGAGCGGCTGCGCGAGATGGGCGTGCCCACCACGCGCCCGCGCGCCGTGTACCAGACCGCGCACCACTCGCTCAAGGTGCAGCGGCTGCGCGATCCGCGGCGCTTCGCCGAGCACGCGGCGCTGCTCACGCCCGACGTGCCGCCCGAGCCGGTGCTGAGCCCCGACCACGACTACTACGTGATCTGGGACACGTTCACGGGCCCGGCGGAGACGTCCGGGGCCGTGCCCGAGCACACGCGCTGCCTGGAGCGGCTCTGCGAGGAAGGGCTCGTCGCCGCGCCCGACCGCGAGGCGGCGCTCGCGCACGCGCGCGAGCGACTCGCGGCCCGCGGTCTGCCGGTGGGCAGCATCAGCGACGACGAGTACATGGTGCGGCTGGGCCGCGACGGCGTGCCCCGGCGCAGCGGCGGCACGATCGAGCTGAACCTGGTGCTCGACGCGCTCACCGCGCACGAATACGGGCTGCTCGACGAGCACGCGTATCTGATGCTGCTCGAGAACTTCGAGCGCCGGTTGAACGCCGTGGACTTCGTGAAGCTCGACCTCGGCGGACGCGACCTGCTGGTGACGCTCGACTCCGAGGGCCGTTTCCGCCGCGACACCTCCGGCGAGATCCACGCGGCGCTCTGCGACCTGTCGCTGGTGCGCGGCCTCTACCGCCCGCTGCGCTGACCGCGCGGGCCCTGGCCGCTCGCCGGGGCCCGCGCCGGCCTCAGGGCAGCAGCGTCAGCTTGCGCACCACGTCGGCGCGCGCGCCGTCCACCACGCCGGTCAGCCGCGCGTAGTAGACGCCCGCCGCCACCGGCTCGCCCCGGTCGTCGCGCGCGGCCCACTCCACGCGCTGCTCGCCGGCGTCGCGCTCCGACTTGAACACCGACGCGACGCGACGCCCCGACACGTCGTACACGTCGAGTTGCGCCGGACCCGCCATCGGCAGCGCGAACGCGAAGCGGAAACGGCGGCCCGGGTTGCCGTCCACGCGCAGCGACAACCGCGCGGGGGCACCCGCGGCCGGCGCACCCGTCACCTGGTCCACCACGTCGCACGCCAGGCAGAACTGCCGCTGAGGGTCGTAGCCGTACATCGGCCACACGCTGCGCGGCGACAGCCGTTCGATCGGTGCGTGCGTCTCGATCACGGTCATCGTCGAGCCCAGCACGACCACGTCGAGCAGGCCGTCCTCGTTCACGTCGCCGGTGGCGACCGGCAGCTGGATCTGCGTACCGAGCGCCTTGGGCCAGCCCGTGTTCGGTACGCCGAAGTTGTTCCACGACCACGCCTGCGAGTCGCGCCCCGCCAGGAACAGGTCGGGGCTGCCGACGTTGAAGTCCACCACGGGCGAGGCGTACGTGAGCCAGCCGTCGGTGTGCGTGACCGGGAAGCCCACGAGCGCCGCGTTCTGCCACGAGCGCCCCTGCAGCCGCGGCGTGGCGGGCCCGCGCTCCGTCCAGTACACCTCGGGCTCGTTCGTGCCCAGCGTGTTCGCGGCGATCGGGCTGTTCAGGATCTCGCCCGCGGACGCGGTGCTCGGCCACCCGGCCAGGTCGCTGCCGTCGGGCCGCATCACGTACAGGTCGCCCTGGTCGGTGGCCGCGAGGATCTCGAGGTCGCCGTCCACGTCGAGATCCGCGAGTGCGGGCGGGGCGCTGAACGTCTTGCCCGTCAGCACGCGAAACGCCTGCACGCCGCCGTCGGTGCGGAACACGTCCATGTAGCCGTCCTGCAGGATCACGATCTCGCGATCGCCGTCGTGGTCCACGTCGCCGATCGCGGCGGGACCCGCGATCGGGGACACCGTGCTGATCGGTGGTGCCCACCTGCACGCCGTCGGCGCCGATGAGCAGCGTGCGCCGCACGTCGCCACGATCTGCAGGCGGCGCGGGTCGTCGAAACGCCCGAGCGACACCCAGGCCTTGGCGACGACGCCCATCGAATACGGAAAGCCCGGAAGCAGCGTGCCGTCGCCACGGAACGCGTAGACCAGCCCCCCCGCGGTGCCGGCCACCACCTCGTCGTGTCCGTCGCCGTCGAGGTCGCCCACGGCCACCGGCATGTCGGTGCCCGAGGTCTGCACGTTCACGGGCCAGCCGGGCACCAGCGAACCGTCGTGGTTGCGCACCACCACGTCGCCGAGCGACGACGTGTACGCGATCTCGCGCCGCGGGTCGCCGTCGAGCTCCACGATCGCGGGCGCCGACGTGGCCGCCTGCGCCAACGCGATCGGGAATCCCGGCGCGACGTTCGGCCGCCCGGCGTCGCGCAGCCACTCGGCGTCGAAGAACAGCGTGTCCGCGATGCTCGGATCGGCACGCGTCCACAGCATCGCGGCGCGCTGGCCGCGCGTCGGGTCGATCGCCAGCGCCGCGTCCGCGTAGGTCGTGAGCGTGCCCTGCGAGTAGATCCGGTCGGCGGCCACGCCGATCGGTGAGAAGTCGCGCGGCGTGGCGGCCGCCGATCGCGAGAGACCGTACGAGCCGAAGAAGTCGCCGTGCCCGAGCAGCACGAAGTTGCCCGACGCGTCGCTCGCGAGCGCCTGCGGCAGGTACGTGGGCAGGTCCGCGTCCGTGGCCGACGGCCACGTCGCACCGTCGTCGCTCGACTGCCGCACGATCGCCGTGAGGCGCAGGGTCGACGCGACGTCCACGCGGTGCCACGTGAGCAGCGCGTTGCCCGACACCGGCGAGGCCGCCACGTCCGACGAGTACTGGTCCACGCCGTCCGCGTTGGAGGTGACCGCGACGACGGGCTGCCAGTCGGTGGTCGCGGCCATGAAGTTGAGCGCGCGGCGATAGCGGACCGCGAAGTCGAGCCCCGTGCTCACGTCGGGCAGGAACGAATACGTGCAGTGCACGATGCCGCTCCGTCCGTAGCGGATCGCCGGCGAGGCGTAGCGGCGATCCGAGCTGGCCAGGCTCGCGATCTCGAAGCCCGCATCCCATGTCACGCCGAAGTTGATGGAACGCGTCACCCAGATGTCGTCGCCGTTGCCGTCGGCGCCGACGGCGGCGAGGAAGAGCCGGTAGCTGGCCTCGGACTGCTCGGAGGAGTGCAGCGAAGGGGAACCGAACGCCACGCCGGCGGAGGCGAGCGCGGTGACTTCCGTCCACGCGGCCGCCGGCGAGGCGAGCGGCTTGTACGCCACGCGGATCACGGAGTTCACGCCCGGCGACGAGTACGCGTACGCCACGTACACGTTGTCCACCGTGCCTTCGCCCACGTGCAGCGTCGCGTTGCGGTACTGGACTCCGGCCACGGCGCTGCCGAGCGTGCCGTACGAGGCCCAGTGCAGGCCGCCGTCCGTGGAGCGGTAGACCTGGATCTCGTTGTCGACCGTGGCGCCCGGATCCGCGTCCACCACCACGGCCGCGTACAGGTCGCCCGTGGCGTCGTCCACGTCGAGCGCGTACGAGCCGCCCGTGGTCATGTCGGCGTGCGTGGCCACCCGCACGTCGTCGCCGCCGATCGCGTCGTAGGTGACGGCCATCGTGCTGGCCGAGCCGAGCGGCGCCTGCGGCTCGCTGCGCGAGGCGGAAACGCGCGCGGCGCTCCGGGCCGACGGAGCGAAGTACGGCGCGTCGTCGGGGACGTCGGCATGCGCGGCGCCGGGGTGGGCGAGCAACGCCGCGAGCAGTGCGACGAGCGCGACTCGGGTTACGTGGCGGCTCGCGGGCGTGGTGGTGCAGGTGGACATGCGGGTCTCCCGGGGCGTGGGTGTCGGCCGGCGCGGAGCGGTCGAGCCGGTTCCGGAGCCCGCACGGCAGGTGGGACTCGCCCCCCGATACCGGAAACGCGGCGCCGGCGGCTCAGGCACCGGGCCCCGCCGGGTGCGAGCCCGCAACACGCTGCCGGGCAGAAGACTGCCGGTGCGCCGCCGGGGCGCTCCCGGCCCGCCTCCGCGCGTCAGCCGAGCAGCTTCGCCAGCCCGAACGCGGCCCCCGCCGCGAGCCCGCCCACGAGCATCGTCTGGAAGCCGCTCTTCACCGGGTTCGCGCCGGTGAAGCGTCCCTTCAGGAAGCCGAACACGAGCAGCGCCACCAGCGTGAAGCCCACCGACACGCCGAGCGCGCGCGGCGCCTCCGGCACGAAGAAGTACGGCGCCAGCGGCACGAGACCGCCCGCGATGTAGGCGAACGCGATCGTCAGCGCGCTCGTCAGCGCGCGCCGCGGATCGGGCTCCTCCAGCCCCAGCTCGAACCGCATCATGAAGTCCACCCACGCCTTCGGCTTCGCCTCGAGCGCCGCGACCACCGGCGCGCTGGCCACGTCGTCCACGCCGTACGTGCGGAAGATCTCCCGCACCTCTTCGCGCTCGAACTCGGTCTTCTGCACGATCTCGAGTTCCTCGCGCCGGCGCTCGCTGGCGTAATGGTCGGCGTCGCTCTTGGCCGCCAGGTAACCGCCCAATCCCATCGCGATCGAACCCGCGGCGATCTCGGCGAGCCCTGCGGTCAGAATGATGCCGGTGCTGGCGACGGCCCCCGAAAGACCCGCGGCCAGCGCGAACGGCACCGTGAGCCCGTCCGACATGCCGATGACCGCGTCGCGCACGGACTCGCCGGCGGTGAAATGTTTCTCGATGTGTGGCGTCTGCGGCATGATCGCCTCCTCGGGCGAAGGTGTGGGAGAACTCGCGCGCAGCTTCCGCCCGCCGCCCCGCGCATGCAAAGCCCGGCCGCGCCGCGATCGAACCCGCCCGTTCCCCTCGCACCCGGAGACCCCGCTGGCCCGCATCGTCCTCGCCACGTTCGGCTCGCTCGGCGACCTGCATCCGTTCCTCGCGCTCGGCGAAGCGCTCGCCGCCCGCGGGCACGTGCCCGTGGTGGCCGCGAGCGAGAGCTACCGGCCGCGCGTGGAGTCGCTCGGGCGGGCGTTCGCGCCCCTGTCGCCCGACATCGCGCGCTGGGAGCACGACGCCGCGGCCATGCAGGGCGCCATGCACCTGCGCGGCGGTTCGGAGTGGATCTACCGCCACATGGTGGCGCCGTATGTCGAAGCGGCGGGGCCCGAGTTGCTGCGCGCGTGCGAGGGCGCGAGCGCGATCGTGCACAGCACGCTCGTGCTGGGCGCCGCGCCGGTGGCCGAGTCGCTCGGCCTGCCGCGCGTGGCGGCCACGCTGCAGCCGCTCGCGATGTTCTCGGCCAACGACCCGCCGCTGTCGCCCGGGCGGCCGCTGCTGTCGGCCGCGCTGCGCGCGCACCCTGCCGTCGCGCGTGTGCTGCTGGGCCTGGCGCGCGCGGCCACGCGCCACTGGTTCGCGCCCGTGGCGCGGCTCCGGCGCACGCTCGGCGTGTCGCCGCGGTTCGCGCACCCGATCTTCGATGCCGACGCCGGCGCCGCCGCGCACCTGGCGATGTTCTCGCGCCACTTCGCGCCCGACCCGGGCGACTGGTCCGCGCACACGCGCCAGACCGGCTTCGCGTACTTCGACCACGCGCCCGGGCCGCGCGAGCTGCCGGTGGAGCTGCGCGCGTTCCTCGAGGCGGGGCCGCCGCCGGTGGTGTTCACGCTGGGCTCGGCCGCCGTGTGGGTGGCCGGCGCGTTCTACGAGCACGCGTTCCGCGCCGCGCGCGAGCTGGGCGTGCGCGCCGTGCTGCTGACCGGCGAGCGGCACGGGAACGCTCCGCGCGAAACGCACCCGGACGTGTGCGTGACCGGCTGGGCGCCCTACTCGATGCTGTTCCCGCGCGCCGCGGCGGTCGTCCACCAGGGGGGCATCGGCACCACCGCGCAGGCGCTGCGAGCAGGCCGGCCGCACGTGATCGTGCCGTGGAGCCACGACCAGCCCGACAATGCGCGGCGCTGCGAGCAGCTGGGCGTGGCGCGCTCGATCGGCCGCGAGCGCGCGGATGCCGGCGCGATGGCGCGCACGCTGCGCGCCGTGCTCGCCGACGGCACGATGGCCGCGCGCGCGGCCGCGCTCGGCGAAGCGATCCGCGCGGAGGACGGAGCGGGAGCGGCGGCGGAGGTGGTGGTGGAGCGGATCTCGGGCTAGGGATCGGGCGACGACGTGATGAGGAGTGGCAGGTCGAGGACGGCCCAGGTCAATGGCCCGGCGGTGCCGCGCGTTGGCTGCGCACCCGCGGCCCAGAGCACGCGTCCGAGCGATCCGCCGAAACCCGGACCTGGTCCGCGCGTGCGCACGGGCTTCGACACCCCGGACAGGTCCACCGGGTGATCGGTCACGACGAGCTTCAGGTGATCGACCCCGAGTGGAGGGTCCACGCTCCACCAGTCGGGGGCAACGAAGGTGCTGCCGGGCTCCACCGACACGCTCACCGCGCCTTCGGGCTCGAGCACGTCGCACACGCGATCGGGCCCGACGTGCAACACCGCCACGCATACGCGATGCCCCGAGTGATTCGCGATCAGGGCTCGCACGCGGTCTCCGATCTGCAGCGACGTCGGTGACCCACCCGGGCGCAGCGTGTCCGAGGCGACTCCACCGCGTGGCCGGCGATGCTCCACGACCAGCGAGAAGTCGACACCATCCGCGAAGGACGGTCCCGTGGTTCCGAGTCGGCGGACGTTCTCTGCCAACGCCACGCGGCGCAACGCCATCTCGAGGCTGTCCACGCCCGCTTCGCTGTTGGCGAGGAACACGCGATCGAGTGCCACGACGCCTCCGTCCAGGATGATCGCGACGCTCGGACCGCGCGGCGGGGATGTCGCGCGCTCGTCGCCAGGTGCCTGCGAAGTCGCCGCGATCACGCCGAGCGCCGGGGCTGCGCCGCCCCCCGATGGCGCGTCCACCAGGTCGAGCAGCGGGTCGCCCTTGAACCGATCCCGCAGCCGTGCGCGCGCGAACGCCGACACACTGTCTGACGCCTCCCATACGAAACGTACCGGCTCATACCCCACACCCGGCCGACGCACGAAGGCGCGTGCTCCATCTGGGATCGCGGCCGACTCGTCCACTCGGATGCGGCAGTCCGACGGGGTCACCTGAACGACGAGGCCCTCGGTGAGAACGGAATCATCGATCGCGGAGACCGCTCGCGGGCCGCGGATCGCGAGCACGGCTCCCAGCGTCACGCCCTGCAGGAGGCCGGCCTCGACGCGCAGCAGACCGCGTCCCTCGCTCCGCACGGCCAGATCCGCCCCATCGTCGCTGGCCGAGCCCCCGAGCACAGGCTGATCCAGCGGGCCCTCGCCGAGTGGGACCTGTGACTGGTATCGCGCCCGGATCGCCCCTCCCACGCGCTCGAGGACCTGCGTGTAGGTCGTCCGCGAGGAGGCGGTCTCGAGCACGCGAGCGAGCTGGTAGCTGAAGACGCTGCGGAACTCCCCGCCGATGTCCTCGACCCACGATCGCTGGCCCGGCGGAGCCGCGAACAACGCGACCCCCATCGAGTCCTCGTCCGCCCGGCCGCCGTGCGGATGGACCGTCGCGCGCGACGGCGGCAGGCCATTCTGGACCCGGCCCGTCGAGAGCCCGCGCGTCAACGTTCCCGCGTTGCAGGCGTCGAAGATCAGCACGACGCGCGTCGTGTACCGACGCAACTCGGCGAGCGCGTCCGCCAACTCGTCATCGACGACGTCCGGGATCAGCCCTTCCGGATCACGCCCGTCCCAGGGGACGAGGGTTTCGTCGTAGCCATCGGGCTCCCACGGTTCGTGGTCGAGATCCACGGCGCGCGAGCCGTGCCCGCTGTACTGGAGCACGCAGAGCGCGCCGGGATGGCGCCGGGCGTTCTCCACGAGTTGTTCGCGAATCGCCGAGAGGATGCCCTCTCGAGTGGCCTGAGAATCGGCCAGCGTACGGAAGTCGCCCGGCTGGAATCCGTAGTGGCGCAGCAGGACTTCGCGCAGATCGCGCACGTCCGCGATCGGCCCCGGAAGTCGGGGCACCCAACGGTAGTGCTCGACTCCGATCTGAAGGACGAACCGGGCCGTCGGGGGGGGCGTCCGCGGATCTGGCGTTCCGGCCCACGCGCAGGCGGCGGCCGCTCCGAACTGGAGCGCAAGCAAGCCTGCCCACAGACGTGCGGCCGGCAGCCCGCCTGCCCGAAACCGTCCGATCATCCGTTCCCCTCCCTTCGTGCTTCGGCCATAGTGCGACACATCCCCGACGGTGCGACGAGTACCCGGACGACGGCAACCCGAGACGGAGCATGTCCCACCCGCGCCAAAACGACCAAGACTCGAAGCGCGCTCCGTGGCGCCGACTGGTTCGGAGCCTCCTCCTGCGCCTGTTGCCGGGCACGCTCGGCGCGACCTTCCTCGCGAGTTCGGCAACCGCGCTGACGAGCGACAGGCGCCCACAGGCGTTCGAGGAGGCGCGCCGGATCGAGGCCCGTGCCTCCACCGATCGTGGACGCGGAGCGGTCGCCGAGGCTGCTGCGGGCTTCGCGCGCGCCGCGGACCACCGTTTCGTGGCGGGCGCGTCGCCGTCGAACATCGCCGATCGACTGGACAGCCTCGGGCGAACCTTTCACGACTTGCCCCATCCGGGCGCGATGGCGGCCGAGGATTCGCTGCTCGAGCTCGCGCACCGGTGGCGGCGACGAGATCCCGGCGCCACGGCCTTCGATCTCGGATTCGATCACCTCCAGCTCGCCCGGCTCGCCGTGGCAACCCACCGACCCGCCACCGGCCTGCCGCACGCCGATTCGGCAACGGTCCTGTTCGCCGCCATCTCCGATCCGAGCGCTCGGCTCTACGGCGCACTCGCACGCGCAGCGAGAGGTCGGCTCTCGTTCGATCTCGGTGACTACGTCGACGCCGATGCGTCGGCCACCGCAGCGCTTTCGGGCATGAACACCGGCGACGTGGAGCAGTCGCCCCACGTGTTCGACGCCCTCACCGCGCGCGGCGAAGCCCGACGCGAGCTGGGTCGCCTCGCCGAGGCCGAAGCCGACTTTCGGGCCGCGCTCGAGATCGCCGAACGCGGAGTCGCCGATCCGGCCTGGCGACCCAACGCGCTCAATCTCATGGCCGGCCTCTATCGCGATCAGGAGCGTTGGGATCTCGCCGAACCGCTCCTGCGCGAGGCGTTGGAGCTGTCCCGTCCTCTCGAGCAGAACGACCCCCGTCGCGTCGCGACGGCTGTCTTGAACGTGTCGGAGGCCCTGCAGCACCAGGGGCGGTCGCGGGAGGCGGCGCCCGGGTATCTCGAGGCCGTCGAGCGTGCGCGGCGCGCCTGGCCACCCGGAGCCCCCGAACTCGTGGTCTGCCTGCAACAAGCCGCGGACTGCCTCCGGCAGGTCGGGCGGGAGGAGGACGCCGAACGACTCCTGCGGGAAGCCGTCACGACAGCCCGAGCCGACTCGCAGGGCAGCCCACTCCCGCTGGCGGGTGCCATGCACGCACTCGCCGAGCTGATGCTCGGGCGCGGCCGCGTGGTGGCCGCCGACTCGCTGGCCCGCCGATCCCTGGCGCTTCGCGAACGGCGCCTTCCCGCGGACTCCCGTGTACTCGCCGAAAGCCACGAGCTCCTCGCGCGATGCGCGATCGCCGAAGGGGCGGGTTCGCTGCGCGACGTGGAAATCCACGCGGGCGCCGTGCTGCGCATCCTCGGGCGAAGCCCCCTCGCCCCCGACACGAGGCTCGCGGCATTCGCGGCTCTCGCCGGTGTCGCCGAAGCGCGCGGCGACACGGGCGCGTTCGATCGATGGATGGCAAGCGCCCTCCCGGTCGTCGACGAGCTGCGGCTCACGCGTGGGGGGGATGCCAGTCGGGTGCAGTTCCTTCGGCGTGCGCTCCCGATGTTCGACCGCGTATTCGATCGCGCCATCGCGGTCGGCGACCTCGACCGGGCCTTCCAGACTCACGAGCGCGGCCGAAGCCGCGTCCTGCTGGAGAATCTCGCTGCTCCCCGCGCGCTCGGGGGCACGGACGACCGGGCCGCCGAGCCGCTCGTCGCGCGACTCGACACGCTGCGCCAGCAACTCACCGGTCTCCAGGCGCGGCTCGACTCGGAAGGGAGCGGGTCGATGTTGTCCGAAAGCGTCCAGTTCGAGCGTCGATCGGCCCTCGCGGCGCGTCGGGACAGTCTCGTGCTCGAGTATGCCCGTGTGCGAGACGCCGTCCGCATGGGTCGCCCCGGATGGCGCGACGCCCTCGCGCGCTCGCGCTCGACCGTGGGCACGAGCGCGGTCCTCGCTCACGCCCGGCGCCTCGGCGAGCCGGTGCTCGTCTATCACGCGAATGCGCGGGGGTCGTGGCTCTTCTCGTTCCTGCCCGGCGATCGGCAACCGCGACTCGACACGCTCCGGTTGGCCGAGACGGCCGCGCGTGCACTCGGAGTTCGACCCGGCCCGCTCGATGAGGCACGCCTCTCCGCAATCCTCGAAGGGACTCCGCCGGGAACCGGCCTGCTCGCCGCGCTGGCGCGAGGGGAAGGGGACACCCGCGGATTCTCGCGCGTGCGCACCGACGCGGCGATCGTTCCGACCGATGCGCGACTGAAACTCCTGTTCGAAGCCCTCGTTCCGGCCACGACCTGGCGCCGGATTCGCCATGCGCGTACGGCCGTCGTGATCCCGGACGGCGGCCTCGCGAGTCTGCCGTTCGAAGCGCTCGTCCTGGACACCGGCGCGACGGCGTCCGCGCGCCGCTACTGGCTCGACGACGGTCCCGCATTGCGGGTCGCGCCCTCGGCGAGCACGCTGCTCGTGTTCGACGATCGTCCGCGCGGGCCTCATCGCGATGGCCGCCTTGCGCTGTCGCTGTACGACGTCGAATACCGGGACACCTCCCAGGCCGACCGAGCTGTCGTGTGGAGGCCGCTCCCGGGCACGCGGGTCGAAGCGGAACGGCTCCGCAGCGCGCTGGGAGCCGCCAACGTGGACACGCTTTCCGGTACGCGCGCCACGGAGGCGGCACTTCGAGAGGCTCTCCCCGGGCACGCGCTCGTCCACCTGGCGACCCACGGGTTCGCCTCGGGGGACGAGAGCGAGCTGCTCGCTGGCCTGGTCCTCGCGCGGGGAACGAGCTCGCGTCGCCCCGACGACGACGGCCGGCTCCAGTCGTACGAGTTGCCCGATCTCACGCTCGATGCCTCCCTCGTGGTGCTTTCCGCCTGCGAGACGAACGGCGGCCGGCGCATCGCGGGCGAGGGTGTGTTCGCGCTCTCGCGCGGCTTCCTTGCCGCCGGCGCACAGCGCGTGATTTCCGCGCTCTGGTCGGTGCCCGACGACGCAACGGCCGAACTGATGGGCGGACTGTTCGAGCGCCTCGCCCCGGCGCTGCGCTCCGCGCGTACGCCCGATGCCGTCCTAGCGCTTCGCGACGCCAAGCGGCGCGTCCGGCGCGACCCTCGGTGGGCCGCGCCGTCCGCGTGGGCCGCGTTCACGATGTCCGGCCGCCGGTAGAATCCGCGGGCCGCGAAGCCCGCTGCACGAGCTCGGCGTCGCCGCCGAGCCGCAGCATGACCGCCCGAGAGCCCTGGTTCGTGACCAGCACGCGATAGCAGTCACCGGGCAACACCAACCAGGCCACCCGGAACTCGCCCTGGGTGTTCACGTGCCGGCCCGCCGTGTCGCCCTCCGCCGTGACGATCAGGACCTCCACGCGGCCCGAGTCCGCGCCCTGCACGTCGATCGTCGCGGAACCGATGCCGGCGAAGCACTCGGCGACCATCGATCGCTGCCCGGGACCGAGGTGAACCGCCTCGGCGTCCGCCTCGTCCGTCGCGCCGCCCGCGACCGCGTCCCGCCCGGTCCCCGCGCCGGCCAGCGCCGACAGCACCAGCACCGATGCGAGCCCGACCGCCAGGGGCACGGACGCCCGTTTCCCCGAACCCTTCGTCATGACGATGTCCTCCTCTTCGCGCT
>JBGAOB010000327.1:0-5853 GCA_044222045.1 Candidatus Eiseniibacteriota bacterium
CCGGGGTTCGCGAACGCGGGCCGCTCGTCGGGGCCGGCGCGACGGCGTGATCGGCCGCCGCGCACGCCACGACGCAGGTCCTCCACGTGCACCCACGTGGGGTACATGCCGGCGTGGTGATTGAGGATGCCCACGGCCCACGCGGCGGGAAAGCGGGTCTTCAGCGCCGCGCACTCCCAGCCGAGCCGCCCGTAGCCCGCCGCGTGCGCCTTGCAGAACGCGTACGCCGCGAAGCGCGTGAGCTCGCGCCACACGCCGAGCGCCTCGGGCTCGCTCACGCCCGAGCGCAGCGCCTGCGTCACGAAGCCGCGCTGCAGGAAGCGGAACTCCTCGTCGCCGCGCGCGCCGGCGATGGCGCGGCGCAGCACCTCGCCCTCGGCCAGCGGCAGCCCGCAGAACGCGGCGGCCACGCGCATCACGTCTTCCTCGTAGAGCAGCGTGCCGTACGTGTCGGCGAGCGTGGCTTCGAGCCGCGGGTGCGGCACCGTGACGGGCTCGAGCCCGCGGCGGCGGCGCGCGAACGCCTCCTTCATGCCGGACTCGGCGGCCCGCCGCACCAGCGCGACGGCGGCCACCGTGCGTCGAGCGTGGCCGCAGCGGCAGCGATGGGTGTGCGCACCAGGTAGCCGAGGCTGGCGACCACGGAAACAGTTCATGTGTCGCCCGTCGCGATGGCCCGCGCGGCGAGCGCGTCGTCGTCGGGGATCGCGGCGGGGTCGATCGTGGCGTGGCGGGCACGAGCCCGACGCGGGCAGCACGACCGGAGTCCGGCGTGGATGCCTTGCTAGGCGGCCGGGTGGAGCCAGGGACTGGCGGAGCGGCTGAGACAGAGCGAGGCGGAGCACGATGCGGAGCCGAGCGTGCCTCGGCAAAGGGCGTCCACGCCGGACTCCGCGCTCTGGGCAGAACTCGTCCGGGCGTCCTCCGTCGGGTGCGCCATCGTGCCCGCGTCGCTTCCCGCCGCCGCGGCTTCGCCCCAGCGCGCCACCAGTTCCACGCACTCGCCGATCGTGGAGATCGCGCGGTTGCCGAGCAGGTCCATCTTCACGAGCCCGATGCGCTCGACCGCGCGCATCTCGAACTGCGACACCACCACGCCCTTCGCCGCGCGTTCCAGCGGCAGGTAGTGCGTCAGCTCGCGGTCGCCGATCACCAGCCCGCCGCAGTGCACGCTCAGGTGGCGCGGCGCGCCCGCGAGCTTCGCCGCCAGCCGCAGCGCCTCGGTGGCGCGCGCGTCGGTGAACTCGTGGCCCAGCAGCGTACCCACGCCTTCGACGCCAGCGCCCGCTCGACGGCCGCCGCCTCCAGGTGGCGCGGCACGCGGCGCGCCAGCGCGTTCACGCGCGGCAGCGGCACGCCCAGCACCTTGGCCGCCTCGCGAAACGCCGAGCGCGCGCCGAGCGTGGCGTGCGTGGAGATCATCGCCACGCGGTCGTCGCCGTACGTGCGGTACACGTGCTCGATCACCTCGTCGCGGCGCTGCCAGCATAGGTCCACGTCGAGGTCGGGGCAGTCGCGGCGCTGCGGATGCAGGAAGCGCTCGAAGCAGAGCCCGTAGCGGATCGGATCCACGTTCGTGACGCCCAGCACGTACGACACGATGGAGCTGGCGCCCGAGCCGCGGCCCACGGTGGGGATGCCGCGCGCGCGCGCGAAGCCCACGACCTCGCCCACGAGCAGGAAGTAGTCGGTGAAGCCCATGTGCTCGATCAGCGCCAGCTCGGTCTCGAGCCGCTCGCGTGCGCGGGCGTGGCGCCGCGCGGCCGCCGCGCGCGCCGTGGCGCCGCCGCCTGTGGCCGGGTAGCGGCGCGCGAAGCCCTCGTCGGCGAGCGCGCGCAGCTTGGCCGCGCTCGCCCACGGCTCGCCCGCCGCGTTGGCGCCCAGCGGCGCGCGCGGAAAGATCGGCGTGCCGCGCTCGAGGTCGAAGCGCGCGCGGTCGGCGAGCGCCGCGTTGTTCTCGAGCAGCTCGTCGGCGACACCGGCGCAGCCCGCGCCCGCGCACGTGGCGCGCACGCGGCGTTCCCACTCGGCGGGCGAGGCCAGCCACGCCTCGCGCGCGCCGAACGACGCCGGCGACATGCGGTCGAGCAGCTCGCCCGCCGCGGCCGTCACCGCCACGCGGTGCGCCTCGTGGTCGTGCGGGTGCAGCAGCAGCACGTCGCCCGTGGCCACCGCCGGCACGCCCAGCCGCCACGCCGCCAGCAGCCGTTCGCGCAGCATCGGCCCGCTCGAACGGCAGCCCGCGCACGCCCAGCCACAGCCCGCCGCGGCGCCAGCGGGTGCGCGCGCTCGTCGGCTGCCGCGATCGCCGGCGGCCGCCACGAGCGCCGCCGCGAGCGCCGCCGACTCCGCGATCACGTGCGTAGCCCGCGTGCCGCGCCGCCACCGCGCGCACCAGGTCGAAGTCGGGATCCAGCATGCGAGCGGTGAGCAGCGCACATCTGCGCCCAGCCGCGGCGGTCCACCGGCAGCAGCACCGACGGCGGGCGCGGCGGCGTGTACAGCGTGACCGGCGCGTCGGCGCCGGCGGCCAGCGGCCGGCGGCGGCGGTGCGGTGCGCGCGGGCATCGCGCGCTTCGCCTGCATGCGTCGCGCGATTCGTCGCCGGCTGCCGCATCGTCGTCGTCGCCCATCGCGAACGCGCGGCGGACGCGCGCCGTCGCGCGCGCCGTGAGCTCGGCGCCCGGCAGCGCGCGCGCGAGCACGCCCGGCGCGGCATCGAGGAAGCGGATCGCGGTAGAGGTTGTCGCGGTCGGTCGGTGCGAGCACGCCGTAGCTGAGCTCGGCCCGCGCGCGCGAGCAGCGCCTCGGGTGAGGCCACGCCCAGCAGGAGCGAACCGTGCGAGCGCACGCGAAGCGGAGTGAACGCCATCGGGAAACCTCGCCGGCGGGGTCGGCGGCAAGGGTGGAGCGGCCGGGGAGTGCCTTGTGCGCGGAAGATTGCAGTCGGCTCGGACAACCCGCTGCGCCACAGCGGGTAGCGTGGCCGGCGCCGCCGGGACGTGTACCTCGGGAAGCCGCAACGCGTTCGCGAAACCCGTCTGCAATCTTCCGCGCACCACGTGACGCGTGGCGCACTGCGGCGCGGGGTGGGCCGCGACCGCGCGCCGGGCCGCGCGCCGGGGGCGTGGCGCTGCGGGCCCGGTGATGCGCGGCCGCGGCGTCACGCCGCGACCGAAGCCATCACGCCTTCTTGAAGTGCGGGTTCTCGATCACGCCGATCGCGTTGCCCCACGGGTCGGTGACCGTGCCCACGCGCACGCCGCCGCCCACGTCCTTGACCGGGTCGAGCGGCTTCGCACCCGTGGCGAGCAGCGCGCGGTACGTGCCCTCCGCGTCGTCGGTGCCCCAGTACGCCATCACGCCACGGTTGCCCGGCTGGTGCAGTTCGCCCTCGCTGGGCACCAGTCCCAGTTCGAAGCCGCCCACGTCGAAGCCCACGTAGAACGGCTCGTCGAAGTAGGGCTGCACGCCGAACGCCTCGGCGTACCACGCCTTCGCCTTCGCCACGTCGGGAGCGGGATAGATCGCGGTCATCAACGCCTTGAAGCGAGCCATGGCGTCCTCGGAGAGGGGGGTGAGGTTCGGCCGCGACGACTGGCCGCGCGGCCTGTTCAGGGTTTCGTCATGCCAACATGCCCCGGGGCATGTTCGTGATTGCGGTCACTTGGTGAGCGAGGGCGTCCTCAGCACGAATCCGTAGCGGTCCTCGGCCACGCGGCCCTTCAGTCGCAGTGCGCGGCCCGACACGATCGCGCCGTGGCCGTAGTCGGAGCGCACGCGGTCGAACGCGTCGCAGAGCGCGGCGCGGCGGCCGGCCTCGCGCTCGTCGAACAGCGCGCCCTGTTCGCCCGCCTCGCGCGTGAAGCTCGACAGCGTCACGCCCACCGCGTGCAGCGACACGCGCCGTGTGAACAGCCGGCGCAGCAGCACGAGCGCCAGTTGCAGCACGACCGGGTCCACCGCCGTGGGCAGCGCCAGCGAGCGCGCCTGTTCGTCGCCCTCGCCGTCGCTGTAGCGCAGCCGCACCGCCACCGTGCGCGCCTGCAGGCCCAGTTCGCGCGTGGCGCGGCACGCGCGGCCCACCAGGTACTCGAGCATGCCCTCGACCGTGGCCGGGTCCGCCGTGTCCTCGTGGAACGACGTCTCGCGCGACAGCGTGAGCGGAATCTCGCGCGCGGTGACCGGCGCCGTGTCGCGCCCGCGGCAGCGCTCGAACAGCAGCCGCCCCGGCGCGCCGAACAGCGCTTCGAGCGTGCCCACCGACAGCGCGCGCAGCGCCCCGATCGTGTGCACGTTCATGGAGCGCAGCGTCTTCGCGTGCGCGCGGCCCACGCCCGCCAGCCGGTCGATGGGCAGGCCCACCAGGAACGCCTCCGCGTCTTCTTCGCGCAGGCGCGCGAGCCCGTCGGGTTTGACCGTCTTGCCCACGAGCTTGGCGAGCATGCGGTTGGGCCCCACGCCGCACGTGACCGTGAGCCCCGAGTCGTCGTGGATCGCGCGCCGCAGCGCGGCCGCCGCGCGTTCGAAGTCGCCGTGCAGCCGTTCGGTGCCCGTGAGTTCGAGGTACGCCTCGTCGAGGTAGGTCTCCACCGACGGCGACAGCGCGCGGCAGCGCTCGAAGATGCGCTCGGCGAAGCAGCGGTAGGTCTGCGCGTGCCCGTCGAGGATGATGGCCTTCGGGCACAGGCGCTTCGCTTCGGACAGCGTCATGCCCGCGTGCAGCCCGAAGCGCCGCGCCTCGTACGAGCACGACGCGATCACGCCCGCGCCCACGATCACCGGCTTGCCCGCGAGCCGCGGGTCGAGCTGTTGCTCGATGCTGGCGAAGAAGGCGTCGATGTCGACGTGGAGCACCGTGCGCGTTTGTGCAGTAGGCGCGTAGTCGGTCGCGATCATGTTGACCTCGATGTGCGAAGCGCTCAGGCGCCGGCGTGGCCGGCGGTGGCGTGCGGTGGCGTGCGGCGCGACGACTGTGGGGCTGGCATCTGATCCCACGTGCGGCGGTCGAGTATGCGGCCCGTCAGGTGTTTGCGCGTGCCGCCCCACTGCTTGAAGAAGAACGGCACACGCGCTTCGACGCACTGTTTGCGGATTCCGCGAACCCAGTCGGCTTCCATGGGGCGTGCGTGCGGGCCACTTTCACCGCCCACGATCACCCAGTTGATGGCGCTCGCGCCCAGTACGCCGCGCAGATCGAGCGGGCCCAGCAGGGGTTCGCACGACAGGAAGCGCACCACGGACGGCAACGTCGCCAGCTTCTCGGCGCGAGTGACGTAGGGCTGAGTCTCCACGCTGACGCCGAGCCACACGTTGGGATGCGTGGCCTCGAGCGGGCCGTGCAGTGCGGCGCGCTTCAGTACGTACTCGGCCATGCGATCCGCGCGCTTCGTGAGGAGCTGGAACCGGTGCTGGCTCGCGAGGCCCATGGTGCGGAACACGGAGTCGACGAAGCGCGTGGGCACCTTCTCGTGGAACAGGTCGCTCATCGAGTTCACGAAGATGCGCCGGGGCTTCTTCCAGGCCAGCGGCAGTTCGAGCCGCTGCGGCCACAACCGCAGGTCGAAGCCCTGTTCGAACGGATGCCCGGGCACGCCACGGAACCGCTCCGCGAACGTCTGCGCGTAGCAGTGCTTGCAGCCCGGACTCACCTTGGTGCAACCCGTGACCGGGTTCCACGTGGCGTCGGTCCATTCGATGGGAGAGCGGTCACTCATGTTGCATTGCCCTTACTGGTCGTGAACCTCACGACTACCCCGGATGGGAAGGTGCCAGGGATGCGCCGGCGCCCATCGCTCTTGATTGCGTCGACTTCGATCCTGCCTTCCAGGCCAGCGGTTGATTGCTCGAGGG
>JBGAOB010000328.1:0-4862 GCA_044222045.1 Candidatus Eiseniibacteriota bacterium
GGCTACATCGACGCCGAGACGATGGACGGGTACGTGAAGGAAATCCTGCCCTGACGTTCCGCGGGGACGCCGACCGCAAACGAACACGCCGCGCGACCGGAGTCGCGCGGCGTTCGCTCTTGCAGTGGTGCCCGGGGCGAGATTTGAACTCGCACGGGTTTCCCCATACGCCCCTCAAACGTACGTGTCTACCAATTCCACCACCCGGGCACTGGATACGAGGGTGTGCGGCCGAGGCCGCGAAACGCTACTTGCCGGTCGGCGCGGCCGGCTGCGTCGGCGTGGTGCCACCGGCCGGAGCGCCGCCCGACGGGGCCGCCTGCTGCGGCGCCGCCGGCGTCACCGGGGCGGAGGCCGCCTTGCGCGCCTGCTCCTGCAGCAGGCTGCGCGGGCGCGAAGAGGTCTGCGTGGTCAGGAGCGCCAGCGAGACCGACGTCACGAAGAACACGACGCCCAGGATGACCGTGGCGCGGGTGATGAAGTCGTTCGCCCCGCGGCCGCCGAAGACGGTCTGGGTGGCGCCGCCAAAGGCCCCTCCGGCGAGCCCGCCGCCCTTACCGGACTGGACGAGCACCACGAAGATCAGGCTGATGCAGACGAGCAGATGAATCGCCAGAAGCAGGCCGTACATGACGTCCTCGAGCCGATGGGAACGACACCCCGGAAGGGTCCGGGTGAAAGCGGGCGTGCACACTAACAGTGGCCCCCCGTGGGCGTCAACGCGGTGCGGGCCCTCGCGAGCGCGACGTCTCCGGCGTGGAGCCGCGGGCCGGGCGTCGTCCCGGACGGAGGGCCGGGCTCCCGGGACGCACGGCGGGTCGACCCGGGACCGGACCCCGCGCCGGGAGGTTTCCCTCCCGGCGCGGCTCCGGACCTCCGATCAGCCGGCGGACTCGGCGGCGGCCACGATCTTCCAGAAGCCCGCGGCTTCCAGCGACGCACCGCCCACCAGCGCCCCGTCGACCTCGTTCTCCGCGAACAACGCCGTGGCGTTGCCCGCGTTCACGCTGCCGCCGTACAGGATGGCCACGGCGGCACCCGTGCCCGCGCCCGCCACCTTCTCGAGCGTGGCACGGATCACCTGGTGCGCCTCGCGCGCCTGGTCGGGCGTCGCCACCTTGCCGGTGCCGATCGCCCACACGGGCTCGTAGGCCACCACCGTGGTGCGGGCCACGTCGGCGCCGAGGCCGTCGTAAACCGCCGCGATCTGCCGCACGAGCACGTCGGCGGTCTTGCCCGCCTCGCGCTCGGCAAGCGTCTCGCCCACGCACACGATGGGGGTCAGCCCGTCGCGCAGCACCGCACGCGTCTTCTTCGCCACCGTCGCGTCGTCCTCGCCGAAGATCTGGCGGCGCTCCGAGTGGCCCACGATCACGAAGCGACAACCGACCGACGCGAGCATCGGACCGGAGATCTCGCCCGTGAACGCCCCGTGCGTTTCGGCGTGCACGTTCTGCGCGCCCAGGTGCAGGCCGCTGCCCGCGAGCGCCTCCCCCACGGCCGCCAGCGCCGTGAACGGAGGACACAGCGCGATCGCGGCACGCGCCGCGGCCGCCGCACCGGGACCACCGCGCATCGCGACCATCTCACGCGCGAGCGCGGCGCCCTCGGCGGGCGTCTTGTGCATCTTCCAGTTGCCGGCGATGAGGCGCGGCCGGCGCGGCCAGGGGGCCGCCATCACGCGTCCTCGAGCGCGGCGACGCCGGGGAGCACCTTGCCCTCGAGGAACTCGAGCGAGGCGCCACCACCGGTCGACAGGTGCGAGAACTGCTCGGCGAGCCCGGACTGCTGGATCGCCGCCACCGAGTCACCGCCGCCCACCACCGTGACGGCGCCGCGTCCCGTGGCTTCGGCTCCCGCCTTCGCCACCGCGAGCGTGCCCTCGGCGAATGCCGGGACCTCGAAGATGCCCATGGGGCCGTTCCACACCACCGTCTTCGCGTCGCGGAGCTTGTCGGTGAACAGCTTCACCGTGCCGGGCCCGATGTCCACGCCCATGTCGGCGTCGGTGAGCGCACCCACGGCCATCGCGCGGCCCGGGGCGCTGCCGTCGGGCGCCGTGGAGGCGATGCAGTCCACGGGCAGTACGAGGTCCACGCCCTTCGCCTTCGCCTGCTCGAGCACCTGCTTCGCCATGTCGAGACGATCGTCCTCGACCAGCGACTTGCCGGTGGGCATGCCCTTGGCCTTGTTGAACGTGAACATCATGGCGCCGCCGATCAGCAGGCGGTCCACCTTGCCCAGCAGCTGCGTGATCACGTCGATCTTGCCCGAGATCTTCGAACCGCCGAGGATCGCCACGAACGGTCGCGTCGGCTGGTCCAGCGCCTTTCCGAGGTAGTCGAGTTCCTTCTGCATCAGGAACCCGCTCACCGCCGGCTTCAGCAGCCGCGCCACGCCCTCGGTGCTGGCATGCGCGCGATGCGCCGTGCCGAACGCGTCGTTCACGTAAACCTCGCCGAGCGCGGCGAGCTGCCGGCAGAACGCCGGGTCGTTCTTCTCTTCCTCGGGATGGAAGCGCAGGTTCTCGAGCAGCAGCACTTCGCTGTCCTTGAGCGCGCGCGCCGCCGCTTCCGCGGCAGGTCCCACGCAGTCGTCGACGAACGCCACCGGCTGGCGCAGCAGGCGCTCCAGGCGCACCTGCACCGGCTTCATGGAGTACTTCGGCTCCGGCCCGCCCTTCGGGCGGCCGAGGTGGGAGCCCAGCACGAGGCGGGCTCCCTTCTGCAGCAGGTAGCGGATCGTCGGCAGCGCCGCGACGATGCGCGTGTCGTCGGTGACCTCGTCGTTCTTCGTGGGAACGTTGAAGTCCACGCGCATGAACACGCGGCGTCCGGTGACGTCGACGTCCTTGACCGTCTTCTTCGCGAAGCTCACGTCGGACTCCCTCATGCCATGCGCAGCAGGGCGTCCACCATGCGGTTGGAGAAGCCCCATTCGTTGTCGTACCACGAGAACACCTTCACCGTGGTCTCGGCCATCACCAGGGTGCTGAGCGAGTCGAACACGCTGCTCGCCGGGTTGCCGACGACGTCCATCGACACGATCGGATCCTCGCAGTACTCGAGCACGCCCTTCATCGGGCCGGTGGCCGCCGCCTTCATCGCGGCATTGATCGCCGCCTTGTCGGCCGGCTTCTTCAGCTTCGCCACCAGGTCCACGAGCGACCCGTCGCACGTCGGCACGCGCACCGCGAGACCGTCGAGCTTGCCCTTCAGCTCCGGCAGCACCTCGCCGATGGCCTTCGCCGCGCCCGTCGACGTGGGGATCATGCTGAGGCCGGCCGCGCGCGCACGACGCAGGTCCTTGTGCGGCAGGTCGAGGATGTTCTGGTCGTTCGTGTACGCGTGGATCGTGGTCATGAAGCCGTGCTCGATGCCGAACGTGTCGTTCAGCACCTTCGCCACCGGCGCGAGACAGTTCGTCGTGCACGAGCCGATGCTGACCACCGTGTGCTTGTTCTTGTCGAACAACTGGTCGTTGACGCCGAACACGAACGTCAGGTCCGCACCCTTCGACGGCGCCGACACGAGCACGTTCTTCGCACCCGCGGCCAGGTGCACGACCGCCTTCTCCTTGTCCGTGAACTTGCCCGTGGCCTCGATCACGACGTCGACGCCCAGGTCCTTCCAGGGCAGCTTCGACGGATCCTTCTCGGCGAACACCTTCATCACGTCGCCGGCCACGCTGATCTGTCCCTCACCCGGCACCTTGCTCGGGCACTCGGCCCAGACGCCGTGGATGCTGTCGTACTTCAGCAGGTGCTGCATCGTCGGAGCGTCGGTGAGATCGTTCACCGCCACGAAGTCGATCGGGGCCTTGCGCTGCTTGGAAGCCCGCACGACGAGTCGGCCGATGCGACCGAATCCGTTGATACCGACACGAAGAGCCATGTGATTCTCCTCTCTCTCGCTATGGGGCCGGCGACGAGGTCGCCGGCGCGTTCAGGAACACGAAGCCGGAGTGGGGGGCGATGCACGAGGCGCTCGTGCCGCGGACGGAACCGTCGACTGCGACGGTCCGCACCGACCGCACGTGCGCACGCCAACGCCCGCAAACGAAAAGCGCATCCGAGTGCGATTCGCCGTGGCGAAAGGCCGGATGCGCCGGACGGTGCCCCATGCGGACCGGCCCGGGGCCGGTGTCGATGCCCCCAATGCCTTCGATCGAGCGGACCGCCGCACGAAGATGCGCGACGAAGGGGCCGGAGCGGCGTCCGTCGCGCGCACGAGGATTGAGACGCATGGGTGAAGAGCCTCCCACCGGACGAGACCTCGTCCGGAGAAGCGCGAAACCAGCAGTCGATTTCTGCGCGAGCGCAATATGGCCCACGCCTCCGGGGTGGTCAAGGATCGCGATCTCCCGCCGGGGCCGGGCGCGAGTTCCGTACGCGCCGCGTGGCGAATTCCCGGCTCCTGCGAGTGGAGACTCGGGCCCCGGGGGGTGCGCTCCGCCGCGGCGGCCGGAGCGGGCCTACTCGGTGGAGTAGCGCAGCGTGAAGTTGCCGATGCCCTGGTCGTCGACGAACAGGAACACGAGGCGCCGGCGGTGCCGGGCGTGGGCCGCGTCGTCGGGCTCGGCCTCGACGGGCACGGGAATCGTGCCCTCGTACACCCACACTTCCCACGCACGCTGGTCCCCACGCTTCTGCCCCACGCCCACCGGGCGGTCCTCGTCGGCGTTCAGCTCGGCGATCACGCGCGCGAGATCGTCGTCGCCTGCCGGTACGACCTGGCGCAGCACCTCGGAGGGCTCGCCGTAGCGAATGTACGTGCGGCCCATGTCCGAGAACATGCCGCGATCGAGGCCGAATCGCGTGTAGTTCTGGTTCGCGTACGCCACGCGGCTGCGGAACCCGTCGA